>JBFIJN010000043.1:0-29596 GCA_041600735.1 Nannocystaceae bacterium
CTCGTGGCCGCAGCTCGGCTCTCGCACCGCTACATCACCAATCGCTTCCTTCCCGACAAGGCCATCGATCTCATCGACGAGGCCTCGGCTCGGCTCAAGATGGAGGTCGAGAGCGTGCCCGAGCCCATCGACGAGCGCGAGCGCAAGATCACCCACCTGCAGATCGAGCAGAACGCGCTGCGCCGCGAGAAGGGCGACGCGCCCAAGCAGCGCCTGGCCGCCATCGACGAGGAGCTCGCGGGGCTGCGCGAGGAGGTCGGGGCGATGCGCTCGCGCTGGCAGACCGAGCGCGACCTCATGGCCGAGACCAAGCAGCTCACCGAGCAGATCGATCGCATGAAGAACGAGGCGACCCGGGCCGAGCGCGAGGGGAACCTCGACCGCGCGGCCGAGATCACCTACGGCACGCTGCGCGAGCTCGAGCGCTCGCGGGATGCTGCGCGCGAGCGCCTGCGCCAGGCGCTCGCCGGCGGCGAGTCGTTCCTGCGCGAGGAGGTCACCGAGGAAGACATCGCCGAGATCGTGGGGCGCTGGACCGGAATCCCCGTGTCCAAGATGCTCGAGTCCGAGCAGGCTCGCCTGCTCCACCTCGAGGACGAGCTGCGCCAGCGCGTGGTCGGCCAGGACGACGCGATCGGCCGGGTGAGCGCCGCGGTCCGCCGCGCCCGCGTCGGGCTCGCCGACCAGAACCGCCCGATCGGCTCGTTCTTGTTCCTCGGCCCCACCGGCGTGGGCAAGACGGAGCTGGCCAAGGCGCTCGCCGAGATCTTGTTCGACGACGAGCGCCACGTGGTGCGCATCGACATGAGCGAGTACATGGAGCGGCACGCGGTCTCGCGACTGATCGGGGCCCCGCCCGGGTACATCGGCTACGACGAGGGCGGCCAGCTCACCGAGGCCGTGCGCCGCCGCCCCTACTCGGTGGTGCTGCTCGACGAGCTCGAGAAGGCGCACGCCGACGTGTTCAACGTGCTGCTGCAGCTGCTCGACGACGGACGGCTCACCGACAGCCAGGGGCGCACCGTCGACTTTCGCAACACGATCGTGCTGATGACCAGCAACATCGGTAGCGAGCTGGCGGCCACCGGTCTCGCGGGCGACGCCTTGGTGCGCGCGCAGCAGGCCGCGCTGCGTCGGCAGTTCCGGCCCGAGTTCCTCAATCGCCTCGACGGCATCGTGCAGTTCCACCGCCTCGGGCGCACCCAGATGCGGGGCATCCTCGAGATCCAGCTCCAGCGCCTGCGGCCGCTGCTCGAGCGGCGCGACCTCGATCTCCACCTCACCGAGCCCGCGCTCGAGCTGCTCGCGGAGGCGGGGTACGACCCCGACTACGGCGCCCGACCGCTCAAGCGGATGATCCAGCAGGCGATCGTGGACCAGGTCGCGCAGGGCATCCTCGACGGCACGCTCACCGCGGGGCAGACCGTGGAGATCGACGTCGAGCCCGGCCGCACCTACGATCCCGAGCAGGACGAGACCCCGCCGCTGCGCGTGACGGGACGGGCCCAGGCGGCCTAGCGCGGGCGATTCATCAGTGGCTGAAATCGACCGACCTTCCTTGGTACCCTCATACGAGTGGAACACCGAGTGGGACACCATGACGGGCTACGAGTCGCGCTAGACTTCCGCGTGTGGTTCGAGGCCACGCAGTTCCTGCTTCGCCCCCACGAGACCACCGACATTGCGCGTGGACTCGACGAGTTCGTGCGACGCATGGGCGCACCCTTTGCGCCGCTGTGCGCCGCGTGGCTGCAAGAGCAGTATGCGCTCCAGCGGCTGCGCTACCTCCCGGACCCCACGGGGCAGGACCTGTGGTGGGCTCCCTCGGCCACCCTCGAGCGACGCGGCGGTGACTGCGAGGACCTCTCGCTGCTGGCGTGTAGCATCCTGCTGGCCGCTGCACGCCCGTCCACGCTGGTGTTCGGCCTCATCAACACCCAAGGCAGCTGGATGGGCCATGCGTGGGTCGAGGGCTGGGACGAGCAAGGTGGCTTCTTGCTCGAGTCGACCACCGGGCAGGTGTTTCGGCAAGGACGGCCGAGCGGGTATCGAGCGACCGCCGCGATCTCGAAGGACCGCTTCGAGCTGCTCGCCGATGCCGCGATGTTTCGACCCCATGGTCGCGGCTTCGGCCGAATCGCCCCAGTCGCCCCAGTCGCCCCAGTCGCCCCACTCTCCAAGGTCCAGTGAGTCGACGACCCCCGCAACCGGCCGGCGGGCCAAACGACTCGCACGCCGCCGCGGCACCCGCCCCGCTCGCGGCAAGCACCCCCTCACGCCTGGACATCGCGGCGCCAACGCCCTAGAATCGGCGGCCAGAGGCGTACGAATGCTGTCGCCGGCCTCCCATGAGCACGGGCACCGCGTACCGTTCTCGATCCCTCCGGAGCGACTTCGCAGCGGCATCACGTTCTTCGATGGCCGTACCGCGACGAGGGTGCCCTTCGCACAATTGCGGGAGGACGTGCTGCGCGCGCGCGAGCGACTGCGGGGGCTGGGTCTCGAGCCCGGCGCATGCGTAGGTCTGCTGGGCGAGAACTGCTACGCCTGGGTCGTCTACGATCTCGCCGTGCTCTCGCTCGAGTGCATCGTGGTCGCGTTTCCCGAGGCGATGGGCACGACCTCGGCCGAGGCGCTCGCCGACGCCCATGAGCTCTCGCTGCTGCTGGTGACGAGGGGAGCCAAGCGCGAGCCCGAGCTCGCGTGGGTGATCGCGATCGACGAAGATGCGGCCCCAGGGGCGCGCGTGCGGGCGCCCGGCGAGGAGCGAGGGCTGCGTCGACGACTGCGCGGAACCGACGCGTGCACCGTGATCTTCTCCTCGGGCACCTCGGGTCAGCTCAAGGCGCTGCTGCTCTCCGGCGCGGGGGTCGACGTCACCATCGACGTGCTCGCGCGCGACTGGCAGCTGGGGCCCGACGACGGGATCCTGGTGGCGCTTCCGCTGTCGATCTTCCAGCAGCGCCTGATGGTCTACGCCGCGCTCCGCAGCGACACCGAGATCCTGCTCACCGACTCGCGCAACCTGTTTCGCAGCTTCAAGGCCTTGCGCCCCACCTTCGTGCTGGGGCCGCCCGCGCTGTTCGAGACCCTCGAGAATCGCTTCCACGCGGGGCCCGCGGATCTGCGCGCCGCGGTCCGCGAGGCGTTTGGGGGCCGCGTGCGGGCGCTGCTCACCGGGTCGGCGCCCAGCAAGCCGTCCACGCTCGCGCTGTTCGAGGCGGCGGAGCTGCCGTTGTACCAGGCCTATGGTCTCGCCGAGGTCGGCTTCATCGCGTGGAATCGCCCGGGGCAAGACCGCGCGCTGTCCGTCGGGCGACCGATCACCCCGGGCTCGGTCTCGATCGCGGACGACGGTGAGATCATCCTCCGCGTGCCCCACCCGCAGGCGCTCGGCTACTTCGGGGTCGACCCCGCCGAGGAGGCCCAGACCTTCTTGCCCGACGGCCGCATCGCCACCGGCGATCTCGGCTACATCGACGACGACGGCTATCTGTTCCTGACCGGCCGCAAGAAGAACCTCATCCTTCTCCAGTCCGGCGAGAAGATCCACCCCGAGTCGCTCGAGCGCGAGCTCGCCACCCCCGTGGGCGTGGAGCGCGTGGTGGTGATCGGTGGGGGCGAGCTGCCGTGGCTCGTGGCGATCGTGGCCATCGAGCCCGACACGAGCGAGGCCGAGGAGGCCCGCATTCGCGCCGAGCTCCAGGCGGCCATCGACGCGCTCCACCAGCGGGTCGAGGGCGCCCCGCGCATCGAGCGGTTCCTCGTCACCCGCACGGCCTTTCGCCCCGAGACCGGTCTCGTCACGCGCAACCTCAAGCTCGACCGCCGTGCGATCCAGCGCCACTTCGAACCCGAGATCCTCGGCGAGGACGCCGGCGCCGCGGGAGGGCCCCCCGCATGAGCACCGCGCCGCTCGAGACCACCGTCGAGCGCCTCGTTCGCGAGGTCATGCCGCGGCGCCTCCAGCAGGCGCCGGTCGAGCCCTCGATGTCGCTGCGGGGTGAGCTCGGCATCGACTCGCTCGGGCTCATGTCGCTGGCCTTCCGCCTCGAGGAGGAGTTCTGCATCGACCTGATGGGGCACGCCGACGAGGTGGCCAACGTCCAGACGGTCGGTGACGTCCACCGCCTCGTTCATCTGCTCGGGAGCTCCGCCGATCCATGACACTCGTACCCAACGCCCTCGTCGACGGGGTGGACATCATCGACACCCACTGTCACATCGCCTCGCTCGACTTCATCCCCTCCTCGTTCCTGGATGGCGTGGTCGAGAACATGCGCCTCGCGCTAGTGTCCCAGGGCATCCGCGCCGACGCCAACAAGCTGCGCGGGATCTACCTGGCGAAGTATCAAGATCCAGAGTGTGACGAGTTGGTCGCCGAGATGGACGCTGCGGGAATCGCGCAGTCGGTACTCTTGGCGCCCGACTTCACCTACGCCCTCGAGGGCGGCCGCCTCACCATCGAGGAGATTCTGCTCCACCACAAGTCGGTGTGCGAGCGGCACCCCGGCAGGTTCTACGTGTTCGGCGGGGTCGACCCGCGCTGGGGCACCGACGGCATCGACCTATTCGAACGCAGCCTTCGCGAGCTGGGATTCCACGGGCTCAAGGTGTACCCGCCGTGTGGCTTCCACTCCAGCGATCCGCGGCTCTACCCCTACTACGAGATCTGCGCCCAGTGGCAGGTGCCGGTGCTGATCCACATTGGGGGGACCTCGCCGGCGCTCGCCTTCGATACCGCCTCACCGGTGATGCTCGACAAGGCCGCGCGAGACTTCCCCCAGCTCAACTTCATCCTCGCCCACGGCAGCGTCTCGTACGTCGAAGAGTGTGCCATGATGTGCGCGTTCAGGCCCAACGTGTATCTCGACGTGAGCGGGTTCCAGACGGCAGACCTCGCGATGATGGATCAGCTGTTTCGCCGCGGCTTCCCCCACAAGGTGCTGTTCGGCACCGACTGGCCGCTGTTCCGCCACCAGGGTCGGCAGGACGAGTGCCTCGCCAAGCTCGCCGTCGAGGGCGGCCCCTTGGACCAGCTGCGCCACCACCAGCTGCGCGCGTTCTTCGGCGGCACGCTGCGCACCTTGCTCGCCACGCGAGCCGCACCCGCCGCGGCCTAGCCCCACCCACGGAGCCCCGTGATCAAGCCCTTCACCATCCGTCGCGCCACCGCAGACCAAGCCACCGCCGAGGGTCTCACCGATGTCCTCATCGATGTCGTCGAGGCCGGCGCGTCGGTGGGGTTCATGCTCCCGCTCTCGCGCGAGCGCGCGCTCGCCTACTGGGAGGGCGCGCTGCACAGCGCCGCGCGAGGCGAGCGGATCCTGCTCGTCGCCGAGGACCCCGAGTCGGGCAAGATCGTCGGCACCGTGCAGGTGGTGTTCGCGACCCCCGAGAACCAGCCACACCGGGCCGACATCGCCAAGATGCAGGTGCACCGCAGCGCGCGGCGGCGCGGCCTGGGCGAGGCCCTGATGCGAGCCGCCGAGGAGGCCGCGCTCGAGGCCGGCAAGACCGTCCTCGTGCTCGACACTGTCACCGGCAGCGATGCCGAGCGCCTCTACACCCGACTCGGGTGGCAGCGCTGCGGGGAGATTCCCGACTATGCGCTGTGGCCTCGCGGTGGGCTGTGCAGCACCACGTTCTTCTATCGCCGGCTGACCGACGACTGAGCGCTCCGACTACGACTACGACTGTGACTACGACTGTGACTACGGAGGTTCCGATGCCGAGCACGACCCACGACGAAGACGGGCTCACCGAAGCACAACTACAGTTCTTTGCCGACAACGGGTTCGTGGGGCCGTTCCCGCTCTACGCGCCCGAGGCCGCCGTCGAGCGCTGGAACCGGGCCAAGATCGAGATGGTGCTGTCGAAGAACAAGCCCCACCACTCGACGGTCATCAACTACGATCGACACCTCGACTGCAACACGCTGTCCGAGCACGTCACGCGCCGCGAGATCGTGGCCAAGCTCCGCGCGCTGATGGGCGCGGACATCTTGTGCTGGAAGACCAACATCTTTCCCAAGTACCCCGGCGACGCGGGCACGGGCTGGCATCAGGTCGAGACGTTCGCGGCGGCACAGCACGCGCGCACCCCGGTGCCCGCGCTGGCCTACACCGAGGCGTCTCGCCACCTGGCCGCCGAGCTCACCGTGTGGACCGCCTTCACGCCGGCGCGCCGCGAGCACGGGTGCCTGTCGTTCCTGCCCGGGACGCACAAGCAGTGGTACTACGACGAGTCGCGGCCGATGACGACGACGGTCGAGACCAAGCGCAATGACTTCTTCGGCTACGACTACTCGGAGCTCAAGATCGACGACGACTGGGATCCCGACCGCCAGGCGTGCTTCCACATGGAGATGGAGGCGGGCCAGTTCGTGATCTTCTCGTCCAAGTGCGTGCACGGCTCGCTCCCGAACACGACCCCCGACCAGACCAGGCTGGGCTTCGCCTCGCGCTACGTGGCCCCCTCGGTCAAGGTCTACGACGGCGTCACCCGCCTGAGCGAGTTCGGCGACGAGATCAGCCTCGACTATCACGGCTGCGTGCTGGTGGCCGGCGAGGACCACTACCGCCACAACCGGCTTCACCAGCAGAACCTCAACGGCTACCCGTTTCCGAAGGCATTCTGAGGGCGAGCGATGGTCGACGCCGAGGGCATCCAAGAGCTGTGCCGCTTCATCAACGCACAGGACCACCTGGCCAACGTCCGCCTCGAGGACCTCGAGGGCGCGAGCCGGCGTGAGCAGCTCGGCATCACCTCGCTCGGGGTCATCATGCTGGTCGCCAACTACATGGAGGCGCACGGGGTCTCCCACGCCGGCTTCAACCCCGACTGGGTGAACAAGCTCGACTCGATCGAGGGCATCATCTCCGTGTTTCGCGACATCCGTCGCGACAACGCGGCCACGCCCTAGCCCCACCCTCGCCAGCACACAGGAGCCATATACGGATGTCGACAGCACAGCAACTCCAGCCACTCGACATTGGAGCGTTTGCCAGCGAGTTTGGCGAGCACGAGCGATCGCCCGAGTCCATCGAGGACTTCGCCTCGCTGTGCACCGACAAGGGCCTCGGGCTCAGCTTGACCGCGATGGGCTGCGGCACGTTCTGGCAGATGACCCAGCCGCTCGAGAGCTACGTCATCGCGTGCGTGGCCAAGACGATCGCGGCCAGCGGTGTCTCCGCGGACGCCATCACGCACATCCTCTTCTCGACCTCGGATCACAAGCTGCGCCACCTCGCGCCAGACTTTGCCCGCACCGTGCTCGAGCGCCTGGGCCTGGTCAACTGCGTCCCGCTGCTCGTCTCCCTCCAGCAGTGCGCCAGCTCGCTGACCGCGCTCGACCACGCGCACCAGCTGTTCGCCGATCCGCGCGTGAGCCACGTGGTCGTCGTGACCTTCGACTTCGTCGTGGAGGATCGCGAGCGGATCCAGTCGTTCGCCCTGTTCGGCGACGCGGTCACCAGCTGCATGGTCACGAGGACCGAGGCCCCCCGCCTCTCACTGCTCGCGTTTGGCGTGGATGTCGACTTCTCCGGGTTCCTCGGCAAGGACGACTTCATGTCGCGCAAGCGCGTCGCGCTGGGCACGATGGAGCAGGTCCTCGGGCGCTGCGAGACCAAGCTCGGCGAGATCCAGCGCTGCTTCTCCACCAACTTCTACAAGCCGGTGGCGATGTTCAACGCGAACATCTGCGGGGTCGCTCGCAACCAGCTGTACATCGAGACCTTGGCGACTCGCGCCCACTGCGGCAACTGTGACTGGATGATCAACCTGATGCACTGCGAGGCGCAGGGCGGGCTGGTCCCGGGGAAGTACCTGATCCAGTCGTTTGCGCCCGGGTTCTTCGCGTGTGGGCTGCTCGAGGCCGCGGGCGGCTAGCCCTCACTACGGCGACAGCGCCAGTCGCTTCTCCATGAACACGCTCAGCGGATCCTCGGCGTAGCGGCCGAAGGGTCCGCGATCGACGTAGCCAAAGCGGCGATAGAGTCCGATGGCCTCGGGCTGCTGCACCCCCGTCTCCAGGCGGATGACCCCCACCCCGGCGCGGCGAGCTTCGTCCTCGAGCCGGCCCAGCAAGCTCGCGCCGAGGCCACGGCCTCGCGCACTGGGGGTCACGAACATGCGCTTGAGCTCGGCCGTGCCGTCGTCCTCGAGCACGACGGCGCCGCAGCCCTCGGCGGTGCCCTCGGCCGAGCGCGCGACCAAGAAGCGAACCGAGGGGCGCGTCAGCTCCGCGACATCGAGCATGTGCACGCTCTGCGGCGGATAGAGCGCGTAGGCGAGCGACTCCGAGGCCGCGAGGAGGGCGGCCACGTCGGCCTCGCCGGGATCCCCAGGATCGATCGTGTGGGTCATCGGATCCTACCGCGCGCGGGCGTCGTCGTGGATCATCGCTGCGCCCTTCTCTGCGATCATCATCGTCGCGGCCTGCGTGTTGCCCGAGACGATGGTGGGCATGACCGAGGCATCGACGACCCTCACCCCGTCGAGCCCATGCACCCGCAGCCGCGCGTCGACGACCGCGTCGGCGCCCGTGCCCATGCGGCAGGTCCCCACGGGATGGAACGAGGTGTCACCCTTGGCGCGCAGGTGCTCGAGGAGTGCGTCGTCGTCCTCGGTCTCGGCGCCCGGCGTGGTCTCCTCACCGCGGTACGGATCGAACGCAGGTGCGGCCACGATGCGCCGCGCGAGGCGAATGCCCGCGATCAAGCGGCGCACGTCGTCTTCGTGCGACAAGAAGCGCGGCCGGATCGCGGGGGCCTCGCGCGGGTCGGCGCTGCGCACATGGATCGACCCGCGCGCGCTCGGGCGCAGCGGATAGACCCCGAGCGTCATGCCGGGCTGCGGCTCGAGGCGGCGACGCGAGCCGGGCCCGTAGCTCGCGGGGGCGAAGTGGAATTGGAGATCGGGGAGCGGCTCGCTCGCGTGGGAGCGCACGAACCCGTAGCCGATCGCGATCGGCATGCTGAGCACGCCGCGGCGCTCCACCAGGTAGCGCGCCAGCTCGCGGGCGAGCGCGAGCCCGCGCGTGCGCTCGTTGAAGCTCACCGGCTGACGAACGCGCCAGCGAACCCGCGCGGCAAAGTGGTCTTGGAAGCTCTCGCCCACCCCCGGCAGCGCGTGGCGAACGGGAACGCCGGCCTCGGCCAGGAACTTGGGGTTGCCCACTCCCGAGCGCTCGAGCAGCTGCGGCGAGCCGATCGAGCCCGCGGCCAAGATGACCTCGCGCGCGGCCGAGACCTGGTGGGTGGTGCCGTCGACGAGATAGTCGACCCCCACGCAGCGCTGCGCCGCGAAGCGCAGCCCGGTCACCAGCACGTCGGTCTTGATCTCGAGGTTGGGGTGGCTCCCGCCGCGCAGGTAGCCATCGACCACCGAGACCCGGCGGCCGGCGCGATGCGTGCACTGATAGTAGCCAAAGCCCTCGAGGCTGCCCGAGTTGTAGTCGGGGTTCGCTGCATAGCCGAGCTGGGCGGCGGCCTCGATGAACACGTCGCACAGCCGCTCGCGCTGACGGGGCAGCTCGACCCGTATCGGACCTCCGGCCCCGCGCTGCGCATCGGCTCCGCCCTGCCAGTCCTCGAGCCGGCGAAAGTACGGGAGCACGTCTTCCCAGCCCCAGCCGTCGGCGCCCAGGCGCGCCCAGCCGTCGAAGTCGTCGCGCTGGCCGCGAACGAACAGCATGCCGTTGATCTGGTTGGAGCCCCCGAGCACGCGACCGCGCGGGATCCCGAGGCAGCGATCGTGGAGCGTGGGATCGGGCTCGGTCGAGAAGCGCCAGTCGTAGCGGGGGTTGCCCACGAGCAGCGTCTCGGCCGCGGGAATCGACAGCAGCGGCGAGCGACCCTTGGTCCCGGCCTCGAGCAGCAGCACGCGCGCGCCGGTCGTCTCGCTCAGGCGGGCGGCCAAGATGCACCCCGCTGCACCCGCGCCCACGATGACATAGTCCCACGTGGGCATGCGTTGCGTTCTTACCCGAACCCCCTCAGCCGTGCAACCGCAGCGGCGCCCGATCCGGGCCAGCGCTGCGCTGGGCGAAGGTCGTGCGATGCAGCTGGCGGCGATGATTCACTTGATCATAGGCGGTTGCACAGTGCATCGCGCTCCGATTGTCCCACACGATGATGTCGCCGCTGCGCCACACGTGGCGATAGGTGAATCGCGGCATCACCGAGAATTCCTGCACGAAGGTCACGAGCGGGGCGCTCTCGCTCTCGTCCATGCCCACCACCCGCCACGGCACGTTGCCGCCGGTGTAGAGCGCCTTGCGCCCGTTCTCGGGGTGCACGCGCACCATCGGCTGCGGCATGTCGACCCACTCCTCGAGCTCCTCGGGGGTCGGTGGTGGCCGCTCCGGGTAGTTGTAGGGGCGCGACTGGATCCGACTGATGAGCACCTGCCGACCCTCGAGCTGTCGCTTGACGAGCTCGGGGAGCGCTGCGTAGGCGGCGAACATGTTGGCAAACAAGGTGTCGCCGCCCACCGGTGGAATCTCGAGCGCATGGAGCATCGACCCGGCGGGTGGATCGTCGAGGTAGTGCCCGTCGGTGTGCCACACTCGCCCGCTCACCGGCGAGCCGATCGGCTTGCCGTCCTCGGTGAGGTTGGAGAGCACCAGGATCTCGGGCTGCTCGCGCTCGGAGAAGCGACTGCGCGTGTAGCTGACGACCTCACCGAACCTCCGCGTGAGCTGCACATGCTGCTCGCGCGTCATCGACTGCCCGCGGAACAGCAGGATCGTGGTGTCGATCCACGCCTGGTAGATGCGCTCGAAGTCCGCGTCGGTGATCGGCTGGGTGACGTCCACGCCGCGGACCTCGGTGCCAATTGCGCTGGTTATTGGGATGAGCTCCAACATCGCTCGACCTCATCACTTGCGATCCGCCTCAGCGAACCGAGACCCGGTAATCTTCGATCCATTGGCTGAGCTCGATCAAGTGGATCAGCATGTAGGCCGGGCTCGCGCCCCCCGGGAAGGTGCGCGGGGTGGCGGCGGCGGGCGAGTCGAGCCCGAGCTCGGCGAGCCAGCGCTCGAGGCCGGCCCCATCGAACAGCCAGGCGATCGGTGAGCGGCGATCGGCCACGATCCGCCGCGCCTCGCGGACGAGCCCGCGGTCGTGCTCGGGGCTCTGGACATGGGGGTAGGCGCTCTTCTTGCGCGCGAGCGTGGACGCGGGCAGAAGATCGGCCATCGCCGCCTTGAGCAGCCCCTTGACCCCGCCCTGCGCCTTCATCGACCACGGCACGTTCCACACGTACTCGACCAAGCGGTGGTCGCAGAACGGGACCCGCACCTCGAGGCCCTGCGAGGCGCTCATGCGATCCTTGCGGTCGAGGATCACGGCCAGCGGCCCCGACAGGCCCAAGTAGAACACCTCGCGCATCCGCGCCTCGGCCGGGTCTTCGCCCGCGAGCCGCGGGACCTCGGCGAGCAGCGCGGCATACCTCGCGCGCTCGTCCTCGCGCGGGTCGACGTGGCGGCGCACCTCGGGCGAGAGGTGATCGCTCAGCCGCGGTGCATCGCCCAGCCACGGGAACTGGTCGCGCGCGAGCAGCTCGGGCTTGAAGAAGTAGGGGTACCCGCCAAAGATCTCGTCGGCGGCCTCGCCGGTGAGCGCGACCTTGCAGTGCTCGCGCATGTGCGAGAACAGCAGGTACATCGAGGCATCGAACTGGCCCCAGCCCGGCAGGTCCCGCGCGCGGCGAGTGGCGGGGAGCACGTCGTGCAGGCCGTGGGCCGACGCGGTCAGGGTGTGGTGCTGCGTGCCCAGGAAGGCCGCCGCGCTCGCGGCATACGGCGCATCGACCTCTGGGCGCAGCTCCGAGGCCACGAAGTGATCGGGGTCGCTTTCGAATTGCACGCAGAACGTCTCGAGCGCACGCGGCGGATGCTCGGCGCCCAGGGCCTTCATCGCGAGCGCCGCGACCGAGGTCGAGTCGATGCCGCCCGAGAGCATGGCCCCGCGCGGGACGTCGGCCACCAGCTCGCGCGTGACGATCTCTTCGAGCAGCGCGCGCACGTGCCGTGCGGTGTCCTCGAACGACTCGGTATGCGGGCGGCTGGTCAGCCTCCAGTAGCGCTCGTAGGCCGGCTCTTGCTCGCGCGAGTACGAGAGCAGGTGCGCGGGCGGGAGCTCGCGCAGCCCCACCAGCGGGGTCTCGCCCGCGCGCGCGAGCCGGGGCTGCAAGAGGATCGGCAGCGCGGCCAGGTCCAAGCGCGCCTCGAAGCTCGGGTTGGCCATGATGCCCTTGGGCTCCGAGGCGAACACGAGGCCGCCGGGGTACGCAAACGTGTAGAGCGGCTTGACCCCCAGCCGGTCGCGCCCGAGCAGCAGGCGCTGCGCTCGTCCGTCCCAGATCGCGAACGCGAACATCCCGTCGAGGCGCTCGACGAACCGATCTCCCCAGTGCAGGAACGCGCGCAGCAGCACCTCGACATCGGCGCGCGTCTCGAACGCCCCACCGAGCGCCTCGAGCTCGCGCCGCAGCTCGGGTGCGTCGTAGATCTTCCCCGCGTGCACGGCCACGACGGGGCCCTCCTTGGTCTCGATCACGCGAGGCTGCCCGCCGCCGGCCACATCGGTCACCGCGAGCCGGCGGTGGCCGAGCGCCGCGTGGCGCGAGCACCACGACCCGCTCGCGTCGGGGCCGCGCGCTTGCATCGTGCTCACCATCGACGCGAACACCTCGCGCTGCGTGGTCAGATCACGGCGAAAGTCAATCCAGCCAACGAGTCCACTCATGCCGCACGTCCTGTTCGCGAGCGTGCGCTCATGGGCTGTGCTCGCCTTCGCGTTGGTTGGCGCCCGCGTGGACCGGGAGCGGCTCCCAGCGCACGGTGGCGACGTAGTCTTCGAACCCCTCGGCGCGGCGGATCTCGACCACCTCGCCGCTCTCGCGCAGCAGCAGCTCGGCCGGCCGCAGGCGCCCATTGTAGGTGAAGCCCATCGCGTGTCCGTGGGCCCCGGTGTCGTGCACGTACACGATGTCGCCCTCGGCCGGGTCCGGCATGGTGCGCCCGACCGCGAAGCGGTCGATGTTCTCGCACAGCGAGCCCACGACATCGACGGTGACCGAGGGCCGCGCCTCGGCGAACGGCAGGCTGATGTGGTGATAGGCGCTCGGGTAGATCGCCGGGCGCATCAGCGCGGACATCGAGGCATCGAGGCCCGCGATCTCGCGCTCCTTGCGGACGCGGTTGATCACCCGCGCCACGAGCACGCCGTGCGGCCCGCTGATGTAGCGACCGCACTCCATCAGCACGCGGGGGCGCGGCTCGGGAAGGGCGGCCAGCGCCTCGCGGATCGCCACGGCCAGCGCCGCCAGCTCGAACGGCGGGTCCTCGGGGCGATAGGGGATGCCCAGGCCGCCGCCGAAGTTGATGTAGTCGAAGTGGAGGCCGAGCGCTCGCGCGATCACCTGGGCGTCCTCGACCAGCTCTTGCGCCGCGCGGATCGCATGGCCCGCGTCGAGCTCGTTGGCGCAGGTCATGCCGTGGATGCCAAAGCGCTGGGCCCCGCGGCGACGGGCCTCGGCGTAGGCGCTCACCAGTCGCGCGCGCGGGACCCCGAACTTGGACTCCCCGGCGCGCCCCATCAGGGTCGATCGCGCCGCGCTCCCCTGCGGCGACACGCGGAACGCGACGATGCTCGGCAGCTCGCTCGCGCGCGCGAGGTAGCGCTCGTCGTCGAAGGTGATGAGCGCGCCGGCGGCGAGCGCCTGCTCGTACTCCTCGCGCGAGGTGTTGTTCGAGGTGAACACCACGTCCTCGCCGACGGCACCGCTCGCCCGCGCCAGCTGCAGCTCGACCGCGGACGAGCAGTCGAGCCCGCTGCCGGCGCGGACCAAGGCGGTGAGCACCGCGGGGTTGGGCAGGGCCTTGACCGCGAAGTACTGGCGGAAGCGCTCGCCGGCGAACGCACTCACCACGGCGCGGTGGGTCGCGAGGATCCCCGCTTCGTCGTAGATGTGAAACGGCGTGCCGTGGCGCTCCACCAGCTCGGGCATGATCGGCGCGAGCCGTCGGGCAAACTCGGCGTGGATCGGCATGGGGTCACTGCGCGGCAGCGCCAGAGCTGGCGACGCGGGCGATGCAGATCGTTCGGTTGCGCAGCCCGCTGAGCGGTCGCTCGTAGGGGAAGTGATAGCTCTCCCACACGCTGAACCCAAACCGTGCGAGTGCCTCGCAGAGGAACGTACGCGAGAGCAGCCAGAACCCGCTCACGCGCTCGTGGGGCATCACCTCGAGCTCCGGCTCGAGCGGCGCGTCGTTCGAGAGCACGAGCCACCCGCCGGGCCGTGGCTGGAGCGCGACCAGCTTGGCGAAGAAGCCATCGAGGCCGTCTTCGGGGCGATACAAGTGGCCGAGCAGGCCATCGGCATAGATCGCACCAAAGCTGGCGAGGTGCCCGTTGGGGAGGCTGAAGAAGTTGGTGGTGAAGGCATCGACCCCCTTCGAGGCGGCCAGCCCGACCGCCTCCTCGTTGCAGTCGATCGCCTGCACGTGCAGCCCCTTGGCCTGGAGCTCGGCCTCGACGAAGGCGTTACCGCAGCCGATCGAGAACACCCGCTCTTGCGCGGCGGACAGCGAGCGGATCTTCAGCACCATGTGCGCGCGATACTCGGGGCAGTAGGTGGAGGGCGTGACGGAGTCGTTGAAGGCCTCGCCCCGCTCCCAGATCTCGTAGATGCTGCGCGGGGAGCTGCCCGCGGCAGCGGTGGATCTGGGGCTACAGTAGAAGTGATGAATGGAGTCTTTCATGGCTAGGTTCTCCGCTCACCGGGGACGCGGCGCGTGCGGGGGTCGTTCTTGTCGATACTCGATGGTCTTGTGGGGTCCTTGGTCGAGCGCGGCCACGAGCGGACCCAGGCGGCGCTCGCCGGCGGGGCCGTACGTCCGCCACAGCGCGAGCGAGCGCTCGACGTCGCCGGCGAGCAGCGTATCGGCGAGGACTCGGGCCAGCGCGCGGAAGCCCGCGACGACGACCTCGGGATCGGCCTGCAGCAGCCGCGGCGCGCCCGGCTCGACGCCGAGCGCCCCGAACGAGGCGAGGAACTGGAGCTGGAGGAACATCCCATCGGAATCGGGGAAGCTGCCGAGCCCGCGATCGACGTAGCGCAGGCACTCGGCTAGGTGGTAGAGGATGACCTGGGCGGGCTCGATGTGGAGCGCGGGGGCCAGCACCTCGGCGAGCAGCAGCGTGCCAAATACGTCGGCAGCGGTCTCTTGCAGCATCACCGAGGCCCAGCGGCTCGCCTCGTTGATCGGGGCCAGCTTCACGCCCGGCCTGCGAACGAAGTGTCCGATCTCGTGGGCGAGGACGCCGAGGGTGGGGATCGGCTCGAGCGCGGCGACGCTCGCTTCGATCGGCCGCCCGAGCTCCAAGAATTGCCGCGCGAGCGGCAGCGAGACCGCATCGACGAGCAAGCGATGGGTATTGACGAAGTAGTAGGTCTTCTTGAACGGGGAGCGCTTCACCCCCTCGTCCTCGGGCAAGAAGTACGCGATGTGCTTGGGGTGCCGGTTGCCCTCGCCGGCCATGAAGAACAGCTGGGTCGCCGAGAACGCGGGGATCTCACCGAGCCGCAGCTGCGAGTGAAGGGCGCGGACGTAGTCCGCGAGCTCGCCGAGCCGCGCGGTCGCGGCCCGCACCGCCGCCTGGGCCTCGTGGTCCCGAGCGCAGCCAAACGCGGTGGGCAGGCCGCGGGTCTGCTTGCCGTACCACGTGGAGATCCGCCCCGCGACGAGGGTGATGTCTTCGTCGAGCTCGGCGAGCGTGGCCAGGCTGTCGCCGTAGCCGTGCTCGAGCGCATGGGCGCGCAGCTCGAGCGCCCGACGATCGCTGGGCTCGGGCAGCAGCGCGGCGATGCGGCGCATGCCCGCCGCGATCGCGCCGGCCTGGCGGATGCGCGGCTCGGGGCCCGAAGCGAGCGCCTTGTCGTGCTGCCAGGCGGCATCGATGAGCGTGGTGAGCGAGTCCAGCTCGGTGAGGAGCTCGGGCCCGAGCGCTGGGGTGGCGCTCGCGAGGTCGAGACAGAACAAGCGATAGTCGGCGGCTGGCGGCCAGAACGCGCTGCGCCAGTCGCCGTAGTGGGTGGCGCGCTCGAGGTTGAGATCGTAGGCGAAGCGATTCGGTATCATGCTCGTCCTCGCGAGGGATGGCGCCGTGCGAGCGCCACTGAACGAAGGCCAGCGCGCGAGACGTGGCCTCAGCGCGGCGTCGACAGGGCCCAGGGCGGAATCCCGGTTGCCGCCACGAGCGACCAATTGCCGATCGTCGACGCGGCATAGCCCGCCGCTGCGGCGGCACTCTGGCCGATCATGGCCAAGGCCTGCGGCGACATGCTGGCCGGATCGACGTTGGCCCAGGCCTCGCGGTAGGCCTCGACATAGCTCGCATAGGCTTCGCCATACTTTTGCTGCGAGCCCTCCCAGGTGGCTCGCACCGCGCCGATGTAGCCGTGGATCGCCTTGTCGTGGGCACTGGCGGCCGACTCGGGCCCGGCCGCTCCGGCCTCGGCGTAGCTCTTCTGCGCCTCCATCAGCCGAGCGCTCAGCTCGTCCGAGATGCCTGCGAGCGCGCCGATGTACTCGTTGTACGGGGTCTCGAAGGCCTTCAGCGTGGGATCTTCGGGGGATTGCTGGGTGTCCATGGTGGTTACTCGTCCTCTTCCTTTGCGGTCTTTGCGGTCTCGGTCTCCATGTGCTCGAGCTGCTTGCGCAGGCTGAGCGGACGCATGTCGGTCCAGTGCTCTTCGATGTAGATCAGGCAGCCCGCCTTGGGGCCGCGAAAGCCAGCCGCATGCCAACCCGAGGGGATCTCGCGCTCGGCGGGCCAGATCGAGTACTGCTCCTCGTGGTTGACGACGACCTGGTACTCGGTGGTGTCTTCGCTCTCACTCATGAGGCTGCTCCGCGGGTTCGTGGGTGGCCAGGATGCGGGTCGTGCGTGGCACGCATGCGATCTTCGTGGTCGAGCTCGGTCCCTGGACCTCGAGCCCCTCGCAGAGCTCCGCCAGCGTGGCCGCCTCGAACATGCGACGCACGGGAATCTCGAGGCCGAGCTCGTCGCGGATCCGCGACAGGGCCTTCGTCAGCAGCAGCGAGTGGCCGCCGAGCTCGAAGAAGTTGTCGTCGCGCCCCGCGGTGACCCCGAGCACTTCGCTGCAGATCCGGCAGATCGCCGCCTCGGCGGTGGTCTGCGGGGGCGCGGCCGCTTCGGCGCCCATGTCGGCGGGTGCGGGCAGCGCTCGTCGATCCAGCTTGCCGCTGGGCGTGCGCGGGAGCTCCTCGCAGACGATCACGCGCGCGGGCACGAGGAAGCGCGGGAGCCGTTCCTGGAGCGCGCCGCGGATCCCGGCGCCGTCGAGCTCGGCCGCGGGCGTCGGCACCACGTAGGCCACGAGCATCGGGTTCCCCGGCCGATCCTCGCGCAGCACGACCACGCAGTACGCCACCCCCGGCATGCTCGCGATCGCGGCCTCGATCTCACTGGGCTCGATGCGAACGCCGCGGAGCTTGATCTGTCCGTCGATGCGTCCGAGGAAGTCGATGTTGCCGTCGGCGCGCCACCGCACCAGATCGCCGCTTCGGTACATGCGCGAGCCGGGCGGACCCCAAGGATCGGGGATGAAGGCGGCCGCGGTGAGATCGGGACGCCCGAGGTAGCCGCGCGCCACCATCACCCCGCCGATGCACAGCTCGCCCGGCACCCCCACCGCAACGGGTCGCAGGTCGCGGTCGAGGATGCGCACGCGCGCATTGGCGACGGGGCGCCCGATCGGCGGGGGGCGGCCGTCCGCGGTGCACTCGGCGTAGCTGGCCCACACCGTGGTCTCCGTGGGCCCGTATCCGTTGATCATCCGCCGACCCGGGGCCCAGCGCGCGACCAGCTCGGCCGGACAGGCCTCGCCCGCGACGAACAACAGCCGCAGCGCCGGGCAGTCTTCGACCGCGAGCACCCCGAGCGACGAGGGCGGCAGCGTGACCATGGTGATGCGACGGCGCTGCAGCAGCGCGACGAGCTCGGGCCCCGGATGCAGCTCGGGCTGCGGCTCGAGGCACAGGGTCGCGCCCGCCGCGAACGTGAGCGCCAGCTCGAACACCGAGGCATCGAAGCTCGGCGTGGCGAACTTGAGCACGCGATCGGCGGGGCGCAGGCCGAGCGCGTGCAGCTGCGCGGCGAGCAGGGCACGCAGACCGCGGTGGGTGACCATCACGCCCTTGGGCTGGCCGGTCGAGCCCGAGGTGTAGACCACGTAGGCGATCTGCTCGGGGTGGAGGACCGCGGGGGGCTCGTCGCTCGCGGGCAGCGCGTCGAGAGCGTCGGTGCAGACGATGCGAGCCCCGCAGTCCGCGAGCCGCTCGGCGCCGGACCGGTCGGTGATCAGCACCTGCACCGCGGCGTCTTGGATGACGTAGTCCAGGCGCGCGCGCGGGAGCGCGGGATCCAGCGGCACGTAGACCCCACCGGCGCGCAGGATCGCGAGGAAGGCGACGGGCAGGCTCACCGCGTTGCCGAGGCACACGCCCACGCGAACCTCGGCGCCGACTCCCAGCGCCCGCAGCCCGCTCGCGAGGCGCTGCACCCGAGCGTCGAGCTCCGCGTAGCCGAGCTCGCCGTCGGGGCCCTCGACCGCAGGGGCGCTGGGATCGCGCGCCGCGTGGCGTGCGACGAGCTCGCCGAGCCCATGGTCGAGCGGTCGCGGTGGACCCTCGGCCCAGCGCCCCAGCACGTCGCGGGCCTCCGCCGCCCCCAGCAGGTTCCACTCGGACATCGCGACGTCTGGGGCGACGATCGCCTGCTGCACCAGCGCCTCGAAGTGCGTGGCCATGCGAGCGATGGTCGCGGCCTCGAACAGATCGCGGTCGTACTCGAGCACCGCGTGCACGCGCCCGTCGACCTCGGTCATCACCAAGCTGAGATCGAACTTCGCGGTCCCGTTGCCGGTGAGGGCGTGGGGCGCTCGCGAGGCGCTCGCGGGGTCGTTGCTCGGCGGGCCCGCGTCCTCGCCGTGGTGCAGCCCAAACGCGACCTGGACCAGCGGGCTGACCCCGAGATCGCGGCGTGGGTGCAGCGCTTCCACGAGCCGCTCGAACGGGAGGTCGGCGCGCGCGTAGGCGCCGATCGTCTCCTGGCGCACGCGCCCCAACAGCGCGCGAAAGCTCGGGTCCCCCGCTCGCTCGCAGCGCAGCACCAGTGTATTCACGAACAGCCCCACGACCTCCTCGAGCTCGGCGCGCGGCCGGGCGCCCACCGGGGTGCCGACCAAGAAGTCCTGCTGCCGCGAGTAGCGACCGAGTAGCTCGATGAACACCGCCAGCGCCGTCATGAACAGCGTGGCGCCCTCCTCCCGCGCCAGCGCTTGCAATCCCGCGACGTGCGCTGGATCGAGCTCGAACGCATGGGTGCCCCCGCGAGCGACCTGCACGGTGGGGCGCGGGCGATCGGTGGGCAGCTCGAGCCGCTGGGGCGCACCCGCGAGGTGGCGGCGCCAGGCCTCGATCAGCTGTTCGAGCGCCGCGCCGCCGAGCTGCTCGCGCTGCCAGCCGGCGAAGTCGGCATACTGCACGCGCAGGCGGGGCAGCGACGGAGGGCGGCCGCGCTCCAGGTCTTCGTAGATCGCCATCAGATCGCGATGGAGGATCTTCAGCGACCAGGCATCGGAGATGATGTGGTGCATCGCGAGCAGCAGCACGTGGCCGCGCGCGCCCAGCTCGAGCAGCGTGGCGCGAAACAGCGGACCGTGACGCAAGTCGAACGAGCGGCGTGACTCGTCCTCGGCGTAGCACGCGACCTCGGCCTCGAGCTCGCGGGGCGCGAGCGCCGAGAGCTCGACGACCTCGAGGGTGGCCCGGGCCGCGGGCGCGATCACCTGCACGGGCGCTCCATCGACCTCGCGAAACACGGTGCGCAGCGCCTCGTGGCGGGCCACGAGCGCGTCGAGGCTGCGCCGCAGCAGCTCCACGTCGAGCGAGGCCGGGAACGCGTAGCCGCAGGTGAGGTCGTAGGCGGGGCTGCCGGGCGCGACCTGGTCGAGGAACCACAGCCGCTCCTGGGCGAACGACGCAGGCAGCGGCGAGCCATCGCGCGGGAGCACCGGGATCGCGGCCACGCGCCCCGCCGAGGTCGCGGCCGCCGCGGGCATGGCCTCGACGATCGCAGCGGCCAGGCCCGCCACGGTCGGATGCTCGAAGATCCAGCGCACCGGAATCTCGAGGTCGAAGCGCTCGCGCAGGCGCGCGCTGACCTGGGTCGCGCGCAGCGAGTGGCCACCCAGCGAGAAGAAGCTCTCGTCGCGACCCACCTGCTCGAGCCCCAGCACCTCGCCCCACGCGCGGGCCACCACGCGCTCGACGTCGTTGATCGGCGCGAGCGTGGGCGCGGCCACGCTGCGGGGAGCCGGCAGCGCGCGGCGGTCGATCTTGCCGCTCGGCGTCCGCGGAAATTCGTCGACCACGACGAGCACGGCCGGGACGAGCGGCTCGGGCAGCAGCCCGCCCAGCGCCTGGCGCAGCGCGCTCGCGTCCACGCTCGCATCCTCGCCGAGCACGTAGCCGACGAGGCGGTGGTCGCCGCTCGCATCCGGCAGCGCGAGCACGACCGCCTGGCGCACGCCCGGCAGCCCGGCCAGCACCGTCTCGACCTCGCCGACCTCGACGCGAAAGCCCCGGACCTTGACCTGATCGTCGCTGCGGCCGAGGAACTCCACGCGCCCATCCGCGAGCCAGCGCGCGCGGTCCCCCGAGCGATACATCCGCGCCCCGGGCTCGGCCGCGTGCGGATCGGGCAGGAAGCGCTCGGCGGTCAGCGCAGGGCGATCGAGGTAGCCGCGGGCGAGACCCACGCCGCCCAGGTACAGATCGCCGGGCACCCCCACCGGCAGCGGCCGCAGCTCGCCGTCGAGCACGTAGAGCCGCGCATTGGCGATCGCGCGCCCGATCGGCGGCAGCGCGGGCCACTGCGCGGGATCGGGAGCGAGGCACTCCTCGGTGATCACATGGGTCTCCGAGGGACCGTAGTGATTGAACAGGCGGGCGTTGGGGTGGGCGCCGAACCAACGGCGGATCGCAGGGGTGACCTGGAGCTGCTCGCCCGCGGTGATCACCTCGCGAAGCTCGGGGAGCGGCGGACGGCTCGCGGCCGCCTCGGCGAGCTCGCGCAGCGCGACGAACGGCACGAACACTCGCTCCACTCGGCGCTCGCGACAGCGCTCGAGCAGCAGCAGCGGATCGCGGCGCTCCTCGGCGCTCGCGATCACCAGCTCCGCCCCGCTCGCCAGGCACAGCAGCAGCTCCTGGAAGAACACGTCGAAGCTGGGCGAGGCGAACTGGAGGGTGCGCCGCGCCGCGCCGCGCTCGGGGCGACCGCGCTGCCACTGCACCAGGTTGACGAGCGCGCGGTGGGTCATCGCGACGCCCTTGGGCTGGCCGGTGGAGCCCGAGGTGTAGATCACGTAGGCGAGCTGCTCGGGCGACCCGGCCGACCGCGGGGCCCCGACCTGCGCGCCCGGCTCGAGCGCTGCGCCCAGCGGCTCGACGGTGAGGCCTGGCCCGACGATCCAGCGCGCGCCGCAATCCTCCACCATGAACGCCAAGCGGGCGGCGGGATAGCGCGGGTCGAGCGGCACGCAGGCACCGCCCGCGAGCCAGGTACCGAGCACGGCCACCACGAGCTCGATCGAGGGCTCGATCGAGATCGCGACGCGATCATCCGGCCCGAGCCCGCGGCCTCGCAGCTGGGCGGCCAGCGCGGTGGCGCGGCGCATCAGCTCGGCGTAGCTCGAGCGGTCGGTGGCCGAGGTGACCGCGGGCGCCTCGGGGCTGCGCGCCGCGGCAGCCGCACACAGCTCGCCCGCCAGCGCCTCGCGGGGCTCGAGCGCGACCGCGGTGGCATTCCACTGCTCGATCGCCGCCCGGTCGGAGCGGCTGGCGAGGAACAGCTCGGCGAGCGCGGCATCGGGGGAGGCGACCGCGGCCTCGGCCGCCGCGCGCAGGTGCGCCGCGAAGCGCTCGATCGTGGTCGGCTCGAACAGATCGGTGCGGTACTCGAGCGCGCCGTGGAGCTCGGCATCGTCGACCAAGAACAGGGTGAGATCGAACTTCGCGGTGCCCGAGCCGATCGCCTCGCTCGCGCCCTCGCGCACCGCATGTGCGGGGCGCTGCTCGCTCGGCCGCTGGAACGCGAACATCGCCTGGAACAGGGGGTTGTGCGCGAGCGTGCGCTCGGGCTGGAGCTCCTGCACGATCGCTTCGAACGGCACATCTTGGTGCGCGAGCGCCTCGATGACGACCTCGCGGACGTGCCGCACCAGCTCGCGAAACGTGGAGCAGGCGGCGAGCTGCAGGCGCATCGGCAGCGTGTTCGAGAAGAAGCCCACCAGCTCCTCGAGTTCGCGGCGCGGCCTCCCGATCACGGGCGTGCCCACCACGAGATCGGCCGCGCCGCTCCAGCGCCCCAGCACCGCGCCAAACACGGCGAAGAGCACCATGAACGGCGTCGCCTGCTCCTCGCTCGCGAGCTGGCGGATCTCCGCCGACGTCTCGCGACCGAGGGTCAGGGGTCGCTGCTCCCCGGCGTGGCTCTGCACCAGCGGTCGCGGCCGATCGGTGGGCAGCGCCAGCAGCCGCGGGGCACCCGCGAGCTTCTCGCGCCAGTAGCCCAGCTCGGCGGCGAGCCGCTCACCCGTCAGCCAGGTCCGCTGCCAGATCGCGAAGTCGGCGTACTGCACGTTCAGCTCGGGCAGCTCGTCGGGGACCCCCAGGCGCTCGGCCTCGTACAGCGCCAAGAGGTCGCGCTGCATGATGTCGACCGAGCGCGCATCCGCGACGATGTGGTGCATCGTCAGCAACAGCAGCTGCTCGCGCGCGCCCAGGCTCAGCAGGTGCGCGTGGAGCAGCGGGCCGCTCGAGAGATCGAAGTAGCGCCGCGCCTCCAGGCTCATCACGCGCTCGGCTTGGGCGCGTCGCTCGCGGGGATGCGCTCGCGAGAGATCGGTGACCGCCAGCTCGATCGCCATCACCGGCTCGATCACCTGCTCGGGCCCCGCCGCGCCCGCGATGAAGCGCGCCCGCAGCCCCTCGTGGCGCTCGCTCAGCCGCTCGAGGCTGCGCTCGAGCGCGCTGATGTCGACCGCCTCGTGGAGCTCGAGCGCGAACGGAATGTTGTACACGGGGAGGCCCGGCGTGAGCTGGTCCAGGAACCACAGGCGCTCCTGGGCGAACGACAGCGGGATCACGGGACCCCGCTCGACACGGCCGAGCTCGGGCCGGCGATCCGGGTTTTCGCCGGCCTCGGGCCCCTCCCCGGACCCCTCCCTGGAGTGGGCCGCTTGCACCGCGCGCGCGAGCGCGTCGATCGTGGGCGTGATGAAGATGCGTTCGAAGGGAATCTCGACCCCCCAGATCTCCCCGATGCGCGTCATCACGCACATCGCCGCGAGCGAGTGCCCGCCGACCTCGAAGAAGCTCTGGTTCACCGCGAACTCGGCGTGCCCCAGGATCTCGGTCCACACCATCGCGATCTGCTGCTCGACCTCGGTGCTCGCGCGCGGGGCCAGCGACTCGCCTCGCGCTTCGTCGATCGGCGCGGGCGCAGGCGCGGCCCCTAGCGCGGGCGCGGGAGCGACCGAGTCGCGCCGACCTGCAGCGCACCATGCTCGCTCTTCGTCGTCGAGCGGCACGAGCGTGGCCAGCGGCCGCGTCGGCTCGGCCCCCAGCGCCTCGACCATCCTTCGATAGCGCTGCACCACCCGCTCCATCGAGGCGCGCTCGAACAGATCCGTCGCATACTCGAGCACGCACGACACGCGGCCCCCCGCGTGGCTGAGGCTGAGCGAGAGATCGAATTTCGCCGTGTCCGTGCCCCCCAGCACCTCCTGCGAGCCAGAGCCCGCGGCGCCCCCGAGCTCCTGGAACCCGAACATCACCTGGAAGATCGGGTGGTAGCTCAGCGCGCGGGCGGGGCTCAGCTCCTGGACCACGCGATCGAACGGCAGATCTTCGCGCGCGTAGGCGGCCACCGCGGCTTCGCGGGTGCGCTCGAGCAGCGTCGCAAACGTCGGATCGGGCCCGCAGCCGATGCGGACCGGGACCGTGTTGGTGAACAGCCCGATCACCTCGCGCCACTCGCTGCGGCCGCGATTGGCCATCGGAATCCCGATCACCACGTCGTCTTGGCCCGCGTAGCCGTGCAGGAGCGCGGCGAAGACCGCGAGGTAGCTCATGTGCAGCGTGGCCCCGTGCGCGGCCGCGATGCGGGCCAGCGCCTCGCTCGCGCCGCCGTCGAGCTCGAACGAGAGGATGCCGCCGCGAAACGTGGGCTGGGCCGGGCGCGGATGATCGGTGGGCAGCGAGACGAGCGACGGGGCCCCGGCCAGCTCGCGACGGATGCGAGCGAGTCGCTCCTCGAGGAAGGCGGGGCTCATCGTGCTCCGCTGCCACCGCACGTAGTCGCCGTAGCCGAGCTCGAGAGCGGGCAGCGCGGGCAGCCCACCCATCGAGAGGGTCTCGTAGCAGGACGCGAGCTCGTGCTGGAGGATGTCCGTGGACCACCCATCGCTGATGATGTGGTGCATCACGAACACCACGATCTGCTCGTCGAGCGCCAGGCGCACGAGCGCCGCGCGCAGCAGCGGAGCGCGACGCAGATCGAAGGGTCGGCGGAGCTCGCGGTCTACGATGCGCCGCGCTCGAGCCTCGCGCTCCCGAGCGGGGAGCGCCCGCAGATCATGGACCACGAGCTTGACCCGCGCCTCATCGACCACGCGCTGCACGGGCTTGCCGCTCACACTGTCGAAGCGCATGCGCAGCGCCTCGTGCCGGGCCACCACGTGATCGATGCTGCGCTGGAGGAGCTCGGGATCGAGGGCGCCCCGCGAGGGCAGCACGACGGGGAGGTTGTAGAGCGCGCTCCTCGGACGCAGGCGGTCGTAGAACCACATGCCCTCCTGCGCGAACGAGAGCGGCAGCCACTCGTCGGCGCCCGCGCGGGGGCTGGGCCCACGCGGTCGCGCTTGGGTGGCCCCGAGCGTGGCTGCATGGGCGCACAGGCGCGCGGGGCTCGAGTGCTCGAAGATCGCGGAGAGCGGCAGCTCGACGCCCAGCCGCTCGTTCACCCGCGCGACCACTCCCGTGGCCAGCAGCGAGTGTCCGCCGTAGGCGAAGAAGTCACCGTCGGGATCGAACGCGGGGACCCCGAGGATCTCGCCGAACAGCTCGCAGATCGCGGCCTCGACCGCGGTGGCCGGGCTGCGGCCCGGGGCCTCGTGCGCGGGGGCGGCCGGCTCGGGCAGCGCCGCGCGATCGACCTTGCCGGTCGCCGTCCGCGGCAGCTCATCGAGCACCACCAGCCTCGCCGGGACCATGGTCGCGGGCAGGGCCCGTCGCGCCAGCGCCTCGAGCTCGGCCGGATCGGGAGCCGGCGTGCCGGCCTTCACGTACGCCACGATCCAGGGATCACCGCTCGCGGACGGGCGCAGCACCGCGACCGCGTCGTGCACCCGCGGATCTCCGCGCAGCGCCGCTTCGATCTCGCCGAGCTCGATGCGATGCCCCCGCAGCTTCACCTGATGATCGCTGCGCCCCTGGTACTCGAGCGTGCCGTCGGGTCGCCAGCACACGATGTCGCCCGTCCGGTACATCCGCGCCCCACCGCCCGCGAACGGATCGGGGAGATAGCGCTCGGCCGTCCGCCCCGGACGCCCCAGGTAGCCTCGAGCCACTCCCGCCCCGCCGATGTAGAGCTCGCCGGGCACCCCGATCGGCGCGCGCTCGAAGCGAGCATCGAGGACGTAGACCACCGTGCCCGCGATCGGGCGACCGATCGACGGCACCCCCAGCTCGCGTGGATCGAGCGCGGTCCCGGTGGAGTAGACCGTCGTCTCGGTTGGACCATAGAGGTTGTAGACGGTGGCCGCGGGCGCTCGCTCGTGCAGGCGCTGCACGAGATCGCGGGCGAGCGCCTCCCCGGCCAGGTTCACCGCGCGCAGCGACGGCCCCGGGTGCCAGATGCGGACGAGCTCTCGCATCGCCGAGGGCACGGTGTTGACGAGCGTCACGTCGGGGGCGCGCCCCGACGCGAGCGCGAGCACGTCCTCGACCACGACCACCGTCCCGCCCTCGCCGAGCGGCAAGAAGATCTCGAACACCGACAGGTCGAAGCAGATCGAGGTCGAGGCCAGCACCCGCGCCCGCTGCGAGGCCTCGAACGTCGCCGCTGCCCAGTCGAGCAGCGCGGCCGCCGACGCGTGGGGCACCGCCACGCCCTTCGGGCGACCGGTCGTGCCCGAGGTGTACAGCACATACGCCAGGTTGCCGGGCCACGCCCGCCGGGGCGGCGGCGCCTCGAGCTCGTGTGCGGCGGGCCGATCGATGCACAGCGGCTTCACGCCCGCGGGGAGGATCGCGGCCAGCTCCGTCTCCGTCACCACCCAGGTCAATCGCGCATCGTCGGCGATGTACGCGAGCCGATGCTGCGGATGCGCCGGATCGAGCGGCACGTAGGCCCCTCCCGCCTGGAGGATCGCGAGCGCCCCGACGATCAGCGCCGCCCCGCGCCGCAAGCACAGCCCCACGCGCACGTCGGGCCCGACCCCGTGCGCACGCAGGCGCCCCGCCAGCTCGGTGGCCCGCGCGACGAGCTCGGCATAGCGGAGCGTCTCGTGCTCCGACTCGACCGCGATCGCCTCGGGTGTGCGCCGCGCCTGCGCGAGCACGCGCTCGTGAAGGCACTCGGGGCGCGGCCGCCCCTCATCCGTCCTCACGCGCCGCGCAGGCCCCTGCTCCAGCGCGACCAGCTCGCGCAGCTCGGCCTCGTCGGCCAGCGAGAGCTCCTCGACGCGCGCCTCGGGCCGCTCGACGAACGCCCCGAGCACGCGCACGAAGTGTGCGCTCATCCGTCGGATCCGCGCGCCGTCGAACAGATCCGCGGAGTACTCCCAGGCGCCCGCGAGCCCGCCGGGACCGTCGTCGAGCAGCAGGCTGAGGTCGAACTTCGAGGTTCCGGTCGTCGGTGGTGGGCGCGAGCCACCGGGCACCGCCGTCTGCTCGCGCGCCGCCTGCGGCGAGCGGCTCGATTGCAGCGAGAACAGCACCTGGAACAGCGGGTGGCGCCCGTAGCCCCGCTCGGGCTGGAGCGCTTCGATCAGCTTGTCGAGCGGGACCTCGGCGTGCGCCTGGGCATCGAGCACCCTCGCTCGCACCCGCGCGAGCAGCTCGGCGACCGTGGGCGAGCCGCGCACGTCGACCCGCAGCACGAGCGTGTTGACGAACAGACCGATGAGCGACTCCACCTCGGCACTGCTGCGATTGGTCACCGGGCTGCCGATCAGCAGATCCGACTGTCCGGCGTGGCGCGAGAGCAGCGCGCCAAATGCCGCGAGCAGCACCATGTAGAGCGTGCACCCGTGCTGCTGCGCCAGCGTGCGCAGTCGCTCGGCGAGCCCGGCCTCGACGAGGAACGACTCGAACCCGCCGCGGTAGCTCGGCTGCTCGGGTCGCGCGCGGTCGGAGGGCAGCTCGAGCACCATCGGCGCGCCCGCCAGTCGCTCGCGCCAGAACGCGAGCTCGGCCGCGAGCCGCTCCGCACTCATGCGCTCGCGCTGATCGTGGGCCCAGTCGGCATACTGCACGGGAAGCGGCGGCAGCGGCGAGGGAGCCCCCGATTCGAACGCCGAGTAGAGCGCGCCCAGCTCGCGCACGAGCACTTCCATCGACCACGCGTCCGAGACGATGTGGTGCATCACGAGCAGCAACACGCAGTCGGCCGCGGCCAGGCGGTAGAGCGTCGCGCGCAGCAGCGGGCCCCGCCGCAGCTCGAACGGGCGCCGGCACTCGCTCGCCGCCAGCTCATCGGCCCGCCGCTCGCGCTCGCGCGGCGGATACCGGCGAAGATCGACCACCGTCAGCGGCAGCGCGACCGGAGCGGACACCACTTGCACCGGCTGGCCTTCTTCGACCATGAACGTAGTGCGAAGCGTCTCGTGGCGTCGCACGAGCTCGGCCAAGCATCGCTCCAGCACGGTGCGGCTGATCCGCGCGCGCAGGCGCAGCGAGATCGGCATGTTGTAGACCGCAGTGCCCGGACGCAGCCGATCCACGAACCACAGCCGCTCCTGAGCGAGCGCAGTGGGGAGAATGATCGCGTCGTGGGGGTCGAGCGCGAGGTCCATGGCAGTGGTGATCCGCGAGCGCTTCGCGGCTAATGCGACGACCAAGTGTCTAGTGTTCTGGCATACACCGTATGCGGGGCCCACTTGCGAGGGCTGGCACGCGAGGGCCGCACCTCGCCCTTCCATGATCTCAGCGGCGCGCGAGACCTGTCAAGACCCGCGCAAGGTGACACCTCTCCCAAGTAGCGCCGTGCGCCACGGCGAGGCCGGGTCGCACGAAGTCGGCGAAGATCAGCCGCCGAGCCGGTCGGCCCGAACTCATCTCTGTCGACATCGGGTCCTCGTTTGGGTGTAGGCTGGCCAAGCGTGAACAGTCGATGGATTCCCCGGTCGCGAAAGCGCGCATTCGCCCGGCGATCACCCCAGTGAGGCTCGTGTGGACATCCGCCAGACCGTCGAAGATGCCTTCCTACGACGCGCCGAGCTGACCGCCGCCGAGCTCGCGGCACTCGGCCCCTGCGTCGAGGAGGGCCTGCGGGCCCTCGACCGCGGGGAGCTGCGCGCCGCGACCCCCGTCAATGGCCACTGGGTCGTCGACGCCACCGTCAAGAAGCTGATCTTGCTGTCCTTCCTCACCGCCCCGCGACTGCTCGCGGCATCCTCCCCGGGTCGACCCAAGGCCTTCGACAAGATACCGCTCAAGTTCGAGGCCTGGGGTGAGGCCGAGTTCCTCGAGGCCAACCTCCGCGTCGTGCCAGGCGCAGTCGTTCGCCACGGGGCCCATATTGGGCCAGGGGTGATCTTGATGCCCTGCTTCGTGAACGTCGGCGCCTACGTCGGCGCGGGCACCATGGTCGATACATGGGCCACGATCGGCTCCTGCGCCCAGGTGGGCGAACGCTGCCACATCTCGGGAGGCGTGGGGATCGGCGGAGTGCTCGAGCCCATCACCGCCGGCCCGGTCATCATCGAGGATGACGTGTTCATCGGCGCCCGCAGCGAGATCGCCGAGGGCATCCGCGTCCGGCGCGGCGCCGTCATCGGCATGGGCGTATACCTCGGCCGCTCGACCCCGATCATCGACCGGGCCTCGGGTGAGACCTACTTCGGCGAGGTGCCCGAGAATGCGGTCGTCGTGCCCGGCGCCCGCGCCGATGCGAGGTACTCCGGCCTCTCGATCTACGCCGCCGTCATCGCCAAGTATGCCGACGAGGGTACCCGCGGCAAGACGGCACTCAACGAGCTCGTGAGGGACCCGTCGTAGCGCAGGCACATGGAGCCCCCCTTCAACCAGGGACTGGCGCGGCTCGCCCGCGGTCCCCTCCTCTCTCCGTTCTCGCGACTGCGGCAGCTGCTCGCCAACGTCGAGCCTGGGCTCGAGCCCATCGACCTCGCCCTCGGTGAGCCCCGCGAGGGCATGCCCGGGTTCGTGATCGATCGCGTCCGCGAGGCGGCCGCCTCGTTCGCCCGC
>JBFIJN010000044.1:0-29463 GCA_041600735.1 Nannocystaceae bacterium
GGGTGAGGCCGGGGTGAGGCCGGATCAGGCGACCAGCTCGCCCGCGTGCCAGACCGCGCCGATCAGCGGAGAGCCCGCGTGATAGACGAGGTCGCGGTAGTCCTCGGTGTCGAGCACCAGGAGGTCTGCATACTTTCCTGGCGCGATCGATCCCACTTCATGGTCGAGGCCTAGCGAAGCCGCGGCATTGTGGGTGGTTGCGCACAGGGCCTGCGCGGGCGACAGGCGATTGCCGTAGCACGCGAGCGCCAGCACCATCGACAAGCTCTCGAGCGCGCAGCTGCCCGGATTGCAATCGGTGGCCACGGCGACGGCCACGCCGGCCTCGACGAGCGCCCGCCCGTCGGCATAGGGCTTGCCGAGCACCAGCGAGGTGCCAGGCAGCAGTGTCGCGACCACCCCCGCCTCGCGCAGCGCCCGGCGCTCGTCGTCGTCGAGGTGCAGCAGATGATCCGCCGAGGCGGCGCGCAGCTCGGCGGCCAGCCTCGCGCCCCCGGTGCTGCCCAGCTCGTTGGCGTGCACCCGCAGGCCCAGCCCGAGCGCCTTCGCGGCGAGTAGCACGCGTCGCGACTCTTCGGGGGTGAATGCTCCGCGATCGCAGAACACGTCGGCATAGTCGGCCAGGCGCTGGGCGACCACGGTGGGCAGGATCTCGTCGCAGATGTGATCGATGAACGCCTCGCGGCCGCCCGGAGCGTCGCGGGCCTCTTGCGGGATCGCGTGCGCGACCATGCACGTGGCCTTCACGCGGAACCCCGCGGAGCGCAGCCGTCGCGCCACTCGCAGCTGTCGCAGCTCGGTCTCGAGGTCGAGCCCATAGCCGCTCTTGATCTCGAATGTGGTGGTGCCCGCGGCTCGCATGCGCCGCAATCGGGCCAGGCTCTGGGTGTAGAGGTCGTCCTCGCGGGCGCCCCGGGTCTGTCGCACGCTCGAGAGGATCCCGCCGCCCTTGGCAAAGATCGTCTCGTAGTCGGCCCCGGCGAGGCGCAGCTCGAGCTCGTCCTTGCGATCGCCGGCCCACACCGCGTGCGTGTGCGTGTCGACCAGCGCCGGCATGATCGTACGGCCGCGACAATCGAAGACCTCGGCATCCTCGAGGTGCTCGGCGGGCACGCGATCGCTCGGGCCGACCCACGCGATCCGTCCGTGCCCATCCACGGCCACGCTGCCGTGCTCGAGGATCGCCAGCTCGCTCAGCGCTGCGCCCGCCCGCGGGCCGGCGGGTCCTTGCACGGTGATGACGGAGCTGGCGCGGTGGAGCAGGCTGCGCTTGGGCATGCGGTGGGTGTACCAGCCCACGGCGCGCGAGGGGAGCGAGCGCGGCGCTCAGCCCGAGACCAGCGCCACCGCCTCGTCGGGGGCGCCCAGCGGGACCGTCGACACCAGCCCCACGCCGGGCGCGTAGAACCGGTACTCGAGCGCGTGGGGCTCGAGCGCGGTCCAGTCGAGGGTCTGCACGCAATTGCCGTGCACGGTGCCATTGGGCAGATCCACGCGCACCCCGGTGGCCACCACGTAGGCGAGATCCTCCGCGACGCCCTCGTACCACTGCTGGTGGTACGAGCGATCGACCTCCACCATCGCCGGCATCAAGTGCCCGGGCGCGGCGCTCACCCCGGTGCCTGCGACGTCGATCCCCGCCTCCCAGGAGCCCTCGTGGGTGACCTCGAGCATGTTGCCCTGGGCATCGTACGCATACTCGTCGACCGCCTCGCCCATGTGCCACACGTTGCCGCGGTCGTCCTGGGCGTACCAGTGCTGGGTGTCCTCGATGAGCCGGCCGGCGCGGGTGACGGTGTGTCGCACCACGAGGCACTCGATGCCCGCGACCATGCGGGTCTCGGCCAGCACTTCGGTCTCGAGCACCTCGAGCCCCTCGCGGGTCTGGCCCTCGGAGCGGCGCAGGACGCCCACCTCGAGCGGGAAGTACTCGTTGTCGATGGTGGTGGAGGCATCGAAGCTCACCGTCGCGAACGAAGGCACGCTGATGAGCCCGGGGCGGTACCTGGCCATCAGTTCCTGGCGCTGCTCGTCGGCCACGCGCGAGGCCTGCACCCGGCCGATGCCCGCGGCAAAGTACAGCTCGGCATCCGCGTCGGGATCGAGCCGCGTGGAGGCGAGGGTCTTCAGCGTCGAGACCGTGGATCCGTTGGCGAGCATCACGTCGACGTCGCGCGCCAGCACCTCGATCACGTCCTCGACCACGTCGGGATGGTAGGCCCGGTGAAACACAGCTCCCGGCTGCGGGTCGGCCGACATCAGCCAGCCCGGGTACGCGTCGACCCCCACCCCGGCGAGATCGCGACCCGCCTCCCACGTGAGTGCGCCGGCCGGAACCTCATCCGCGACGAACTCCTGGATCTCTTCGCCCATCAGCCACACGGCGTCGTCCTCGTCTTGGGCCACGAAGGCGCGGGTGGTACGAACGAGCCGGTCATCGAGGAACACGCGCTCGAGCACCACGCGAGACTCCACGCGAGTGACCTCGCGGGTCTCGGCGAGCGCGCTGCTCACCGTGACCTCGGGCCCCTCGTTGGTGTCGGCGAAGTACACCCGCACGACACCCGGAAGCAGCGGGAGCAGCGGACCGTCGATGATCGTGGGCTTCACGAACGTCGCGTTCTCGATACGCGGCAGCGTGCTCGGCAGCCCGTCCCCCTCGGGCTCTGCACAGCCGCCGAGCGGCAGCAGGGCGCCCGCCACGAGCGCGAGGCCCCAGAGGTCGGTTCGGTGCGCGGCGCGTGCGGTCATGCCCCAAGGGTAGCGGATTCGAAGGGCGGTGCGCGCTCGAACGAGGGGCGCCGGCGGGCCTCATGGCCGAGGAATGCCGGCACGCCTCGCGATCTCGTCGACCAGGTGCCGGAACTCCTCGCGCGCCAACTCGATCGGGTGCTCGGATCCCGCTCACACGTCCCGCAGGATCGTGCGCCCGGGGATCTTCACCCCGTGCCGCTCCGCGAACTCCTGCGCCTCGTCGTACCCCGCGTCCACGTGGCGCACGACGCCCATGCCGGGGTCCGTGGTCAGCACGCGCTGCAGCCTTCGTGCGGCGCCGTCGGTGCCGTCGGCCACGACGACCATGCCGGCGTGGAGCGAGTAGCCGATGCCGACGCCTCCGCCGTGGTGGACCGAGACCCAGGTGGCCCCGGCGGCGGTGTTGATGAGGGCGTTGAGCACGGGCCAGTCGGCGATCGCGTCGGAGCCGTCCTTCATGCCCTCGGTCTCGCGGTTGGGCGAGGCCACGCTGCCGCAGTCGAGGTGGTCGCGGCCGATCACGATCGGTCCCTTCAGCTCGCCGCTGCGCACCATCTCGTTGAAGCGCAGGCCGGCGCGGTGGCGCTCGCCGTAGCCGAGCCAGCAGATCCGGCAGGGCAGGCCCTGGAACTGCACGTGCTCGCGCGCGAGCTCGATCCAGCGGCGCAGCGCGACCTTCTCGGGGAACAGCTCGAGGATCGCGTCGTCGGTGCGGCGGATGTCCTCGGGGTCGCCCGAGAGCGCGGCCCAGCGGAACGGGCCCTGCCCCTCGCAGAACAGCGGGCGGATGTACAGCGGGATGAAGCCCTGGATCGAGAATGCGTCGGCGACCCCGGCCTTCACCGCCTGGGCGCGGATGTTGTTGCCGTAGTCGAAGGCGATCGCGCCGCGATCCTGCATGGTCCGCATCGCGGCCACGTGCCGACCCATGGCGTCGATGCTGCGGCGCACGTAGGCGGCAGGGTCGTCGATGCGCAGCCGCGCGGCCGCGGCGAGATCGAGCCCGTCGGGCACGTAGCCGTTGAGCTCGTCGTGCGCGCTGGTCTGGTCGGTCACCACGTCGGGCACGATCCCGCGGCGGAGCAGCTCGGGCAGCACGGCGGCGCAGTTGCCGAGCAGCCCGACCGAGAGCGCCTCGCCCTTGGCCCGCGCCGCGTCGAGCCACGCGAGCGCCTCGTCGAGCGTGGCGGTCGACTTCATGAGGTAGCCGGTCTCGAGTCGCCGCTGGATTCGCTGAGGATCGACCTCCACGCACAGGATCGCGGCGCCGTTCATGGTGGCGGCCAGCGGCTGCGCCCCTCCCATGCCGCCCAGTCCTCCGGTGACGACGAGCCGGCCGCGTAGGTCGCCGCCGAAGGACTCGCGCGCGCATGCGGCAAAGGTCTCGTAGGTCCCCTGCAAGATCCCCTGGGTGCCGATGTAGATCCAGCTCCCCGCGGTCATCTGCCCGTACATGGTGAGGCCCAGCGCCTCGAGTCGGTTGAACTCATCCCATGTAGCCCACTGGGGCACGAGCAGGCTGTTCACGATGAGCACCCGCGGGGCGTCTTCGTGAGTCTTCCAGATCCCCTGGGCTCGGCCGCTTTGCACGATGAGCGTCTCGTCGGCCTCGAGGTCGCGCAGCGAGGCCACGATCACGTCGTAGTCCTTCCACGAGCGCGCCGCCTTTCCGGTGCCGCCGTAGACGACCAGGTCTTCGGGGCGCTCGGCCACGTCGGGGTCGAGGTTGTTCATCAGCATGCGCAGGGCCGCCTCCTGTGGCCAACCCTTGCAAGTGCGCTGCTCGCCCCGTGGGGCCCGGATCTCGCGTGCCATCGGCCGCAGCCTAACGCGGTCGCGACCGCTGCGGGCGAAGGGATCCAACGACATCGCGCAGGGAGCGCCGTGACCGAGGCCTCAACCTTTGTTGACCTGTTACAAGCGTCCTGCTGTAGATTCCGCAGGTAGTGCCGTCGCTCCGCCCCTCTGCGTTACAAGGTCCTCTCGCCATGTTCGATGCTTCTCGCTCGCCTCTGTTCGCGCTCGCCCTCCTCCTGCCTGCCCTCGCGTGTGGGACCGAGCCCGGGAGCGATGATGCGTCGGTCAGCGAAGGATCCACCGGGGCGGTGATGACCACGACCGGCATGCCCGGAACCACCGGGGTGCAGGAGGACTCGGGCACGACCGCGGCGCCTCCTCCGGGCACCACCACGAACGATCCCGACTCGACCACGGCCGTGGCCGAGGAGGGTCCGCCGCCGGTCTACTTCGATCTCGGCATCCTCCCCGACGCGCCGCCGCTCGACTACTCGTGCGGCAAGGTCGACTTCCTGTTCGTGATCGACAACTCCGGCAGCATGGGCGACGAGCAAGCCACGCTGGTCGCCAATTTCCCCGCGTTCATCGACGGGATCCAGGCCACGCTCGAGAACGTCGACACGATCCACCTCGGCGTGACCACGACCGACGACTACAGCTCCAACATCGCGGGCTGCCAGACGCTGTCCTCGCTGGTCGTGCAGACCAACTCCGGCGTGTGCGGCCCCTACGACGAGGGGGCCAACTACATGACGGAGATGGACAACCTCGACGTCGCGTTCAGCTGCGCCGCGCTCGTGGGTACCAACGGCTCTGCCTCCGAGCGCGCCATGGGGGCCGCGGTCGGTGCCGTCACCGGGGTGAACGGGGGCCCAGGCCAGTGCAACTTCGGGTTCATGCGCGAGGACGCGCTGCTCGTCATCGTGATCATCACCGACGAGTCCGACACCAACTCGCCGGGCAACCCGATGACCTGGTACAACGACATCGTCGCGGCCAAGGCCGGCATCCCAGAGAACGTGGTGGTGGTCTCGATCATCAACACGCCCATGGGCGTGTGTGGGTTCGACCTGGCCTTCGGCATCGCCGACTTCACCGCGATGTTCGGGATGAACGGCTTCATGGCCGACATCTGCGTGCCAGACTTCGCTCCGATCTTCGAAGAGGCCATCGGCATCATCGACATCGCGTGCGACAACTACATCCCGCCGAACTGATCCGGTGCCCCGCTAGCGGCGAGTCGCCTGCTTTCTTGCCTCTAGGCGGCGAGGGGTGGATCATCGAGCCGTGAGGGTGGGTCGACTCGGCGGAGGCGTGTTGTTGTTACTGATGGGCTGTCGGCAGCCGAACCCCGAGTGGCAGGGCCCCGATCCCACCTCGGCGATGGCCACGACCGAGGCGGCTGCAACGGCCACGACGGTGGGCTCCGAGGCCTCCACCACCAGCGTCGCCGATGCGACGGCCACCGATTCCTCGACCGGCTTCGACACCGAGGGCTCGGCTTGCGTCAACGACGGCCAGTGCCCGCCCGACTGGGTGTGCGGCCCACAGGGCTGCCAGCAGGGTGTCGAAGGTGATCCGTGCGCAGGCGACAATGACTGCCAGCCGCCCTCCAACCTGTGCGGACCGCAGCAGACCTGCCAGGACGGTGGCGTGGGCGACCCGTGCGGCAACAACATGGACTGCCAAGCACCGGCGCCGTTGTGCGGCCCCAACGACACGTGCCAGGCGGGCACCGTCGGTGACCCGTGCGATGGCAACGCGGACTGCGACGGCCTCATGTGCACCCTCTCGGTGTGCACCTGAGGGGGCGCGGCTAGAAGCGGCCCACCAAGCTGGCGCCGCGAAGCCCGGGGACCAGACGCAAGCGGGACTGAACCCCGGAGCGCTGGAGTCGGTCCTGCCGACGCTGCGTGAGCAGCAGGCCCACGCTCGTCCCCACGAGCGCCACGCCCACCACGGTGAGGACGACGCCTCCGTCGATGGTATCGCGGAGGTACTGGCAGCGGCCGTCGACGTCGGCATTGCAGTCGCGCTGAATCGGGTTCTCGTCGACGACGAGCAGCCCGATGCCCGCGCCCAGCGCGACGACCCCGCCGCCGATGCCCGCCCACGGTACCCAGCGCGGAAATCGGGAGCTGCGCGCCAGTCGGAACGAGAACGACTGATTGATCCCGGGGCGCAGCGAGACCTCCACGTGCTCGGTTCGGCGGCCGCGCTTGACCACGTTGACCTCGTGCTTGCCCGGCGCCACGCGGATCTGCAGCGGCGTCGTGCCGACCTGCACGCCATCGATCCAGACCTCGGCCTCCGCGGGATCGCTCTCGATCGTGAGCGTGGTGGGCTGGGTCGCGTTGTCGAGGGTCGGCCGTAGCCGAGCCGCGAGCGAGCCGACCACGTCGCTCAGCTCGCCGATCCCACAGATCTCACAGCCCCCGTCGACCTGGGCCAGGACCTCGCCGGTCTCACCCGAGACCGCATAGACATGCACGGCGAAGTCGGGCCCCGTCTGCTCGACGGTGCCCGCCACCAGCAGGTCCACGCCCGCGGTCTTGGCCGCCTGCTGGTAGCAGCCCGGGTCGTCGCACTGGACGGTGCTCGGCAGCGGTTCGGTCGTGAGCCCGGATCGCGTCACCCCGTCGGCGAAACGTTGATTCAGGCCCTCACGGTCGAGATCCGAGACATCCTCGGGGAGCCGCAGGGCCAGCGCACCGACCCGCGGGTCGGGCTCGGCCTCTGGGGCGGGCGCAGCCAACGAGAGGGCGAGCGCCGTGCCCAGCGGAGCAACCCATGCCATCGCCGCAATGATACACGCTCGGCTCATCGAGTCCGAGAACGGTGCGAAATCCCGGCAACCCGGGCTCGATCCTTCGCGCTCGTGAGCAAGCCGCGTATGATGCCGTGTCGCGAGCTGGGGGGGGCCGATGGATCTCGAGGACAAGATGAGCGACGAGGGGACGGCGTCGTCGGCCACGGAGGGCAGCGCCGCCGCGAGCACACCCTCTGGTCGCCGCAGTCAGCCTTCATTACCGCCGCCGCCGCGGGTGGGGGCGGCCGCGCGAGCCAAGCCCAAGCCAGCGGGGCCCGCCAAACCGGAGGGGGTCGCGGCGGCACCCAGCAAAGCTGCGAGTCCCAAGCCCGCGAGACCCGCAGCCGCGAGGCCCGAGCCCGCGAGGTCCGCGAAGTCTGCGAAGCCCGGCAAGCCAGCGGCGCCGGCCAAGTCCGGCGCACCCGAGACCCTGCAGGTTCGCGAGCCACCGAGGGCCACCGACAACACCCTCACCAGGGTTCGGCTCACCGAGGCCGGCGTGCGCCAGCGGCAGGAGCAGGGGGGCGACGCCGACAGCACGGGTGTACAGGTCATCGAGCAGGTGCGGCTCGAGCCCGGCGAGCTGATCATGGGCACCCGCTATCGGATCGTGGGCTGGCTCGGCGAGGGCGGCATGGGGGTCGTGTTCGAGTGCGAGCACGTCGACATCGAGCGCCGCGTGGCGCTCAAGGTGCTGCGCACCGGGGTCGATCCGAGCTCCCGACGGGCGCGGATGTTTCGCGAAGAAGCACGGGCCGTCTCTCGCTCGGGTCGCAGCGACGAGGGTCCGGTCTCCAATGTCGTGGAGATCTACGACTTCGGCGAGCTCCCCGATGGCCGCATGTGGTTCGCGATGGAGCTGCTGCATGGACGCAGCCTCGCGCGCATGCTGGCCGAGGGTCCGATGGCGCCGGCGCGCCTCGTCGGGGTGCTGCGCCAGCTGTGCAAGGGCCTGGCCGCGGTTCACGACGCCAACGTGGTGCACCGCGACATCAAGCCCGGCAACGTGATGCTCGTGCGCGACCGCGGTCGCGACGACGTGGTCAAGGTGGTCGACTTTGGCGTGGCGGCGGTGCTCGCCGAGGGCGACAGCAACGAAGTGCAGCTCGAGGGCACGCCGAGCTACATGGCCCCGGAGCAGGCCACCGGCAGCCGCTTCGATCATCGCCTCGATGTCTACGCGGTCGGGGCGGTGGGCTTCCACATGCTGGCTGGTGCCCCGCCGTTCTACGGCGACGACGTGTTCCAGCTGCTGCGCAAGGTGTGCACCGAGCCGCCGCCGCGGCCCACCGAGGTCAATCCCGAGGGCGGGATCCCGACCGCGCTCGAAGACGTGATCCTGCGCTGTCTCGAGAAGGAGCCCGACAACCGCTACGCAGACATGCGCGATCTCGAGGCCGCGCTGTGCGAGGCCCAGATCTCGGCGCGGCTCGTGACCGCGTGGGACGACCTGCCGCTGCCGAACGTCGAGCCGGCGCGCTACGAGGCGATCGTGCGGGGGATGCCCAAGCCGTCGGCACCCATTCGGCATCCCGGTCGCGTGCGCCTGCTCGTGGCCGCGGCCGCGGCGATCGTCGTGCTCGGCGGTGCCGGGGTGATGGCGATCCGCGAGGAAGCCGAGTCGGCCGAGGTCGCGGGCCGCATTGCCGAGCACGTGGCCGCGGCACGAGCGGCCGCGGCCCGGGCCCTCTACCTCTATCCGCCGCCCAACGAGCCGACGGCCCGCACCGCCTACGTCGAGCTGGTGGAGCTCGAGCAGCGGGTCGACGAGCTGGGCAAGGGGGCAACCACGGCCGCCGAGGCCCTGCGCACCGAGCTCGCCGCCACGCTGACGCGGCTGGGCGATCGCTACTGGGACAGCCCGGGCGGGCGCGTGTTTGCCGTCGACTACTACATCCAGGCGCTGGTCTTCGATCCCACCCAGGAGCTGGCGCGAAAGCGAGCGGCCACGACCCCGGGCCAGCTGACCGAGCTGCGGCGCAAGGCGGCCGCACTCGACTTCGAAGCGGCGGAGCTGTCTGCGAGCGAGCCGCTGCTGGCGCTGGCCGAGCCCGACGATCACGAGCGCGTGCGCAAGCTCGAGGAGATCGGCAGCAAGGGCGACGAGCTCGGGGTCCAGGGCGACCTGCGCATCGACAAGCTGCTGAAGGACGAGGGCGTCGAGGTGGTGGCGGATGCGGGGGTCAAGGCGCGCAAGCCCGCGCGCAAGCCCGACGCGGGATCGCCGAGCGAGGCCGAGGTCGTCCCCGTCGCGGAAGCACGCAGCGGCGAGCGCCCGGTGGGCGCCAAGGCCAACGAGCGTTCGAACGAGTACGTCACCCAGGGGCTCGCGGCGCTGCGCTCGGGCGAGCGCAAGAAAGCCGAGACCTTGTTCCACCGCGCGCTCGATCAGGACCATCGCAATCACCGGGCGCTCGATGGCCTGGCCGAGGTGCACTTTGCCGCTGGCGACTATGACCAGGCAGTCCAGTACGGCAAGCGGGCGGTGGCTGCGGCGCCGGGGCGCGGGATCTACCGCATTCACCTCGGCGACGCCTACTTCAAGGTGTTCCGCTACAAGGATGCGGTCGAGCACTACCAGCGGGCCGAGCAGCTCGGCCAGCCCGAAGCCCGCGCTCGCCTCGAGAAGGTGCAATCCAAGCTCGGCAAGTGACCTTCACGGGTGGCCAGCCGGCGATTCGCGGGTCATGCTGACCCTCGATGCCGGATGGTGCGGTGGCCTCGCCCTTGGGGCATGTCGAGGGGCGTGACCGCGCGGGTCCGCGGCGCCCATTCTCGCGCGAGCGCGCGCTCGACCCCACGTTCACGCTCCGGCGCCATCTAGCCCGCACGTTCGCGATCGCGGCGGCCATCACGGCGGTGGGTGCATGGTTGGTCACCGGCGCCGCGTGGTGGGCATGGCTGTTCGTGCCGGTGTTCTGGTGTGTCGCCAACGTGGTCGAGTGGCTGATCCACCGCTACCCCATGCACCGCCCGCTGACGCCGCGGGTGCTCTACGACAACCACGCGCGCATCCATCACCGGGCGTTCACCGGTACCGATCAGGAGATCCGCGAGCGGCGCGAGCTCTCCTTGGTGATGATGCCCTGGTACACGCTGCTGTTCGTCTTCGCCGCGGCATCACCGATTGCGGTCGTGGCGGCGCTCGTGGGCGGCCCCGGGCTCGCCGGGGTGTTCCTGCTGAGCAGCGTCTCGTACTTCTTGTTCTACGAGCTCGTCCACACCCTGCACCACCTGCCCGAGGGCGTGCTGCAGGCGTCATGGTGGGGCCGTCGGCGCATGCTCGCGAGCATGCGACGCAACCACCACCATCACCATCACCTCGAGCTCATGAACGCGGTGAACTTCAACGTCACGTTCGCGTTCGCCGATCGCCTGCTCGGGACCTATCAGCGCCCTCCGCAGCGCGGCGCGTAGCGGGCCCTCCAGTGCTCGCAGGGCCCCGCTCGCGGGGCCCCTCGCGACCAGCCAGCTCGCGCTACTTGCCCGCGACCTTGCGAACGCCGGCGATGATGCGATCGACCTCGGCGTCGGTGAGCTTGGGCGAGAACGGCAGCGAGAACGTGCGCGTGCCGATGAACGAGCAATTGGGGAACTGCTCGTCCGTGTGGCCGAAGCGGTCGCGATAGTACGGGTGCCGGTGCAGCGGCGCGTAGTGGATACCGGTGCCGATGCCCAGCGCGTGCAGGCCGTTGCGGAAGCCGTCGCGATCGACCGGCGCGTCGTCGGTGACGAGCGGCGTGTAGAGGTGCCGCGCGTGGCGGGTCTCGGGCTCGACCGGCGCGGGGGTGATGAGCGGCAGGTCGGCGAATGCCTCGTCGTAGCGAGCCCACACCTCGTCGCGCCGCAGCAGCCACTCTTCGATCTTGCGCAGCTGCACCAGGCCCAGCGAGGAGGCGATGTCGGTGAGGTTGTACTTGTAGCCGGGGACCACGACCTCGTAGTGCTGGGGCGCGCCGTCGCTGTAGCGCGACCATGCATCGGCGGAGAGCCCGTGCAGCGAGAGCACCCGCGCCTTCTTGGCCAGCACCTCGTCGTTGGTCAGCACCATCCCACCCTCGGAGGTGGTGATGTTCTTGGTCACGTAGAAGCTCAGGCACGAGGTGCTGCCGCCGATCTCACCGATGCGGCGGCCCTTGTAGCGGGTCTCGAGCGCGTGCGCGGCGTCTTCGATGACCGCGAGATCGTGGCGCTTGGCGATCGCCAGGATCTCGTCCATGGCCACCGCACGGCCGGCGAAGTGGACGGGCAGGATCGCCTTGGTGCGCGGGGTGATCGCCGCCTCGATGCCGCGCGGATCGATGTTGAGCGAGTCGCGCTCGCAGTCCACGAACACCGGGGTCGCGCCCGTGTGCACCACCGAGTTGGCGGTCGCGGCGAACGTCATCGGGGTGGTGATCACCTCGTCGCCCGGTCCGATGCCGAGGGCCGCGAGCGAGAGGTGGAGCGCGGCGGTGCACGAGGACACCGCGATGGCGTACTTGGCCCCGGTGTACTCGGCGATCTTGGCCTCGAACTCCTTGGTCCGCGGCCCCGTGCCCAGCCAGCACGAGCGCAGGGTCTCGGTGACGGCCTCGATCTCCTCAGGCCCGATGATCGGGCTCCCAAACACGATGAACTCGTTGGACATGTTGGACGGCGGTCCTTGTGGCTTCTCAGATATCACCGCGGCTGGCCTTGGGGCCAGCCCCTGCACGACGGCGGCCTAGTGAGTCTGCATCGGGGAGCGCAACTGGCGGATCCGCCCGCGGCGGCCATGCTAGAACGGAGCGATGCCCCTGGCCCGGGTCGGAGACATCGAGCTTTGCTATGAGGTCATGGGTGCGCTCGGGGGTGAAGCGCCGGGCACGGCGGCCGCCGCTCGAGCCCCGCTGCTGCTGGTGATGGGGCTGGGTGCGCAGCTCGTGTTCTGGCCCGATGCGCTGTGCCAGAGCCTCGTCGATCGCGGCCACACCGTGATCCGCTTCGACAACCGTGATGTGGGCCAGTCCTCGCGGATGGACCACCTGGGGGTGCCGCGGATCCGCGGGGAGCTGCTGCGCTGGAGCGTGGGGCTGCCCGTGCGGCCGCCCTATCGGCTCGAGGCCATGGCCGACGACGCGGCGGGCTTGCTCGACGTGCTCGGGGTCGGGCGGGCGCACGTGGTGGGCGCCTCGATGGGCGGCATGATCGCTCAGCTGCTCGCGATCCGGCATCCGCGGCGGGTGGCCTCGCTCACCTCGATCATGTCGCACCCCGGGGATCGCTGGTCGGGTCTTCCCCGGCCGCGCGCGCTGCGGGCTCTGCTGCAGCCCCCCGCCCGCACCCGAGCCGCGGCCCAAGATGCGTGGGTCAGGTTCTTTCGCGTGGTGGGCAGCCCCGGGTTCGACGAGGCCGAGGTGCGCGAGCGCGCGGGCCTGCAATTCGATCGCGGGGCCTCACCCGCGGGTGTGGTGCGACAGATGACGGCGATCCTCGCGGCTGGCGATCGGCGAGCGGCGCTGCGCTCGCTGCAGATCCCCTCGCTGGTGATCCACGGGGTCGAAGACCCGCTGGTGCAGCTGCGCGGAGGCGAGCGCACCGCGAAGGCGCTGCCCGGGGCCGAGCTGCTGCGCATCGCAGGCATGGGTCACGACCTGCCGCGCGAGGCGTGGCCGCGCATGCTCGAGGCGATCGAGCGGGTGACCCGCGAGCGTGCCCGCCCGCGCTCGCCTGCGTAGGCGCCTCATAGCGCGGAGGCGCGGCTCGAGTACACGCTCGTCGGGTGAGCGCGGCGAAGCTCGTCGATCGCGGCATCGCGCTCGGCCGTGCGGTGCAGGCGATGCAGCGCGCGGATCTTGCCCCAGTGTGCTTCCTCGGCCAGCGCTCCGCCGCCGCCCCGCAGATAGCGCGAGAACGCGTCGAGGGCGGCCTGGAGGCGGCCGCGACGCAGCTCGAGCTCGCCCACCGAGACGCTCGCGGCGTGGGCCTCGGGCGTGCTCGGGTGCTGGCGACGCAGCGCGGCGTAGGTCTCGAGCGCGCGCTCGACCTCGCCGGCCGCCACCTGACCACGCGCCGCGGCGAGCAGCTCGCTCGCGCTCGACGTTGGGGGTGCTGCGCGCGAGGGTCGGCGCAGCGGAGCCGTCGGGGTCGGGGTCGGGGTCTCGGTCGTAGTCGTGGTCGTGGTCTCGGTCGTGGTCTCGAGCTCGATCTCGGTCTCGATCTCGGTCTCGAGCTCGAGCGGTGCCTCCGGCGGCGGATCCAGGGGCGCGTCGGGCTCGCGCGGCGCTCGCTTCGATTGCGGCGGCGACGAAGTCTGGGCCACGCCTCCCGTATCGGCTCGCTCTGCCGAAAGCTCGAGCGCGAAGCCGCGGTCGACGGCACGGTGGCTACCCAGCGAGTCGGGCGCGGGCCACGAGAACCACAGCAGCAGCGCCGCGGCGATGGCCAGCACGGCCGCACCCAGGCCGATCGACCAGCTCCGCGGCGACCCCGGCTGCGGACCGCGAGCCTCGGCCTGCGCGCGACGAAACGCGGCGAGGGTGGCCTCGGCGCGCTGGCGATCGCCCGCGCTCGCCGGCAGGGGCTGGCCGGCGCGCGCGAGTGCGGCATGCAGCGCGCGCTCGCGGGCCACGAGCGGCTCGTCGAGCTCGTCGACGAAGCGGCGCTCTTCGTCGGTGAGCTCGTCCTCCAGCGCCAGGGCGTCGGCCAGCGCTTCCCATCGCTCGCGCTCGTTCATGGGCCAGCCCGCCCTCGCTGGGGAGCCAGCGTCTCGTCGCGTCGGACCAGCGCCCGCACGGCTCGACGCGCGTAGAGCAGTCGCGACTTCACCGTGTCGATCGGCGCGCCGACGAGCTCGGCCACCTCGGCCACGCTGTAGTCGAGCACATGGCGCAGCACCAGCACCTCGCGCTGCACTGCGGGGAGCTGATCGAGATACTCCGCCACGCCGCGAGGGAGCGCCTCGCCGAGTCGAGCCTCGGGGGCGGGGCTGGCGAGCGCGTCCTCATCGACGCCGAGCTCGACCCGCTGCAGCCTTCGCACGTTCTGCTCGCGCTGCCGCAGGCACGTATGCGCGGCCACCCGCCGAGCCCAGCGCACGAGGCTCGACTCGCCGCGGTAGCTCGCCAAGCCCTCGAGCACGCGCATCAGCGCCACCTGGACGCCATCGTCCACGTCGGCCGGGTTGGTGAGAGTGGCTCGCGCCACCGCACGCAGGTGCGGCAGCAACCGCTCGAGCAGCTCGGCCTCCGCTCGGGCCTCGCCGTCGAGCACCCGACGGACCAGGCCTACGTCCGCCTCGCGGTCCATGCTCGCGCGAGGATAACCGTCGCGCCACACCCCTTGCAGCCGCGCCGCCAGCACCCGCAGCGGGATCCACCGCATCGGTTCGGGCAGCGCCACGCGGGGCGCGGTGAGGACGAGCGCATGCACGCGATCCACTCGATACGCGAGCCGCGGGATCCGGGTGAAAGCAAACACCACGATTTCCTCGAGTGAACGCGAGCGCTGCGCATATTGCGCATGTTCACCCTCGCGGCGAGGTTCGTGTATCCAAGGCGGGCAGATGCACGCTGCCCATCGCCTTCTCGCGCGCGCGGTGGCGCTCGCTTGGCTGGGGTCCAGCGGGTGCGCCGATCAAGTCGTGGGCCGCTTCGAGGGCACCGTGGCCAGCGAGGAGGCCTCGGCGAGCTCGATCGCGGGACCGGCCACGACCGAGACGACCTTCACCGAGCCGCCCTCGCCCGAGCAGTGCGATGGGCTCGACAACGACCACGATGGCTTGATCGACGAGGTCTCGGCCGAGCTCGGCGAGTGCGACGGCTGCCAGCTGCTGCAAGGCGTAGGGCAGGCCTGGTGGGTGTGCGGGCTCGAGCTCTCGTGGGCGGCGGCCCAGGCCCACTGTGAACAGAGAGGCGCGACCTCGGCGATCGTGCCGAGCGCGGCGGCGCAGACCTTCCTTCATGAGCAGGTCGGCGAAGGCTGGTTCTGGCTGGGGGCAGCCCAAGACCCGGGAGAGGGCCCCTGGCGCTGGGTCGACGGGACCGCGTTCGAATACGCCAACTGGGGGACGACCCAGCCCGATGACACCGCGCCGGGGCAGGATTGCGTGCGCCTGACCTTCGGCATCATCGGCGAGGGTTGGTTCGATGGGGCGTGGGATGACTTCTTCTGCGAGGAGCCGCACCGGGTGATGTGCTCGGCTCCGCACGTCGAGTCCTAGTCGTCGCTCGGGGTCGTCGCTCGGGGTCGTCGATTTCTTTCACCCGGTTGCTTCGCTTCGTGTATCGAGGGTCGCGTGACGCGAGGGATGCATCGAACGACCGGGAGGGTGACGGCGAGCCTGGGGCCGTGGGTCGCCGCGCTGCTGCTCGGCGGCTGCTACGGCGGGCGCCACGAGAAGGTGGGGGCCGAAGGCGACAGTGGCACGGACACCGCAGCGGGCGACAGCACCGGCGAGTCTGCGGACGGTCCCGCCGACGACTGTGCGGGCGTGGGTGCGGGCCTGGCTCCGATGCGGCGGCTCACCAAGGTGCAGTACGACAATTCGGTGCGCGATCTGTTCGCGGGCGCGGTGGAGCCCGGGCCCACGTTTCCGACGAGCGTGATCCACGAGCAGTACTCCAACAATCCGGCGGCCAATGTGGTGTCGCTGTCGGCCGCCGAGGACATCTTGCTGGCGGCCGAGCACGCGGGCGCACAGGTGGTCGAGGACATCGGGGCGATCGTGTCCTGCGATCCCGGTCCGGCGTGCGCGGAGAGCTTCATCGAGGATCTGGGTCGTCGCGCCTTTCGTCGCCCGCTGCGCGTCGAGGAGCGCCAGGCCCTGCTCGATCTTCATACCCAGGTGGCGGCCGAAGACGGCTTCGCCGATGGCATCGGCACCGTGGTCACGGTGATGCTCCAGGCCCCGCAGTTCCTCTACTTGTTCGAAGAGGGCGGGGCGGAGCTCGAGCCCGGGGTCGTCGAGCTGACCGACTTCGAGCTGGCCACGCGCCTGTCCTATCTGCTGTGGGACACCACGCCCGACGACGAGCTGCTCCAGCTCGCCGAGGCGGGGCTCTTGCACGAGCCCGAGGCGCTGCGCGAGCAGGCACAGCGCCTGTTGGCCGACCCCGCGCGCAGCGGCCCCGCGCTCGATCGCTTCTTTCGCGAGTGGATGCACTTCGACGGCGTGCCGGCCTACGACAAGGACTCCGCGCTGTTCCCCGCCTACGACGAGACCTTGGCCAGCGCGATGGACCAGGAGCTGAGCCGCTTCATCGATGGCGTGATCCAGGGCGACGAGCCCACGCTGCGCAGCCTGCTCGAGAGCAGCACCACCCAGGTCGACGCCACCATGGCCGCGTTCTATGGGGTCGCGGCGCCCGCGGGCGGCTGGGCCGAGGTCACGCTGCCAGCGGAGCAGCGACCGGGCCTGCTCTCGCGCCCCGCGTTGCTCGCCGAGCACAGCACCAGCACCAGCAGCGCGCCGATCTTCCGCGGCCGGCTCGTGCGCACGCAGCTGCTGTGCGACAGCCTCCCGCCGCCGCCCGCCGACGCGATGGCCAACGCGCCGCAGTACCCCGACGGCGCGACCGAGCGGGAGAAGTCCGCGATCCTCATGGACCACATGAACTGTGGCGCGTGCCATGGCCTCATGAATCCGATCGGCCTCGGCTTCGAGCGCTTCGATCCGGTGGGCCGCTGGCGCGAGCTCGACATCGATGGCTCGCCCGTCGATGCGAGCGGCGAGATCCTGAGCGGCGACGAGGCGCTCGCGGGGGCGTTCGATGGCGTGCCCGAGCTCGGCGAGCGCCTCGCGGGCAGCGAGGTCGTGGCGGAGTGCTTCGTCAACCAGCTCTATCGCCACACGCTGGGGCTCGAGGTCACCCAGGTGCTCGGCTGCGCGGTCGAGCCGATCGAGCAGGCGTTCGTGGCCTCGGGCGGCGAGATCCCCAGCCTCTTGCTCGAGCTGGTCAGCAGCAACGCGTTTCGCCTGCGGGTGATCACGGAGGAGCAGTAGCTCATGCGACGACGACTAGACTTCTCACGCCGCCACTTCTTGCGCGGAGCTGGCGGGATCGCGGTGGCGCTACCGTTTCTCGAGTCGATCGGCCCCGCGCGCGCGGGCGGGACCACGGCCCCGCTGCGCTACCTCCAGTTCATGCACGTGCAGGGCACGCTGATCAACGAGTGGGCGCCCTCCGGTCCGGCGAATGCGATGGTGCTCTCCGAGATCCTCTCGCCGCTCGAGTCGGTGCGCGAGCACATCGTGCCCGTGTCGGGCTGCGACAACCCCTCGGCCAACGACTTCGGGGTGAACGGCCACGTGAACTCTGGGCGCACCGTGTTCACCTGCGCCCCCAACTCGGGCAACAGCGATCTGGCCGATGGTCCCTCGATCGATCAGGTCATCGCCGATCGGATCGCCGCGCCCACGCCCTACAAGAGCCTGCAATTCGGGGTCGGCGGGGTGGACATCGGCGAGTACCAGGCGCTGATGGCCGGGCCGCAGGATCCGGTGCCGCTCGACGGCGATCCGCGGCAGATCTTCGACCAGCTGTTCGCCGACCTCGAGGGCGACCCGGCCCAGCAACCCACCGCGATGCAGCGGCTGCGGGCGCGGCGGGGCAGCGTGCTCGATGCGGTGCTCGGCGAGCTCGACGGCACGATCGCGCGCGCCAGCGCCAGCGATCGGCAGACGCTCGAGCGGCACGCCGACAAGATCCGCGAGCTCGAGATCCAGCTCGGCAACGAGGGCGAGGCCGGCGTGGGCTGTGGCGTGCCGATGCTCGAGCTGCCGCCCGGATACCAGCCCAACGACCAGGGGCAGGACCACCTGTCCTCGCGGGCGTTCATCGACCTGATGGTGATGGCGATGGCCTGCGACATGAGTCGCGTGGGCACGCTCCAGTACACGCACTACCACGGGCCCAATTATCCATGGTTGCCCGTCGCCGTGCCGGGGGCCTATCCCGAGTGGCACTCGATGGTGCACGACATCCCCAACATGGCCGATCTCTCCACGCCGCGGGCCGTCTATCGCTGGTACATGGAAGAGTATGCGTACTTGTTGCAGCAGCTCGCGGCGACGCCCGACGGCGACGGATCGCTGCTCGATCACATGTTGGTGATGTCGATTAGCGAGCTGGGTGATCCCGCCGCGCATGGGACGTGGAGCCTGCCGATCGTGCTCGCCGGCGGCGTGGGCGGGCAGCTCGCGACGGGGCGACACGTGGATCTCGGCGGCGCGCGAACGGGGGAGCTGTTCGTCACGTTCCTGAACTGGTTCGGGGCCACGGACACGGTGTTCGGCAACCCGGCGTACTGCAACGGGCCCGTCAGCGTGTAGCTGCGCGATTTGCGCATTTGCTAGAATTGGACCGTGAGGCCCACGCGCGCGCGCGGGCGCACGCGCCAAGGATCCAAGACCACGCGTCGCGCCGCGCCCTCGCAGCGCGTTGCTCCGCTCGCGCACTCGACGAAGGCGAAGCGGTTGAGCAGCACCTCGGCGCCGGGCTGGATCACGAGCCACAGGTTGACGGCGAGGCGCACGGCCAGGCTGCCGTCGAGCGTGGCCAAGGCGGTGGCGCGCCAGCCCTCGTCGGCTGCGGAGCGCCAGCGCAGCAGCTCCAGCGCTGCGCCGGCCAGCGCGTGGAGCTCGATCCGAGGGCTCACGCTGTAGCGAGGCCCAACGCGGGCCTCCACGCGGTGACGCCAGGTGACGACCGGCGCGTCGCGGCGCCACGGCAGCAGCAGCCCGTAGCCCAGCGCGAGACCCCAGGGGCGCCGCCCGTAGACGGTGAAGTCGAAGGCGGCGCCGCTGCTCCACGGGACCGCGCGTGCGAGGCCGCTGCCGAGGTAGGCGAGGCCATAGCCCACGCGGCCGGGGATGAAGTCGGGCTCGGGAACGGGAACGGGCGAGGCGGTGAGGGTGGGCGCTGGGGTCGGGGTCGGTTCGGGCTCTGGCTCTGGCTCTGGCTCTGGCTCTGGCTCGGGCCGCGGCTCGGGCTCGAGGTCCTCGGCCTTCGCCGCTTCCATGCCCACGACGTCGCCGGTGGCGAGCGCGAGGCTGCCCGATTCCATGATGTGCCACACCGCCTCGCGGCTGGCCTCGGCGCTCGCGAGCTCGAAGGGAACGCGGCGCACGTAGGCGGAGCCGTCGCGATCGAGCAGGAACACGCGGATCTCTCCGGGCGTGCGCTCGTCGAGCCAGAATGCCCCGCGCGCTAGACCGCCGCCCACGAGCGCCCGCGCCCGCGCGGCCGCGGACTGACCCGGCGCAGGCTCCACGCGCTGGAGCTCGACCCCCTGCGCCTGCAGGTTGGCGCGCGCAGCCTCGATCACCGCGAGCAGCCCCGCGTCGGTGCTCGCCGGCGCGACGACGTAGATCTGGGTGAGGGCACTCGACGGGGTCTCCGCGGTCGCAGGCGCGGCGGCGAGAGCCGGCCCGGCGCTCGCGAGCACGAGCGCGAGCGCGAGCGCCACCCGTGCGAGCCCGCGTGCGCTCACCCCAGCAGCCATGGAAGCACGAACACGCCGAGCGCGGCCAAGATCACGAAGCCGATCAGATCGAGCCGCAGCCCCAGGCGCACCATGCTGTCGAGGCGAATGAGCCGCGTGCCGTAGGCCATCGCGTTGGGCGGCGTGGACACGGGCAGCATGAACGCATAGCTGGCGGCGAGGGTCACCGTCACGGCCGCGGGCCCGGCCTCGATGCCGCTCGCCTGCGCGATCCCGATGATCACGGGGAGCATCATGCTGGTGGTCGCGGTGTTGCTGGTGACCTCGGTGAGGAAGATGACCAGCAGCGTGGCCGCGACGAGCAGCCCGGCCGGGTGCTGCGCCAGCGGGCCCGCCAAGTCGAGCACGCCGCGGCCCAGCGCCTCGGCGAGGCCGGTCTGGAAGGTGAGCTTGCCGAGCGCGAGGCCGCCGCCCAGCAGCAACAGCGTGCCCCAGTCGATGCTCTGCGCGTCTTCCCACTCGATGAGGTGAGTGCGCTCGCCCTCTTCGTCGCGGCGACCGTCGGGGAGCATGAACAGCAGGCTCGCGCCGAGCAGCGCGACCACGCCCTCGTCGAGCGCACGCTCGGCCCACTGCGCGAGCGCATGCTCGGGGCCGAGCACGAGCGCGAGCGCGGCGGGCAGCAGCCACCCGGTCACGGTGATCGCGAACACCACCAAGACCCGGCGCTCGCCCGCGTGGATCGGGCCGAGCTCGCCGAGCTGCCGGCTCACCTCGGCGGTGAGGCCCTCCACGCGCCGGATGGGCGCGGGAAACATGCGCGCGGTGAGCCACAGCATCACGACGGCCATGATCGCGGCGCTCGGCAGCGCAAAGCGCATCCACGAGCCAAAGTCGATCACGGTGCCGGCTTGCTCGAGCATGCCCATCGCGATCACGTTGGGACCGGTGCCCACCGGGGTGGCGGTGCCGCCGAGCGAGGAGGCATAGGCGAGCGCGAGGCACATGCCGCCGCCGAAGCGCTCGAGCTTGCGCTGGGTCTCGGCGTCGTCGGGGGCGGTGCGGCGGATCGTCTGGTAGAGGCCCAGCACCACCGGGAGCAGCATCGCGGTGGTGGCCGTGTTGGAGATCCACATCGAGAAGAAGAACCCGATGATCCCCACGGCATAGAGCGCCCGCGTGGGCGAGCCGGCCACGATGCGACGCGAGACCAGCCACAGCGCCGCGCGACGATCGAAGCCCTGGCGACTGAGACCGCCGGCCAAGAAGAACCCACCCAGGAACAAGAAGATCAGCGGGTCACCGAACGCGGCGAGGGCCTCCTTGGCGGTGGCGGCCCCGAGCAGCACCGCGAGCGCGGGGCCGAGCAGCGCGGACACGGCGAGCGGGATGGCCTCGGTCACCCACAGCACCACGGTCATCGCGGCCACGCCGGCGAGGGCGTGCCCCTCGGGGGTGAGGCTGGGCATCGGCAGCAGCAACACGCCCACGAGCACGACGGGCGCGAGCACCAGGCCCAGCGCGCGACGACGACGTTCGAAGCGGGCCTCGGCCTCGCTGAGCATCGCCTTGGTCATCGAGCGGACGATAGCTCGTTTTGGACGCCGCTTTGGGGAGTCGAGCGCAGGGCCATGGGCCGCGAAGAAGTGCGGTACAACGGGGCTACGTGCTGCTGGCCCTCAAAGGCGTGAGCAAGCGTTTCGGCGCGCTACGAGCCCTGCACGAGGTGACCTGCGAGGTGAGCGGCCGCGCGGTGGGGTTGCTGGGGCCCAACGGCGCGGGCAAGACCACGCTGATGCGGGCCTGCCTCGGGTTGCTGGTGCCCGATGCGGGGGTGGTGCAGGTGCTGGGCATCGATGCGCGGCGCGACCCGAGGGCGGTGCGCATGCGGCTGGGCTACGCGGCCGAGGGTCCCCATCGAATTCCCGGGCTCTCGGGGCTCGAGTCGGTGGCCTATGCGGCGGAGCTGTGCGGGCTCTCGCGGCGCACCGCGCTGCTGCGCGCGCACGAGATGCTCGATCTGGTGGGGCTCGACGAGGCGCGGCAGCGGCCGGTGGAGGAGTACAGCACGGGCATGCACCAGCGCGTGAAGCTGGCGATGGCGCTCGTGCACGACCCCGAGCTGCTGATGCTCGACGAGCCGACGAGCGGCCTCGATCCGGGCAACCGCGACGAGCTGCTGCAGCTGATCGTGCGGCTGCGCGACGGGGCCGGGCCGGCCGTGCTGCTGTCGACGCACCTGCTGCACGATGTCGAGCGCGTCTGCGATGCGTGCATCATCATGGACCGCGGGCAGGTGCGCTACGCAGGCCCGCTCGAGGAGCTGCGCCGCCGCATGGGCGACGACGAGCTCGAGCTGCGCGGCGAGGGTGATCTGGCGGCGCTGGCCCGCGCGCTCGAGCAGGCCGGCCATCGCGTGGGGCCCGGCGAGCGACCGGGGGTGCTGCGCGTGTCGCTGCTGCCGGGCCACGGGTCGGGCGCGATCTGGGCGGCCGCGCAGGCGGTGGGGGCCACGCTGTGGCAGGTGCAGCCCCGCGGCCAGCGGCTCGAGGATGCATTCATGGCCGCGATCGGAGCCGCGAACGGACGGGGAGGCGCGTGGTGAAGGACCAGGTGTTCTCGGTGGGCTATCGGCGCTTGCCGGGCGAGCGGCCGCGTCGCTGGGTGCCGTGGCCGATCGCCCGCACCGCGCTGTCGCTCGCGTGGCGCAACCGCTCGACCAAGCTCGGCGTGGGCCTGTGCGCGATCTCGGTGTTCGGGCACGGCATGGCGCTCGCGGCTCAGGTGCTCGCGCAGCGCTACGTGGGCGAGGACGGGGGCTCGGGGGGTGCCGTGCTCTTGCGCGCGGTCGTGGGGGACGTGCACGGCACGCTGGCCACGTTCATCGGCGTGCAGATGCTCGCGTGCGCGTTCTTGCTGGCGATGGTGGCCGCGGGGCTCGTGGCCGAGGATCGGCGCACGGGCGCGATGGAGCTGTACTTCTCCCGTCCGCTGCGCCGCCGCGACTACGTGCTGGGCAAGCTGCTCGCGGCCGGGCTCGTGCCCGCGGTGACGCTGGTGCTGCCGTACGCGCTCTTGTGGCTGTTCGCGATCGGCATGGCGCCGCCGCACGCCGCCGCGCCGCTGTGGGGGCTGCTGCTGCCCGGCTTGCTGGGCGCGGTGGTGGCCGCGACGGTGCTCACCGCCACGATCGTGGGCCTCAGCGCGGTGGGCGAGCGCGGCCGCACGGTGGGGGTGATCTACGTCGTGGGCCTGCTGATCCTCTCGTCGATGGGCGATGCGCTCAGCCAGCAGGGGCAGGCGTGGGCCGGCTACCTCTCGCCCATGCGCAACGTGCAGACGCTGGTCGATGCGGTGCTCGACGCCGGGGGCGGCGGCTTGCTGCTCGGCATGCTCACCTCCCGCCCCAGCACCAACCCCTCCACGACGATCTCGGTGGCGTGTCTGCTGGGTCTCACCGCGCTGGGCCTGCTGACGCTGGTGTGGCGGGTACGCAAGGAGGTGGCGGGGTGAGCCTCGAGGCCACGATCGACGCCAGCATCGTGATCGGCGGCGTGACCAAGATGTTCGGCACCGTGCGGGCGCTCGACGAGATCGACCTCGAGCTCGGCCCCGGGGTGACGGGCTTGCTCGGCCCCAACGGCTCGGGGAAATCCACGCTGCTCAAGCTCGTGTCGGGGCAGCTGCGGCCCGACACGGGGCAGGTGCGCGTGTTTGGCCTCGATCCGTTTGCGCAGCCCGAAGTGTTCGCGCGGCTGGGGCTGTGCCCCGAGCAAGACAAATTCTACGAGGAGCTGAGCGGCGAGGCATTCGTGATCGCGCTCGCGCGGCTGCATGGGTTCGCGGCCAAGGAGGCGCGCGAGCGGGCTCACCACGCGCTCGCCCGCGTGGGCATGAGCGAGCACATGCGCAAGCCGATCCGCGCGATGAGCCGCGGCATGCGGCAGCGAACGAAGATCGCCCAGGCCATCGCCCATGACCCACCCGTGGTGCTGCTCGACGAGCCGCTCACCGGGACCGACCCGGTGGGGCGCGCCGATCTGATCGCGCTCGTGCGCACGCTCGGACAAGAGGGCCGCTGCGTGGTGGTCTCGAGCCACGTGCTGCACGAGGTCGAGGCGATGACCCACCAGGTGGTGCTCGTGCGCTACGGTCGACTGCGGGCGCAGGGCGACATCGGACGGCTGCGCGCGCTGCTCGACGATCGGCCGTACCGCTTTCGCGTGCAGGTGGCCGCGCCGCGCGAGCTGGCCGCGGCGCTGGTCGTGCTGCCCCACGTGCGCGCGGCCGAGGTGATGGGGGCCGATGCGCTCGAGGTGACCACCACCGATCTCATGGCCTTGTGTCGTGCGCTGCCGGGCGAGGCCACGCGCCTGGGCCTGGTGATCGAGCAGCTCGGCTCGCCCGACGCCGATCTCGAGAGCTTGTACCGCTACCTCATCGAGTGACGACGCCCATGCCCCACGCCAACCCATGCCTCGCCCGCTTCGAAGGCCGACCATGAGCGCCGCCAGCTACTGGGCGGGCTTCCACCTCGTCCGCAATCTCAAGCGTCGCGGCACGCTCGTGTGGGTGATCGGCGTGCCGCTGGTCGGCGCGATCATGCGACTCGGGTTCGAGGTGCCGCGCGATGTCGTGGGCCAGCTGGTGCTCGTGTATCTCGTGCCGCTCATGGCGCTGGCGTTTGGCGGCGGCGTGCTGCGCGAGGAGGTCGAGGATCAGACGCTGACCTACGGGTTCACGCGCCCGGTCGATCGCGCCCAGCTCTACGCCGCGCGCCTGTTCGCTGCGGCCGGGCCCGTGCTGATCGCGACCGTGCCCGCGGCCATGCTCGCGGCCAGCGGTGGCGTGCACGCGCTGCGCCTGGTGCTCGCTGCTGTCTTGGGCACCGCCGCGCATGCAGCCCTGTTTGGGCTGTGGGGTTTGTTGATGCGCCGCCCCACCTGGCTCGGGCTCGCCTACGTGCTGGTATGGGAGCAGAGCCTGCAGAACGTGCCCGGCTGGCTCTCCAACGTCACGCTGCGCGCACACATCCGCAACGTGGCCCAGCTCGATGCGCCCGGGCTCGGCCTGCTGGGCAGCGCCGACGCGGGACCATGGTGGGCCTCGGGGCTGATCTTGCTGGTCGTCGCCGGCGTGTCGTTGGTGGCGGCGGGGATGATCGTGCGACGCCGCGAGCTCGTGCTGAGCCGCTGACGGACACTACGCGCAGCCAACCAACGCGCGAGGGCGGCACATGGCCGCCCTCGCAGGTTCGAAGCGCCTAGGCGCGGGCTAGAACACGAGCGCGCTGATATAGGTCCACTCGTTGTTGTTCCAGTTGGCGGCGTTGGACGACGAGCCGCACATGCCGATCGAGTACGTTCCCGCGGGCAGGCCGGAGAACACCCAGTTGATCCCGAACTGATCGCGCTGGTTCTGGACCACCGTGAGGCCGAAGATGCCGGCGCCCTGGGTGGTGAGCGCACCACCGCCGGTGTTCTGGTAGCACGCGTAGAGGTTCAGGTTGTTGGCACCGCCCGCGGCGACAGAGCCAAGCGCCTTCTCGACCACCAAGTGAGCGCGCTGTCCCGCGGCCAGCGTCACGTTGACGGTGGTGCCGATGAACGCGGTCGCGGCGGTCGGGCCGTTGCCGAAGCCGGAGGTGGAGACGAAGTTGATCACCCCCGTGGGGCCGGCGGGGCCGGCAGGGCCGGCGGGGCCGGCAGGGCCGGCGGGGCCGGCAGGACCGGCAGGACCCGCGGGACCGACCGCACCGACGGGGCCGGCGGGACCGGCAGGACCGACGGGGCCGGCAGGACCGGCGGGACCGGCGGGACCCTGGGCGCCGGCAGGACCGGCGGGACCTTGGGCGCCGGCGGGACCGGACGGACCCTGGGCGCCGGCGGGACCGGCGGGACCGGCAGGACCGGCAGGACCGGCGGGACCCTGGGCGCCGGCAGGACCGGCGGGGCCGGCAGGACCGGCGGGACCGGCAGGACCGGCGAGTCCGCTCGGATCACCGACCCACTGCCCGTTCTCGTTGATCACCGGACCGAAGCCGGGGATGTTCACGGAGTTGGGGTTGATGTCGCCGTTGACGTCGTTGGACAGCATCGCATAGGGCACGCTGCCCACGGTGCCGCGCGGGGACATCTCGTCGTCCCCTTCGATCGCCACGCCCATGTAGCGCGTGCTGCCGTTGATGACCGTCGCGTCGAACGGCGTGGTGCCGCCGAGCTCGACCGAGTAGTAGCCCTCGTCGAACGCGACCGAGCGGACCTCGCTCCAGATCGGAGCGCCACCGGCCGCGGAGCTGTAGATGGCGAAGGTCACCTCGAGCGTGTCGCTGACCGGAGCGCCAGCGTCGTCGAACAGTCGACCCTGATGGGTGATGGTGGGCGGGACGGCGGCGGCGGCGTCTTGGGCGGCCAGCAGCGTACCGACGAACAACAGAGCAGGGGTGATCTTGATGAGGCTAGAGGTCATGGCGGGCTCCCGTTGGCGCCGATGAGGCCACCGCGGATGTGGTAGTTGGCGGAGTCGTGGGTGGATTGAAGTTGTGAAGGCTGGCCGAACGTGTAGACGAGCGTGTAGTTGTCGCTCGCGGTCCGTTCGCCCGCCGAGACGAGCTGGTTGATGGTCTGGCCGGGGATTGCGTTCCCCCCGGTGGTGTCATCGCCCGTGGTGGTTGGGTCGGGGCCGGTGCTCGCCGTATCGGTGGCGTCGCCGGTCGGATTCTCGGTCGAGTCCGCCGTGGTGAGCGTGATCGTCGAGGTCATGCCACCGGTCGTCGAGTCGGAGTCCGCGGGCCCCCCGGTCGCCACGGTCGCGTCATCACCGCACGCTAAACCAACCAGCACGGCAACCGACAAGATCGCGGAGCGGCCGCGTCTTCTTCTGTGCTGTGTGTTGCTGTTCAAGGTCGTCCCCCTTCTTGGAATGGACAATCAACTCATCTATCACATTGGGATCGACGGCCGATAGCAGAAACGGCCGGGTGTGGGTTCATGGCATTCGAATCGGCACTTCGTAGGCGACCGGGTGCCCAGGTGGAGAGATGGTGAACGTGTTCACCTGCATCCTCAGGCACTGCGCAATTGCAGGATCGCTCCCGTCACGGATCTCGCCGATGCCCGAGATCGTCAGCTTGCCGCTGGCATCGAACGCGAGCGAGGAGATGTAGCGGCCGGGCTGGCGCGTGGCCGGATCGGCGGTGTCCCAGCAGGCGGCCTTCCAGCGCGGGTGAGCCTGGGTGACCACCGCGGTGACCTCTGCCGCGGTTTGCTCTTGGGTGGGCCACTCCTCGGGAGCGGGGGCCGGATCTTCGACCGCGGGGGTCGTGGGTGGCGGCGCGACCTCGGTCTTGGAGCTACGCAGCCCGAGGTAGAGACCGAGCGAGATGATCACGCTCGCGAGGAGGATGGACGAGGATTGCGAGAGTCGCACGACGAGTCAGCGAGCGAGGGCGGCAGGTCGCCGCCCTCGCGAGTGATGGTCTTGGCTCGAGACCAAGACTAGAACACGAGGGCGCTCACGTAGCCCCACTCGGCGTTGTTCCAGTTGGCGGGCACCGGTGCCGAGCCGCACATGCCGATCGAGTACGTCCCCGCCGCGAGGCCGGAGTAGACGTGGTTGATGCCGATCGGCATGCGTTGGTTCTGCGCCATCTGGACGGTGAAGATGCCGCCACCCTGGGTGATGACGGCACCACCTCCCGTGTTCTGGTAGCACGGGTAGATGTTGAGCCCGGTGGCTCCGCCTGCGACGGTGGTCCCGAGCGCCTTCTCGCTGACCATGTGCGCGCGCTGGCCTACCGCCAGTGTCACGTTGACCGTGGGTCCGATGAACGCGGTCGCGTTGGTGACCGCCCCGCCGAAGCCCGAGGTGGTGACGAACGTGATCACGCCGGTCGGACCGGCAGGGCCTGCGGGGCCTTGGGCGCCGGCAGGACCGGCAGGACCAGCGGGGCCTTGGGCGCCGGCAGGACCGGCGGGACCCACGGGGCCTGCGGGACCTTGGGCGCCGGCAGGACCGGCGGGGCCCACGGGGCCGGCAGGACCTTGTGCGCCAGTAGCGCCAACGGGGCCGGCAGGACCGGCAGGACCGGCGGGGCCAACGGGACCCGCGGGACCGGCAGGACCGACGGGTCCGATGGGACCTTGGGCACCGGCGGGGCCAGCGGGGCCAGCCGCTCCGGCGGGGCCAGCGGGACCGGCAGGACCGGCGGGACCGGCCGGACCTTGTGCGCCTGTTGCGCCGGCGGGGCCTGGGGGTCCGTCATTGCCCGTCGCCCCCATGGGACCAGCGGGGCCGGCAGGACCGGCGGGACCGGCGGGACCCACTCCGCCCGCGGGACCGGCAGGACCAGCGGGACCAGCGGGACCGGCAGGGCCCACTCCGCCGGCAGGACCGGGAGGACCTGCGGGACCGACCGCGCCGGCAGGACCGGCAGGACCGGCAGGACCTGCGGGACCCGGAGGACCCATGAGCCCGCTCGTATCGCCGACCCACTGTCCGTTCTCGTCGATCACCTGGCCGAAGCCCGGGATGTTCACGGTGTTCGGGTTGATGTCGCCGTTGACGTCGTTGGCCAGCATTGCATAGGGCACGCTGCCCACGGTGCCGCGCGGGGCCATCTCGTCGTCACCCTCGATCGCCACGCCCATGTAGCGCGTGCTGCCGTCGATGACCGTCGAGTCGAAGGGCGTGATGCCACCGAGCTCGACCGAGTAGTACCCCTCATCGAACGAGACCGAGCGGATCTCTTCCCAGATCGGAACACCGCCAGCTGCGGTGTCGTAGATCGAGAACGTCATCTCGAGGGTGTCGTCGACCGGATCCCCATTGCTGTCGAACAGACGACCTTGATGGGTGATGGTGGGGGGTACGGCGGCGGCGGCCTCGTGACCGATCAACAAGGTGCCGAGGAACAACGTAGGTGCGATGGACTTGATGAAGATCGAGGTCATGGCGGGCTCCCGTTGGCGCCGATGAGGCCACCGCGGATGTGGTAGTTGGCCGAGTCGTGGCTGGATTGGAGTTGTGATGGCTGACCGAAGGTGTAGACGAGCGTGTAGTTGTCGCTCGCCGTTCGTTCGCCGGACGAGACCAGCTGATTGATGGTCTGGCCGGGGATCACTTCCCCGCCAGTCGTGGTCGTGTCGTCGCCGGTGGTGGTGGTATCGGCCGTCGTGGCCGAATCGGTGCTATCCACACCAGTGGTCGTGGTGCCCTCGGTGGGATCCACCGTGGTGATCGTGATCGTCGACGGTCCCGAGCCACCGGTCGTGGACTCGGTGTCCTCCGGCCCGGCCGTCGTTACCGTCGTATCATCACCGCACGCCACACCAACCAACACCGCAAGCGACAAGAGCACGGCTCGACCGCGTCTTCTTTGCTGTGTATTGCTGTTCAAGGCTCCCCCCTTTTCGGATGAGACAAACAACTCCTCTAACACATTGGGATGCCGCTTGGTTGGCCGAATTTGCGTAGATTCGACCTCGAGTGACGGGTCCGACTTGGCAAAGCTGTTCAATCGAACGCCTCGGATTCATCGGCCCCCCGTGGGGTAAGGGCTAGGGGGTGTCCCTCATTGCCACGCGAGCGGTGAACACCGCCCCCGGGCCGCATTGCCGCGTTGCTCGTCAGTCACTTGTGCCCGACAAACTCCCTCCTCGCGCCTTGCCCTGCGGCCCGCTGACGGCGTTCCCCACTCA
>JBFIJN010000045.1:0-29181 GCA_041600735.1 Nannocystaceae bacterium
ACCTCGAAGGCTGCGACCACCTCGTCGCCGCCCGAGAGGCGCGCGTACATGCGCCCGCGACTCGTGCTTGGCTCGCGATGGGCCCACAGCGACAGGCGCAGGCTCTGGCCCTGCTTGGTCACGGCCAGCAGGTGCGGATACGGCTCCTCGCCGTACTCGTCCACGGGGGGGCGCGGACCGGCCAGCTCCGGCATCACCCGCGGGTCGGTGCCCACGGCCGCGACCACCCGCTCGCCGTCCTTGAACTTCCACAGCTTCTGCACCGGCGTGCCGTGCCCGGTCGAGGGCGGCACGTCGTTGATGCGGCACACATACGCCGAGCCCATGTTGGTGAGCACCACCAGGCACTCGCGGGTGCTGCCGCCGACCAGCGCGAGCGCCTCGTCGCCCTCGCGCATGCGCGTGGTCTCGAGGTTGATCGTGCGCTGGCGCTTGATCCACCCGTCGCGCGTCACCAGCACCACCGCGTCCTCTTCCACGATGAAGCTCTCGGCCGAGAACTCGACCGCGGTGTCCTCGGCCTCGATCTTGGTGCGGCGCTTGTCGGCGAAGCGAGTCGCGACCTCCTCGAGCTCCGAGCGCACCAGCGCGGCGAGCTTGTCCTTGCTCTTCAAGATCGCCTTGATCGCCTTGGCCTGCTTGCGCTTGTCGGCGAGCTCCTCGCGGATGCGCCCGATCTCGAGCTTGGCCAGGCGATAGAGCTTGGTCTCGAGCACCGCGTCGGCCTGCTCCGCGTCGAGGCCAAATGCCTTGCACAGCTTGCCCGAGGCGTCGGCCTTGCCGTCGGAGCCGCGGATGATCTTGATCGCTCGATCGAGGTCGTCGAAGATCTTCTCGAAGCCCTCGAGGATGTGGATGCGCCGCTCGAGCACCCGCAGGTCGTGCTCGAGCCGCCGCTTGACCGTGTGCGTGCGAAACTCGAGGAAGTGCTGGAGGATCCGCCGCAGATCGAGCCGCGCCGGCGCCCCGACCTCGGGGTTGTCGGTGGGCACCAGCACCGTGAGGTCGACCTTGATCGAGACCTGTAGCCGCGAGTGCTTGAACAGGTAGGCCATCACCAGCTCGGGCTCGACGGTGGCCTTGCGATCGAGCTGGAGCTCCACGTAGATCTCGCGCGTGCTGAGGTCCTGGATCCCCACCAGCACGGGCAGCTTGCGGCTGAGGATGATCTGGCCGATCTCCTCGACCAGCGCGGCCTTCTCGACCCCGTAGGGCACCTCGGTCACGACGATCGTGGGGCCCTCCTTGCCCTCGACCAGCTTCCACTTGCCGCGCAGCTTGAACGAGCCGCGGCCGGTCTCGTAGATCGACTGGAGGTCGGAGCGGCTGGCCACCAGCTCGCCGCCGGTGGGGAAGTCGGGGCCCTTGATCGACTTCAGCAGCTGCTTGACCGAGAGCTCGGGGTCGTCGAGCAGCGCGATGCAGGCCTTGATCACCTCGCCCAGGTTGTGCGGCGGGATCGAGGTGGCCATGCCGACCGCGATGCCCGTGCCGCCGTTGACCAGCAGCTGCGGGAAGCGAGCCGGCAGCACCACCGGCTCGCGCCCGGTGCCGTCGTAGGTCTCGCGAAAGTGCACCGTGTCTTGCGAGAGCTCCTCGAGCAGCTGGCTCGAGATCTCCGACAGGCGCGCCTCGGTGTAGCGGTAGGCGGCCGGAGAGTCGCCGTCGATCGAGCCGAAGTTGCCGTGGCCATCCACGAGCGTGGCCCGCATCACGAAGTCTTGCGCGAGGCGAACCATCGCGTCGTAGACCGCCGAGTCGCCGTGCGGGTGGTACTTACCGATGACGTCGCCCACCACCTTCGCGCTCTTGCGGTGGCGACCGTCGTGCACGAGCCGCAGCTCGTGGAACATGGTGAACAAGATCCGCCGCGCCACCGGCTTGAGACCGTCGCGCACGTCTGGGATCGCCCGCGCCGTGATCACGCTGAGCGCATAGTTGAGGTACTTGCGACGCGCCTCTTCGGCGAGATCGCCTCGGATGTCGCCGTCCCCTCCTCCGCCGGCACCATGGGTGGTGGCCCCCGGCGGCGGCGGTGGAGCGGTGGGCGCGGTGCCCTGGAAGAGGGCGGGCGGGAGCAGCTCGAGCTGGGTCATGGCGCGAATCGCGAACAGCGCATCAGTCGCGGGGTGAACGGTCGCGCAGGTGATCGGCCGCGTCCAGTTTCTTGCATTTTCGACGACGACGATCGGGGCAAATCGCGCAATATGCGCAAAATCAGGGGAACCCCGGGGGGTACTGCGCTGGACGCACCCGCCCGGGCCGCGCTATCGGTGGGTATGGCCGAGCTTTCGGTGGGCGAGCTGAGTGCCCCGCGCCTCCTCACCGAGGATCGCGAGCGGCTTCACGGGCACGGTGGGGCGCTGGTGTGGTTCACGGGCCTCTCCGGGGCGGGCAAGAGCACCGTCGCCAACCTGGTCGATCGGCAGCTCTACGCGATGGGCCGGCACAGCGTGCTGCTCGACGGCGACGTGGTGCGGACCGGCCTGTGCGAGGACCTCGGGTTCTCCCCCGCGGACCGGGCCGAGAACGTGCGCCGCATCGGCGAGGTCGGTCGACTGTTCGCGCAGACCGGCACCCTCGCGCTGGTCGCCGTGATCGCCCCCTACGAGGGCGACCGCCAGCGCACGCGCGCGCGCATGCCCGAGGGTCGCTTCATCGAGGTGTTCGTCGATGCTCCGCTCTCGGTCTGCGAGGAGCGCGACACCAAGGGCCTCTACGCCAAGGCCCGCGCCGGTCAGCTGCGCGACTTCACCGGAGTGAACGCGCCCTACGAGGTGCCCAAGGCGCCCGAGCTCCACCTCGACAGCGCCGGCGAGGTCTCGGCCGAGGCGCTCGCCGAGCGCGTGATCGCGTTGCTCGTGGAGCGCGGCCTCGCATAGCTTCTGCGGCTACCGGCGAGGGCCCAATGGCGAGTCCAACGAGCCCCTCGCCCCGCCTCGGCATCCGCGAGAACCTCGGCCAGTTCTCGCTGCTCGTGCTCGTCAACGCGTTCGTGGGCGCGATGGTGGGGATGGAGCGCAGCATCCTGCCCGCGCTCGCCGAGCAAGAGTTCCGGCTGGTCGCGACCACGGCCGTGCTCTCGTTCATCGTGGTGTTCGGCGTTTCGAAGGCGCTCACGAACTACCTGGCGGGCCGCTGGTCCGACGCGTGGGGGCGCAAGGCGGTCCTCGTCGGCGGCTGGGTGGTCGCGATCCCCGTGCCGTTCATGCTGATGTGGGCCCCCTCGTGGAGCTGGATCCTGCTGGCCAACGTGCTGCTCGGCATCAGCCAGGGGCTCACGTGGTCGACGACGGTGATCATGAAGATCGATCTGGCCGGGCCCAAGGATCGCGGGCTGGCCATGGGGCTCAACGAGTTCGCGGGGTACCTGGCGGTCGGGATCGCGGCGTGGGCCACGGGATGGATCGCCGCGCAGCACGGCCTGCGACCCGCACCGTTCTACCTCGGGGTCGCCTTCGTCGTGCTGGGGCTCCTCTCGTCGCTCGTGCTCGTGCGCGAGACCGCCGGCCACGTGGAGCTCGAAGCCGGGCAGCGCGAGGGCGAGGCCGGCGAAGACCCGCCGAGCGCGGCCGCGGTGTTCTGGCGCACCACCCTGCGCGACCGAGACCTCTCGTCCGTCACCCAGGCGGGCCTCGTCAACAACCTCAACGACGGCATGGCCTGGGGCCTGTTTCCCGTGCTGTTCCTGGCCGCCGGCCTAGACCTGGCGCAGGTCGGATTGCTCGCCGCGATCTATCCCTCGGTGTGGGGCGTCACCCAGCTGCTCACGGGCGTGCTCTCGGATCGGATCGGCCGCAAGGGGCTCATCGTCGCGGGCATGTGGGTGCAGGCGCTGGCGATCGCCGTGACCGCGAGCTCGCGTGGCTTCGCCGGGTTCGCGTGCGGCGCGGTGCTCCTGGGGGTCGGCACCGCGATGGTCTACCCCACGCTGCTGGCCGCGATCGGCGACGTCGCCCATCCGAGCTGGCGAGCCTCGGCGGTGGGCGTGTACCGGCTGTGGCGCGACCTCGGGTATGCGATCGGGGCCGTGATCGCGGGCGTCATCGCCGACGCCTTCGGCGTGCTGGCCTCGGTGTGGACGATCGCCGCGCTCACGTTCTCCTCGGGCGCGGTGGTGCTGCTGCGCATGCGAGAGACCCACCGAAGGTCTCCCGATCCCGCGGGCTCGTAGGCCCGCCCACTCCTCACAGCATGTCGTTGCGCTGGAGCTCGCGGCGGATCTTTCGCAGCGCCTGCTCTTGCAGCTGGCGAATGCGCTCGCGCGACAGCGAGTACTGCTCGCCGATCTCCCGCAGGGTCATCGGCGCGTCTTGATCGAGCCCGAAGCGCTTGCGCAGCACATCGGCCTCGATCGGCGGCAGGCGGCCGAGGAACTCGAGCACCTTGTTGCCGAGCGCGGCCTGGGCCAGGCGCTCGCCGGGGCTGAGCACCGAGTCGTCCTCGAGCAGATCGGCCCCCGTGCGCCCGTCGTCCTCCGAGAGCGGCATGTCGAGGCTGGGCCCTTGATCGAGCAAGCACTGGCGCATGCGCCCGATCTTGTCGAGCGAGACCTCGGCGGCGCGACCGAGCTCTTCGTCGTCGGGCGGGCGTCCTTCCTTGGCCTCGAACTCGCGGCGCACCCGCGTGAGCTTGTGATGGAGCTCGAGCATGTGCACCGGCACCCGCACCTCGCGGCCCTTGTCGGCGAGCGCGCGACTGATCGCGTGTCGGATCCACCAGCTGCCGTAGGTGGAGAAGCGAAATCCACGGCGCGGGTCGAAGCGATCGACCGCCTTCATCAGCCCGATGTTGCCCTCTTGGATCAGGTCGGGCAGCGACATGCGACCGCGGTTGAAGCGGCGCGCCATGGTCACCACGAGGCGCAGGTTGGCGCGCACGAAGTCGTTCTTCTCGCGCCACAGCGCCACGTGAGCCTCGCGCACGGTCTCCACGTAGCGGCGGTAGGGGGCGCTGTCCTGGCGCGGCAGCGTGACGTCGAGGCGCAGGCCCTCGCGCCGCCCGTCGAGGATGGCCTCGAGATCGAGCGTGATCGCGGCCGTTGCATCGCCGTCGGGATCGGCCATGGCCATGCCCGCCGAGCCCTCGTTCACCGCGAGCAAGAAGGCTTCCTTGTGCGCGCGCGTCTCGCGATCGCGCACGCGTCTCGAGGTGCGCCGCAGCTCCTCGAGCGCAGGCAAGGGGCGGCGCTCCTCGTCGCAGATCTCCTCGATGACATTGACGAGCCCGTCGACGAAGGGCGGGTAATTGAAGATGGCGCGCCAGTACGCCTCGCGACACGAGATGATGCGGTTCGCCGCGGCGCGCTCCTGCTCGGGCGACATCAGATCCACTGCGCCCATCTGGCGGAAGTAGATCCCGAGCGCGGAGAGGTCCTCCTCGACGGCGGATTCCTTCGGCGACGCGACCGAGAGCAGCCCCTTGTTCTCGAGGCGCAACGGATCCGGACGCGATCTCATCGAGTCCATGGGTTCCGTCGTAGCGTCGGCGTCGGCACGCTGGGGGGACGGGCTGCGGCGATCGTGCGGATCGTTGGCCACGGGATTTCGGCCCGGCAAGGATACCGCACCGGGCTCCATCCGGGGGAACGGCGGGCCGGCGAACCGGAGCCGTGCCTCCGCGGCCCCCGTGGTATCGTGCGCACCGCATGCCCGGTCCCGCTGCCGCCTCCCCTGCGCCCCGGTGGTCGGGATCGACCTGGCTCGAGGGTCTCGTCGTAGGGGCGTGGTTGGTGGGATGCGATACGTGGGTGAAGATCACGGCGCGGGTAGCCGCCTGCCCCAGCACCCCGTCGGTGCGCGAGGCGTGGCACCAGGCCTGGGTCGTACCCGCGGGCTGCGGCGAGGCGGACTTCTGGAGCATTGCCCGGCTTTCCCCCGTGATTCGCGAGGGCGGGCCGCTGGGGTTGCCGGGCCCCGCCGCGGTCTGGGCCTACGGGCTGCTCGCGCTCGCCGCGATCGTCTCGGTGTTGGTGCTCCGCTGGCGCTGGCGCACGGTGGGGGATGCCTCGGCGTTGGGTGCCCTGTGGGGCGCGGCGCTCGTGCTGGCGGGCCCGGGGTTGCTGGGGGCCGGGCCGGGCACGGCCGAGGTCCACTTCGGTGGGCTGGCCACCGGGCTCGGGGATCTGGGGCTGGTGTGGGCCGCCGCCTGGCTCGGCTGGCGAGCGATCGCCGAGCATCGTGCGTGATCTCCGCGATCGCGTGGATGGTGGCAGTCCCGTGACCGCGACGACCCCGGTCACCCCGCGCGAGCGCTCTCGTCACGAGCCACCGCCGACCAAGGGCTCGCCCAGGCGCTGCGCGAGGCCACGGCCGGGCGAGTGCGGCTCACCCGACCGTAGCGAGATCGCTGGCTACTGCACCTGCACGTAGACGAAGTCGTGCCCGGGGTGCTCGGCATCGGTGCCCGCGGCGCTGTGACACGAGACGCAGATCGCCTCGTCGACGCCGTCGGCAACGACGCCATTCTCGTCGTGCGGCGCAGGATGATCGGCGTGGACCTTCTCATACCAATACCAGCTGTCACCGCCGCCGCCGGCCTGGAAGTGTAGTGACACCGCGTGCCCATAGAGCGTGCCGTCATCCAGGAACAGCTCCTTCACCGAGGCCGCGCCCACCGGATACTCACCGTCGCCGTGGCCGCTCAGTAGATCGTTGGAGCAGATCCTCTGCATCCCGTGGGGCGAGACCCCGATCGATGCTCCGTGCGCCGCGCCTTCACAGGCCCAGCTCTGGTAGTGCCCCGCGGCGAGCCACGCCTCGATGTCGACGAAGCCCGACATCGGCGGGGTCTGGGCGTCGGAGCCCCCGCCGCTGGAGTCGGCGGTGTCTCCGTCCGAGGTCATGGCGCTCGTGGTGCCGGCGGCGTCTTCGTTACCGGAGCCGTCGTCGGTACACGCAGCGGTGGCGAGCGCGATCGTGCATGCGGCCAGCAGGCCAAGTGGGCGTTTCATGTCGTCATCATCTCCGCGAGTGGTTCATCGCAGCTCCGGCGCGCGCGCGCACACGTCATGCCCCGCACGCGGATGCCCTGGGGATTCGATCGCGGACCGTAACTTGTTACACGGCGCGATTACGCCCCGCGGCGACGAACGCGGTCCGCAGCGACCCCCGCGGCTCGCTGCGGCTAGCGCGGCCCGATGCGATCGAAGCCGAGGAACGGCCGCAGCACCGCCGGCATCGCCACGCTGCCATCGGCCTGCTGGTGATTCTCGAGCAGTGCCACGATGGCGCGGCTGGTGGCCACCGCGGTGCCGTTCAGCATGTGCACGAAGCGGTTCTTGCCCTTCTTGCCCTCGGCGTCCTCGGTGCGGTGGCGGATCTTCAGCCGTCGCGCCTGGTAGTCGGTACAGTTGGAGGTGCTCGTCACCTCGCCAAACGCACCGCGGCCGGGCATCCACGCCTCGATGTCGAACTTGCGCAGCGCCGGACCGCCGAGGTCACCCGAGGCGATGTCGATCACTCGGTAGGGCAGCTCGAGCCCCTGGAAGATTTCTTCTTCGATGCCGAGCAGCCGCTGGTGCATGGCCTCGGAGGCCGCGAGCTCGCCGGTGGTGAATGCGAACAGCTCGACCTTGGTGAACTGGTGCACGCGATAGAGCCCGCGCGACTCCTGGCCCGCCGCGCCGGCCTCGGTACGAAAGCAGTGCGAGAGCCCGGCGAGCAGCAGCGGCAGCGACTCGGGCTCCACGATCGTGTCGGCGAGCATGCCCCCGAGCGTGATCTCGGCCGTGCCCACCAGGCACAGATCGGTATCGGCCACGCTGTAGACCTGCGTGGACGCGCCGCGCGGGTTGAAGCCCAGGCCCTCGAGGATCTCGATGCGCGCGAGATCGGGCGTGGTGTGCAGGCGAAAGCCGTGGCGCAGCGCAACGTCGAGCGCGTAGCGCTGCAGCGCCAGATCGAGCAGAACCGCCTCGTTCTTGAGGTAGTAGAACTTCTGGCCCACGACCTTGGCCCCCGCCGCGAAGTCGACGAGCTCGAGCGACTCTGCCACCTCGAGGTGATCGCGCGGCGTGAAGCCCTCGGCCGCGAAGTCGCGCGGCTGCCCCCAGCGGTGCAGCTCGTGGTGATCGTCGTCGGTGAAGCCCCGCGGGGTCTCGGCGTGGGTGAGGTTGGGCAGCCGTCGCCACGCCTCGTCGCGGGCCGCGAGCGCGGCATCGGCCTCGCCCGTCAGCTCGCGCTCGCGCTCGCGCAGCGCCCTTCCTTCTTCGACCAATGGAGCCCGCGCCGCAGCTTGCTCTTGCTTGGCTAGACGGCTCACCTCGCGCATTGCGAGGGCATTGTCGTTCTGGCGGCGACGCAGCTGTTCTTGCTCATTGAGCAAGTCGCGGTATGCTTGATCGAGCTGGGTGAGCCGCTCGATCGAGCGGGCGGCCCAGTCGGCGTCCTCCGCTGGTGCGAGGTCGTCGAACACCCGCGCGCGGCGGTCTTCTAGGTTGGAACGCAGGATGTCCGGCTGCTCGCGCAGCAGCTTGATGTCGAGCATGGGTCGCGAACGATAGCTTTTTTGGCCCCCAGCGGCCGTGTGTGTTAGCCCCGAGAGGTCAGTTTTCCCCATCCCACCGCGAAATCACCCAGAACGTACACGGCGGGAACCCGCGTGCCCGCGTTCGCGGGTGACGGAGAAGCTCATGTCTCGACGCCATCCCCTCACCGTCCTCGTCGCTCTCGCCGGCCTCCTGGCCACGGGAGGACCGGCCACGGCGGAGGAGACGCAGCGGGAGCTCGCGGTGGCCGCCGCGGCCCCCTGGACCCAGCCGACGAGCGCATCCGAGTGGGACCGCGAAGAGACCACGCTCGCCGCCGGATCGGGCTGGACGACGATCGCCTACGACGTCGCCGCGCTCGAGGCCGTCGACGAGGCGCGCGAGCGCGGCGATCGGCTCGATCCTCGTGAGACCTGGACCCTCGCCTTCGAGAGCCGCTTCGCCGAGCTGCACGAGGCCGCGCAGGCCCACGCCGCGCAGCGACCCGAGCGCGCGAAGGCCAGCGCCACGCTGATCCAGCGGCTCGAGTCGCTCGCCAGCGGGATGCGCTCGGCCGCGACGGTGGGCATCGCGGTGCGCGAGCTCGACACCGGCGCTTCGGTGTTCGAGCACGGAGCCGACCGCAGCCTCAATCCTGCCAGCAACCAAAAGCTGCTCACCGCCGTCGCGGCGCTCGAGCTATTGGGCGAGGACTATCGCTTCGATACCCACGTGCTGCGGGCCGGCGATGCGCTGGTGCTCGTGGGCGAGGGCGACCCGAGCCTGCGCGTGGAAGACCTCGAGCGGCTCGCGGCCGAGGTGGCCTCGGCCACCGATCTGCACGAGATCCGCCGCATCATCGTGGACGACACCGCCTTCTCTGCGCGACGCTTTGGCCCGGGCTACGACCCCCACGGCCCCGGCGTGAGCTACATGGCGCCGAGCGGCGCGCTCTCGTTGCAGTGGAACACGGTCGAGGTCGAGGTGTGGGGCAGGTCGACGGGCAAGCCGGTGCGCGTGCGCGTGTCACCGCCGAGCGAGCACGTGGAGGTGCAGGCCTCGGCCACCGTGGGCCGCGGCTCGGTGTCCGTGCGCAGCCGCGCCGCGGGCGAGCACACCGTGATCGACGTCGATGGCCACCTGCGGCCCGGCACCCGCCACTACCAGCGGCGCCGCGTGACCGACCCCGGTCGCTTCACCGGTGGCGCATTCGCGGCCATGCTCGCCCAGCACGGCGCGAGCGAGGACCTCGCGGTGGAGCTCGGCCCGACCCCGGCCGATGCGATTCCCTTGGCCACGCACCAGTCCGCTGCGCTGCCGCAGCTGCTCGACGCGACGCTCGCCTACTCCAACAACTTCAGCACCGAGCAGGTGCTGCGCACGCTGGGGTGGCGCATGACCGGCGAGCCAGGCGACTGGAACAACGGCCACCGCGTGCTCGATCGCTACTGGGAGGCCGCCGGTCTCTCGGGGCATGCGCTCGAGTTCGAGAACGCCTCGGGTCTGTCCACGCACGGGCGCATCACCGCGGCCGCGCTCGCCGATCTGCTCGCGTTTGCGGCCCGCGACGACTCACCCGCCGGCGCGCTGTGGTCCGCGCTTCCGGTCGCCGGCCGCGAGGGCACCCTGCGCGGCCGCCTGCGCCGCTCGAAGGGCCGCGTGCGCGCCAAGACCGGGACCCTGCAGGGGGCGAGCGCGCTGTCGGGGGTGGTCGAGACCAAGGGCGGGCGAACGCTCGGGTTCTCGATCCTCGTCAACGGACCGGTCTCGGCCCGGCGCAGCCACCGGCTGCAGGATGCCGTGGTCATGGCGCTGCTGGACCACGGGACCGCGGGCTGACATAAGCTCGCCGTCATGCCAGCCACGCGTCTGCTCGTCGTCTTCGGCGGTGCATCTTCGGAGCACGAGGTCTCGCTGCGCAGCGCCGCCTCGGTGCTGTGCGCGGTCGATCGCGAGCGCTGGCGGTCGCTGCCGCTGGCGATCGCACGCGACGGAACGTGGCGCACCGGTGAGCTCCCCGAGCAGCCGACCCCGAGCGACCTCGCGACGATCGTGGACCACGGACGCGTGGTGCCCGATCTCCGCGCGCTGGCCTGCGAGCTCGCGTTCCCCGTGCTGCACGGCCCCTACGGCGAGGACGGCACGATCCAGGGCTTGTTCGAGATCCTCGGCCTGCCCTACGTGGGCTCGGGCGTGCTCGCCTCTTCGCTGTGCATGGACAAGGTCGTCCAGAAGCAGCTCGTGGCCGCGGCCGCGCCCGACGTGCCGCTCGTGCCCTGGCTCGAGGTGAGCGCGGGCTCGATCGCCAGCCCAGGCGGCCTGCAGCGCGCGATCGAGGAGATCCGCGACACCCTCGGCTTCCCCTGCTTCGTCAAGCCGGTGAACCTCGGGTCCTCGGTAGGCGTGAGCCGGGCGCTCGGCGTCGATGATCTCCCCGCGGCGCTGCGCAGCGCCGCCCGCGACGACGACCGCGTGATCGTGGAGCAGGGCATCGACGCGCGCGAGCTCGAGATCGCGGTGCTCGGCAACGGCGGCCCCGAGACCCGGCTGTCCGCGCCGGGCGAGATCGGGCTGCCGCCAGGGGTCTGGTACGACTACGACACCAAGTACGTCAACGACGTGGCCTCGCTGCACATCCCCGCCGACGTCTCCGAGGCGACCGTCGCCGAGATCCGTCGCGTGGCCCTGCGCGCGTTCCAGGTCACCGGCTGCAAGGGCCTGGCCCGCATCGACTTCCTGCTGTGCCGCAAGACCGGCACCCCCTACCTCAACGAGCTCAACACGATGCCGGGGTTCACCTCGATCAGCATGTACCCCAAGCTCATGGGGCACGCCGGGGTGGGCTACACCGAGCTGGTGACGGCGCTGTGCGAGCTGGGGCTCGAGCACCACCACGCCCGTCGGCAGCGCTCGAACCTGCGGGGGTAGAGCGCGGCGCTCACTCGCCCGCGTCGAGCGAGGGAGCCGCCGGCATCTGCTTGATGTAGACGTCGTGCTTCTTGTACGGGATCTCGATCTTGCCCGCGGCGAATGCCTTGTAGACCGCCACGTTGAGGCGATCGATCAGCATCTCGCGACGCGCGGGGTCCTCGAGCCACACGAGCAGCTCGAAGGCGAGGCCCGAGCCGCCGAAGGCGCGGAAGCGGACCGCGGGCTCGGGCTTGCGCTCGACCAGCTCTTCGTTGGCCGCGCACTCGAGCAGCACCTCGCGCACCCGATCCACGTCGCTGCCGTAGGCCACGTCGACCGGGATGCCGACGCGCTGCTTGACGTACGGCCCCCCGTTCTCGTTGATGAGCTGGGCGTTGGCGACCATCGCGTTGGGCAGCGTGACCTCCACGTCGTCGCGCGTCACGATGCGGGTCGAGCGGATCCCGATGTGGGTGACCACGCCGCGCATCTCCCCGCGCGAGGTGCCGGCCACGACGATCCAGTCGCCCAGCTTGTAGGACCCGTCGGCGAGGATCGACAGGCCCGAGAACAGGTTGCCGAGCGTGTCCTTGGCGGCAAAGCCCAGCGCGATGCCGAGGATGCCGGCCGAGGCGAGCCAGGCCGTGAGGTCCACGTGCCAGGCCAAGAACATGAAGTAGACCGCGGCGCCGAGCACCAGGATCTTCATCACCATGTCGAACACGGGGATGGTGCGCGGCTGGAGCATCGAGACCCCATGGCGCGAGCCACCCACGGTGGTGATGAGCAGCGACCCGATCTGGATCACCGCCACCGTCCACACGAACACGGCGATGGTCTTGAGCCCGGCCATCACCACGAAGCGGCTGGTGCCCTCGAGCCCGAACGAGGAGGCCGCGAGCCCCAGCCCCACGAAGATGATGCTGAGGAAGATCGGGCGGCGCAGCGCCTCGATGAGGTAGTCGTCGAGCGTGGTCTCCGTGCGACTGGCGAGCACCACCAGCGTGCGGCGAATGATGAGCTCGAGGAGGTACGCCGCGATCACCGAGCCCGCCACGATGAGCAGGGGCTCGACGAAGGGTCGATCGAGGAAGTCTTGCAGGTCTTCCATAGGGGGTTGGTTCGGACCGCACGCTCGCCCGCGCAGGCCGGGGCTCGGCGGGCCGGACCCTCGACTCTAGATCGAGCGCGAAACATTGGCGCGGCCATCGACACTGCGCAATATGCGCAATACACGAAGCCGCGCGTTTGGAGCCGATCTCGAGCCTTCCGGGCGATACGCCGGCCAGGCACCGCACGAGCGGGGGTCGCGGGGCCGCGCATACGAACGCGTCGTCGAGCCCGGGCTTTGGCGAGGCCAACGGTAAGGCGATCCTGTAAGGTGATCCTCGGTCCGACATGGAGGCCCAGATCATCGTGGCGGCGGCGCTGCGCGACCCCGCCGGACTCGAGCGCCTGGCCCGGCGAGTGTTCGGGGACGGCGATCGCCCCGCGGGGTGGTTCGAACGCAAGCTGCGTCGCGAGCACGTCGATCTGCACCTGTCGGTGCTGGCCGTGCGCGTGGGCGGTCGGGTGAGCGAGCTCGACGATCAGCTCGGCTACGTGCTCGTGGGTGCGCCCCCCAGCCTGGGGCTCGCGGTGCGCACGGCGGGCACCGGGGTGCGCCCCGAGGCGCGGGGCCACGGCTTGGGGCCGCGGCTGCTGGAGGCCGCCGCTCGGCTGGCCGCGGCCGCGGGCTACCGGCGCATGGAGGTGCTGGCCGAGGCCGAGGTCGCGCCGTTCTACCTGCGCCACGGGTTCACGCCGCGGCTCGCGACCGTGACGGCGCTCGCCTTCGCCCGCCGCGGCCCCCATCGCCGTGATCCGCCGCTGCGGCCACCGCCCCCTTGGCGCGCGTTGGTGGCCGGCGAGTACGAGCCGGTGGCGTGGCTACCCGAGGCGTGGGCGGGCACCGAGGCGAGCGCGCGGCACGGGCTCGGGTGGATGAGCGCTCGCGGCCCGGTCACCGCCTGGGTCTCGCGCGAGGGGATCGCGTGGCTGGTGCACCGCGTGGTGGCGCGGGCCCGCACCCCGCTGCGCACGCTGGCCGCCGAGCTGCTCGAGCGCCTGCCCGCGGGTGCACCGGTGCTGCTGCCGTTGTTGCCGGCCGAGGCCGCGACGACGGGGGCACTGCTCGACACGGGCTGGACCGCAGCGCAGCGCGGCGTGCTGCTAGAGCGGAGGATCGAGTAGCCTCGGCGCTCGCCCATGGGCTTGCTCGATCCCGTATCGCCGCCCTACGACGCGCTCGAGTGGGACCGAAAGCCGTTCCCCGAGAAGAGCCGCATGGTGTGCCGCTCGTGGGCGCTCCAGGGCTACGGCACGCCGATCGCCGCGTTCGGCGTGTACGCGCTCAAGGTCGCGCTCTACGTGGGTGCGTGGCTGCTGTGGTGTCGCACCACGCCCGAGCTGCACGAGTCGCTCGACGTGGGGCGCTGGTGGTCGCATCCGATCGCGTTCCAGAAGGCGATCCTGTGGAGCCTGATGTTCGAGGTGATGGGCCTGGGCTGCGGCAGCGGGCCGCTCACGGGTCGCTACTACCCGCCGCTCGGCGGGCTGCTCTACTTCCTGCGCCCCGGGACCACCAGGCTGCCGCCCTGGCCGCGGCTGCCGCTGCTCGGGGGGCACGTGCGCAGCGGGCTCGACGTGGTGCTCTACGCGGCGCTGCTGGTCGCGCTCGCGCGCGCGCTGCTGGCCCCCGCGCCCGCGGCCACCCACCTCGTGCCGATCGCGATCCTCGTGCCGCTGCTGGGCCTGCGCGACAAGACGATCTTCCTCGCCGCGCGAGCCGAGCACTACTGGGTGACCGTGATGTGCTTCGTGCTCGCGCCCGCATGGATCGCGGGCGCCAAGTGGGTTCAGCTCGCGCTGTGGTTCTGGGCCGGGGTGTCCAAGTGCAACCATCACTTCCCCGCGGTGGTCTGCGTGATGACGAGCAACAGCCCGGTCACGCGGATGGCGTGGCTGCGGCGGCGGATGTATCGCAGCTACCCCGACGACCTGCGCCCGAGCCCGCTCGCGGTTCGCATGGCCCACCTCGGCACCGCCTTCGAGCTCGGCGTGCCGGCCGTGCTGCTGCTGGCCAGCGGCGGCCCGCTCACCGTGGTGGGCCTCGTGCTGATGGTGATGCTCCACGCGCACATCACCTCGAGCGTGCCCATGGGCGTGCCGATCGAGTGGAACGTGATGGTGGTCTACGGCGGGTTCTTCTTGTTTGGGGCCCACGCCGAGGTCGCCCCGTGGGCGCTCGGCGGCTGGCCGCAGGCGGGACCGATCGCGGCGCTACTCGTGGTGATGCTGGTGGTGGTGCCGGTGGTCGGCAACGTGTGGCCGCGCGCGGTCTCCTTCTTGCTGGCGATGCGCTACTACGCGGGCAACTGGGCCCACGGCGTGTGGCTGTTCCGCGGCGAGAGCCACGACAAGCTCGCGCGCCTGACCAAGAGCGCGCCGTGGATCTACGACCAGCTCGACCACTTCTACGACCGCCGCACCTCGGTGGGCCTGGTGGGCAAGGTGATCGCGTTTCGCCTGATGCACCTGCACGGGCGCGCGCTGCAGCTGCTGCTGCCCCAGGCGGTCGAGCGGGTCGAGGACTACTTCTGGGCCGATGGCGAGCTCGTCGCGGGGCTGGTGCTCGGGTGGAACTTTGGCGATGGGCACCTGCACGACGAGCGCCTGCTCGCGGCCGTGCAGGCGCAGTGCGGGTTCGAGCCCGGCGAGCTGCGCTGCATCTTCGTGGAATCGCAGCCCATGTTCGGCCGGCAGCTGCACTGGCGGATCCACGACGCCGCCACCGGGTTGCTCGCCGAGGGCCACGTGGGCGTGGAGCGGCTGCGTGCGCTTCAGCCGTGGCCAGAGGATCCCAACGCCGGGTGATCGCGGTACAACCGTGGTCATGCGCATGACTCCTTGGATCTTGGTGGGGCTGCTCGCGAGCTGCAGCACGCCCGACGACGGGCGACAGAGCGCCGAGGATGGCGTGGGAACGCTGCCCACCGCGGACGGCCCGGCGAGCGGCGACACGGGACCGGAGACGAGCGCGGGCACGGGCTCCGCTTCGGCGTCGAGCTCGGCTTCGGCCTCGGCCTCGGCCACCAGCTCGGCCACCAGTGTCGACGACACCACCGGCTCCGGCGTGCTGTTCGATCTCGGCCGCTCACCCGACGCGGCCGGACCGATGACCTACCCCGTGCGCATGCTGCCGGGGCTGGTCTCGATCACGTTCTACGAGCGCACGGGCGGCGTGGCCCCCGATGCCTTCACGTTCTTGGTGAACGGGGCGGAGCTCACCGTGCGCCTCACCGATCCGCTCGCGCCGGGCAACTTCGACATCGACGGAGCCACCGGCGAATTCTACGACGTGTACTACTCGGACGAAGACGGCAACTTCGAGCTCGACGGGCGCTATCTGACGATCTCGGGGACGTTCGGCCAGGCGCTCCCCGCCGGGGGTGGGCTCAACCTCGCCGAGATCGGGCTCGACTTCGAGGACCAGACCGAGTTCGGCAACTACGTCGCGAGCTTCGCGATCCTCGGGGACAACGCCGCGCAGCCCGATGGCAACGTGGAGAACTCGATCGACGGCGATCTGCAGACGCACACCACGATGGGCAATACCGTGGGCACCAACGAGCGGCTGCGCGTGACGCTCGGGTTCCTGTCGAGCTCGGGCCCGCCGCCCGGCTGAGCTCGCGGGGCGCCGAGATTCGACGTTCTGCCGCTCACACACGCCCGCCGCCTCGCGGTAGGCTGGTGACATGCGGAACGCCCCTCTCGATCTCCACGCCCGCGGCTCGCTCGCGCCGCTCGTGTTGCTGCTCGCGTGCGGACCACAAGTGCAGCTCGAGACCGACGCGGCCGACTCGAGCGGCAGCGCCGACTCGTCGACCACCGCGCCCGAGAGCACGACCACTCCGGGCACCACCACCGCGCCAGGCACCGCCACCGTGCCGCCCGACCCCACCCGAGGCGGGCCCGACGTGGGCGGTACGGACACCTCGCCCCCTTGTGATCCCGCGGTCTCCGATTGCACTGCCCTGATCGACGTGCTCTTCGTCATCGACAACTCGGGCACCATGGGCGAGGAGCAGCGGATCCTCGCGCGCGCGTTCCCGCTGCTCATCGAGCGGCTCGAGACGCTGACCGACTCGAGCGGTGTTCCGATCGAGACCGACGTCAACATCATGGTGACCACCTCGGATTTCGGCAACCCGCTGTGCACTCCGTTCCAGCCCGATGGCTACGAGCGCGCGCGGGGGGCTCCGATCCAGAGCGCCTGTAGCACGCGACTCCAGGACTTCACCAACCTTACCGGCAGCTTCTCGATCCCCGAGGCGTGTCTCGACAACTGCCCCGATCCCGTGCAGCCCGACGATCCCTTCATCCACTTCTCGTCGACCGACGACAACATCCCGGACTCGGTCGTTCCCACCGACATCGATGGCGATGGTGACCTCGACTCGCCGGCGGCCCAGGCCTTGAGCTGCATCGGGCCGCAGGGCATCAATGGCTGCGGCTACGAGTCGCAGCTGGAGAACATGCTGCAGGCGCTCAATCCGGCGGCGCCATGGAACGGCGGGGCGCGGCCGTTCATGCGCGAGGGGGCGCTGCTGGCGATCGTGCTGGTCACCGACGAGGCCGATTGCTCGGTGAACGACTACTCGACCATGCAGAACCCCATGTTCCAGAACGTGAACCCCAACACCGGAATGCAGGCGGCGAGCTCGGCGATCTGCTGGAATGCGGGGGTCACGTGCACCGGCCCCGATGCCAATGGGGTGTTCTCGGAGTGCCACACCCGCGACGAGCAAGATCTCCAGCTCGTCACGCGCTACACCAACTACTTGATCCAAGAGCTGCGCGGCAACCAAGGCAAGGAGATCGTGATGCTCGGGATCCTTGGCGTGCCGTCGGTGACCGCCCACTCCCCCGATCCACCGTTCACGCCCACCGCAGGCGGCATGTTCGACCTCGTCTACCGCAATTGGCGAGATGGGCAGTATCCGGTCGGTGACATCCTGCCCGATGAATTCGCGATGGGGGAGACCGCGGCCGACAAGCAGTTCGACTTCGGCATCGGGCCCGGCTGCACCGGCATCGATGCGGCGGGGGAGCCCATCGGGCAGGCGATCCCGCCCGTGCGCATGGCGAGCGTGTGCCAAGCGCTCGATCTCGGCGATGCACCGGGCGAGACGCGGTGCTGCATCGAGTCGATCTGCGATGACGACTACGGGCCCGCGATCGGCTGCCTGACGGGTCTGTTGGGCGCCGCCGTCGCAGTCGGCAATTGACCGCCGTCGCACCTGCCACCTGCGGTACCCTGCCGACCATGCTCGAACGACCACTCGCCAACGCTTCCTCGCGGCGCACCGTGCTCGCCGTGCTCGCCGCGCTGAGCGCCTGCGGCCCGCAGGTCGAGCTCGAGACCGACGGCGCGAGCGAAGGCAGCACGGGCGGCCCCGGGACGACCATGGCCACGCTGGGCGGGACCTCGCCCACCGACACCGCCGATTCCAGCGGCGGCCCCGCCGACACCGGCAACGTTGCCACCGCGCGCGAGGTCGACGTGCTGTTCGTGGTCGACAACTCGGGGTCCATGGGGGAGGAGCAGGCCAAGCTCGCCAGCGTGGTGAACATCCTGGTCGCGGGCCTCGAGAGCGCGAGCCCGCCGGTCGACTACCGCATCGGCGTGACCACGACCGACAACGGCAATCCCTGGTGCAGCGGCACGAGCCCCGAGGGCGGCCAGCTGCGCGCCACCAGCTGCCGCCAGCGCACCGAGGAGTTCGTGTTCAATGGCGCGCAGACGATCGACGCGACCCAAGCAGCCTGCTTCGACGGGTGCTCGCTCGAGAACCTGGGCCTGGACCAGAACTGGATCGAGGTGAGCCCCTCGAGCGGAACGAGCAACGTGATCAACGGGTCGATCGAGGAGAACCTGCGCTGCATGCTTCCGCAGGGCATCAACGGCTGCGGCTTCGAGGCGCAGCTCGAGTCGATGTGGAAGGCGATCCGCCGCAGCGAGACCGACAACGACGCCTCGTTTGGCTTTCACCGCCCTGAGGCGCTGCTCACCGTGGTGATCGTGTCCGACGAGGTCGACTGCTCGTACAACAGCGAGTTCGAGACGATCTTCTTGCCCGACGGCAACCGGGTGTTCTGGTCCGATCCAGACGACGGAGCCCCGTCCTCGGCGGTGTGCTGGAACGCCGGAGTCAGCTGCAGCGGCAGCAGCCCCTACGACTGTCGGCCCGAGAGCTACGATGTGAACGGCAACCCCGGCGTCGACGGCGACCAGGCGGTGCTGCGCCCGATCGAGCGCTACACCGACGAGCTGCGCGCGCGCGGGGCCTACGTGTTCGGGATCGATGGGGTGAGCACCGCGGGCAGCGTCGTGTACGCCGATGCGCTCGACCCCCAGTACCAGCGCGACTACGGCATCGGCCCGGGGTGCGAGAACGGCGGCCAGTACGGGGTCCCCCCGGTGCGCATGCGCGGGCTCATCGACACCGTCAGCGGCCCGGGCAACGAGAGCTCGGTCTGCGACGCCAACTACGGCGTGGCAATGAACACCCTCGTCGGGGGCATCCTCGCCCGGCTGCCGTAGGCCGAGGCGCCGCGCCCGACGTCACGCCCATGTTGCCGCTCCCGAGCGACCCCGAGCTCGCACGGATCGCGCGGACCTTCTACGACAAGGTCTACGCCCATCCCTGGATCGGTCGGTTCTTCGCCAACGTCGACCAGAGCCGCCAGGAGATCAAGCTGGTCCGCTTCGTTCGCATGGCGTGGCACGAGTCGGCGGATGCCGAGCTCCAGGGCCGCTACCTCGAGCAGGAGCACGCGCACATGCGCATCACCGGGGCACTGTTCGACCTGCGCCAGACCCTGCTCGCCGAGGCGCTGCGCGAGCACGCCCACCCCGAGCCGCTGGTGCAGGCGTTCCTCGCGTTCAACGAGCGCTGGCGCCGGTTCGTGGTGAGTACCCACGGATGACCCGGGGGCTGTTAGCATCGCGGCCGTGATGATCGGAACACCCCGCGCCCTGACTCCGTTGCTGCTCTCCCTCGTGCTCGCGAGCGCCTGCGACAGCTCCACTGGCGCCAAGGGCGATGCGCCCACGAAGGCCGCCGAGAGCAAGGATGCCAAGGGCACCAAGGATGCCAAGGTCGCGCCGCCCCAGGCCCACGACGGCGGGGGCCCGCACGCGGGGGCCAACCCGCACGGCGGCATGCCGCCGATGATGGGTGCTCCCGCCACGCCCAAGGGTCCGCCCCGCGACGTCACGCCCTCGGGCGAGAGCGAGGCGCAGACGCTGCCCGGCCTCACGTTCAGCGTGCCCAAGGAGTGGGAGAAGGGCACGCCGGCCAACAGCATGCGACTGGCTCAGTGGGTGCTGCCGGGCCCCGGCGGCGACGGCGAGCTGGTCGTGTTCCGCTTCCCCGGAGGCGCGGGTGGGATCGAGCAGAACCTCGCGCGCTGGAAGGGCCAGTTCCAGGCGCCGGAGGGCAAGACGATCGACGACGTGGCGACCACCAAGATCGTCGAAGGCACCGGCCTGAAGACCACGTTCGTCGACGTGAGCGGGACCTATGTGGCCGCGATGGCGCCGGGCGCCGACGAGAAGCACGACGACGCCGATCAGCGCATGCTGGCCGCGATCGTCGAGGGCTCGGGCGATCCGTTCTACTTCAAGGCCGTGGGCCCGCGCGCCACCATGGACGTGTGGGGGGCCGCCTTCGAGGCGATGGTGAGCGGCTTCGCGGTCGCTGGCGCCGCGCCGACGGCGGGCGATGCTCCGGCCGCGGGCGATGCTCCGGCCCCCGCAGGGGATGCGGCGGCGGGCGGCGCTGCGGCGGCGCCCGACGCCAAGGCTCCGCACGCAAAGAAGGCTGGCGGCTGAGATGCGCCCCGCGGCCGTGCGACTCACGCTCGTGTTGCTCGGCTCGGCCTGCGGGGGCGATCGCGAGCCTCCCGCGAGCGACGACGCCAGCGCTTCGACGGGAACGACCACCGCCCCCGCGAGCACCTCGAGCGCACCCGATCTCGGGGCCGCGCAGGAGAGCAGCGACAGCGGCTGGCCGCTGCCGACCGACGACGATCTATTGCAGTGCGTGCACACCTGCGAATTCCCGGCCGACTGCTGCCCGCCCAACACCGCGGGGCAGTGCCCGTCACCCGCCTTCCCGTACAACTTCATGTGCCTCGAGGGCCTGTGCGTGGCGCCGCCCTGCACGAGCGATGACGCGTGCACGGGCGCGGGCGAGGCCTGCCGGGTGATCCGCGGAGCCTCGCGCTGCGTCACGCCCTGCGACGGCGACGATGCGCCGTGTACCGCGATCGCAGCCGAGCAGACCTGCGCGGGCGTGGCCGACGACCAGACCCTCTTCTGCATGGCCCACTGCACCAGCGCCGGGGTGTTCTGCGGCAACGAGATCTGCGACGAAGCGACCGGCGAGTGCGTGTGCACGAGCGTGGGTATGTGCCAGGTGACCGAGGATTGCGTGTAGCCGCCGCGGGACGACTGCGGCTAGCCGCCCGCGATGGCCTCGCACACGAACGCGCTCGCCGTCGTGCACGCGATGTCGTTCCACGTGCCCGCAGCCACCGCCAGCTGCGTGCAGTCCTCGCCGTCGAGCGCGTCGTTGGGCTCGCCCATGCCCCACGCCGTGAACGCGGGCGCCGAGTCGTCGAATACCCACACGAACGCGCCCTCGACCGCCTCGTCGGAGAGGCCGATGTAGACGGTGGGCGCGGCCGGCAGCGGCTGCCCCAGCAAGAAGTCTTGCTCGGCTTGATCGTCGATCTTCACCAGATCACCCCCGAACCCCATGCACGAGGTGCGCGCCTCGGCGAACGTCAGCGGACCGGGGCAGTAGGCGTAGGCGTGATCGGCCAACAGCCCGAGCGCGCAGCCCTGGCAGCTGGTGTTGCTGGGCGAGGCTTCGTCGACGAGACCATTGCAGTCGTTGTCGAACGTGTCGCATACCTCCTCGACGCCGGGATTGACCTCGGGGTTGGTGTCGTCGCAATCGCCGCCCTGGGGAATGTGGGCCGGCGGCTGGATGCAGGCGTCGACCGGATAGGCCTGATCCCCGTAGCCATCGAGATCGGCGTCGGGGTAGTAGGTGGTCATGCGGCAGTCGGGCAGGTCGTCGGCGGTGTCGCTGCTGCCGCCGGTGTCCGCCGCGTCGGTGCTGCCGCTGCCCTCGCCCGTGGCCGTGCCGCTGCCCCCGCTCGATCCGGGGCTCGGCCCGGTCGCCGCCTCGTCGCCGCTGCGGCCCTCGCCGGTCGCACACGCGAGCCCGAGCACCAGCGTAGCCGCGGCGAGCCCCGGCCTCACTGGGTGATCTCCGCGCCGCCGGGTGCCGGCGGGAACGCACCGTAGCCGAACAGCTGCTCGGGCCGCAGCTCCTGCACGGGACCGATCGCCTCCAGCTCTTCGAGGCCGACCCGCTCGCGATCGCCGACGATCACGATGATCACCGGCGCGTCGACGAAGCCCTTGGCGAAGGCCTGCACGTCGGCGAGCTCGAGCGCCTTGGTGCTGGCCCACTCCCACGGGCGTGGATCGGCCTTCTCGCCGCGCTCGTCCCAGCTCACCACCCAGCGGTCGACCCAGCGCGGATCGATGCGAGCGGCGCGGAGCTCCTGGTCGATGCCGGCCTTGGCGTCGACCAGCCGCTCGGGCTGGATCTCGCTGGTGCGCAAGAGCCCGAGGAACGTCCGCACCGCCTCCGGGGTCTTGTCGGCCTGGGTGCTCATCTGCCCGCTGAGGCTCGACTCGTCGGGGGGCCGCTGCCCCATCGAGTAGAAGGCCGAGGCGCTGTACGCCAGGCCCCGCGACTCGCGGATCTCCTGGAACACCAGCGCGCTCATGTTGCCGCCGAGGTACTCGGACAAGAGTCGCGCGGTGGGCCGCTGCGCGCGCGGCAGCTTGCCCTGCGGGATCGTGAAGCGCACGTTGGCCTTGGCACCATCCTTGTGCAGGAAGAACACGGTGGGCTGCTTCACGCGCTCGAAGCGACGCACCTGCGGCTCGCCCACCTTGCGATGCCGCTTGCCGCGGGCCACGAGCTTGGCCACCGCCCCGGCCTCGCGAGGGCCGAAGTAGAGCGTGCGGTGCTCGTGGTCGAGGAAGCTCGAGATCAACCCGCTGAGCCGGGCCGGCTTGGCCTTGGCGAGCTCGTCGTTGCTGGGCTGGCCGAGCCACGCGCTGCGCCGCCCAAAGTTGGCGTAGTCGTAGAGGGCCGCGGTGAGCACCCGGTCCTTCTCCATGCCATCGCGGCGCTCGCTCAGCGTGTTGTCGTAGAGCCGCGCCAGCGTCTCGCGATCGAAGCGCGGCTTGGCGAGCCAGCGATCCACGAGCGCCAGGCTGGCCTCGAGCTGCGAGTCGAGGCCCTCGATCACGATCGAGCTCGACTCGGCGCTGCAGGTGGTGCGCACCGAGGTGCCGAGCGCATAGAGCTGCTTCTGCAGCGCCTCCGCGTCGTCTTCGCCGGCCCCGGAGAGGCCGAGCAGCTCGAGCGCGTAGCAGAGGTGGGGCGCCTTGCGGTAGCCCCGCTCCTGCGAGTAGCTGAGCGAGAATAGGTCGTTGCGCTCGTTCTCGACGGCGATGAGATCGCCCGCGGGCAGCCGGAGGCGCGCGTAGTGCTTGCCCTCGACCACCCACTCGGGCGAGAGCTCGGCGGCGGGCATCGCCTCCACTCGCTGCGAGAACGGGCTCTTGCGGCTGGAGTCGATCGCGACCGGCGTGATGGTGGGCTTGTCGAGCTTGGGGATCTCGGGCTTGCCCTTGCGCTTGGCCACCACCACGTAGGCCTCGCCCAGGTACTCGTTGGCCACGCGGATCACGTCGGCTCGCGTGACCTCTTGGTAGCGCCGGTCGTGATCCACCACGTCCTTCCAGTCGCGGTGCTCGATGAACGCGCCCATCATCTGCCGGGTGCGCGCGCCAGGGGCCTCCAGCCCACGCTTGTTGCGCACGGTCTCGCGCAGCTTGACCCCGGTGACGTCTTCCTCGGTGAACTCGCCGCGGCGCAGCCCGTCGAGCACGCGCAGCAGCATGCCCTCGAGCTCCTCGGGCGACTGGCCCGAGCGCGCTTGGGCGTACACGGTGAACCACCCGGCCTCGCGCAGCGTGGACAGCGACGAGCCGGCCGTCGGCACCTTCTGCGTGAGCTCGAGCTGCACGTTGAGCAGCCCCACCTTGGCGTCGTCGAGCACGCGATCCATCACCTCGAGCGCCACCACGTCGGCGTGGGCCGAGGGCGGCGCGTGCCAGGCCAGGGTCACGCCCTCCTCGCCGTCGACCAGCACCTCGCGGGTGATCCGCCCGGTCAGGGGCGGCAGCTCGCCGGGGTGCGGCTCGACGAGCGCCTTGGGCTGCAGGTGCCCGAGCTTGGCCTCGAGCAGCGGCAGCGCCGTCGCAGCATCGATGTCGCCCGCGAGCACCACCGCCATGTTGTTGGGCACGTACCAGCGCTCGAAGTACTCCACCATGTCTTGGTAGGCGGGGTTCTTGAGGTGCTCGACCGCGCCGATCGTGGTCTGCGTGCCGTAGGGGTGCTTGGGGAACAGCGCGGCGGTCATCGCCTCGTTCACGCGGCGGAACGGGTTGTCGATCGAGAGGTTCTTCTCTTCGTAGACCGCCTCGAGCTCGGGGAGGAACAAGCGGAACACGGGATCGGCGAAGCGCTCGCCCTCGACCGTGGCCCAGGCCTCGATGCGGTTGCTCGGCACGTCGGCGATGTAGACGGTCTGCTCGTAGCTGGTGAACGCGTTGATGCCCTCGATGCCCATCGCGCCGTACATGCGGCTGAGCTCGTTGGGCACGGCGTACTTGGCCATGCGCTGGGTCTCGAGGTCGATCTCGTGCAGGACCTTCGCGCGCGCGCCGGCGCTCGCTGCCTCGCGCAGCTCGCCGTAGAGCTCGCGCACCCGCTGCACGTGCGGGGCCTCGCGCTCGGCGTCGAGGGTGCCGTAGTCGTCGGTGCCCTTGAACAACATGTGCTCGAGGTAGTGGGCGAGCCCGGTCGAGTCGGGCGGATCCATGCGGCTGCCGGCCCGCACTCCGATCCACGCGTTGAAGCGCGGCTTCTGTCGATCGGTGCTGATGTACACCGTGGTGCCGTTGGAGAGCCGGTGCACGGTGACCGCCATCGGGTCGTCGGGCAGCGGGGTCTCGAGCGTGGGCGGCAGATCCGAGGCGGCGAGCACCGCCTCGCGGCTGGGCTCGGCCGGCGCGTGGGCCGTCGTCGGCCGCGCCGGTGTGGGGGCGGCATCGGGCGGGGGCGTGGTGGCTCCCAGTCGGCACCCCGCCGTGACCGCCACAGCCAGGCATAGCGGGAGCAGGCGGTGCGAGCGAGACACGGACCCAAGCATGGATCCGGGATACCAGGGCGTGTGATCGTGCGTCAACGCGATCGGCGCGGTTCGCGAGCGAACATCGACCCTGGCCCCTGGCGAGCCGCGCGTCAAGCGGCTACCAATGCCCCGCGCCGCTCATGGACTTGCCCACCACCCCGCCCCCGCCTGCTGCTCGACTCGCCGTCGCGCAGCGGCGCCTCGCGCAGCTGGGCACGCGCCTCGTGCAGTGGATCGTACGCGAGCGCTGGTTGCTCTCGGTGTTCGTGGCCGCGCTGGTCGTGCGGCTCCACTGGAACCTCGTGGTGCACCCGCTCGGCGACTACGTGTACTCCGACATGCACGGCTACGTCTCGCGAGCCGATCGCCTGCTGGAGCGCGGGCTCCGGCCCGACGAGTACAGCAGCTTCTTCCCGTTCGGCACCCACTGGATGGTGGCCGGGATCAAGGGAGTGTTCGGCAAGGACGACTTCGTCGCGATCGGGGTCGTGTATGCGCTGCTCGGCGCCTTCACGGTCTCGTTCGCCCAGGCGGCCGTGCGCCGCGCGAGCGCGTTCCCCTGGGTGGCCCCGGCGGTGGGCCTGGTGGGGGTGATCTACTATCCGCACATCTCGCTCGGCGGCTACGTGCTCTCCGAGGTGCCGTTCGCGTTCTTCTTGATGGGCGCGGTGCTGTGCTCGCTGCGTCTGGTCGATCATGGCCGCCACCGCGATGCATGGTTGATGGGCCTGTGCGCCGGGCTCGGCACGCTGGTGCGGCCGCAGCTGATGGTCTCCGCCGCGCTCCTGGGCCTGTTCTGGCTGGTCTGGCGCAAGCAGCTGCCCAAGCTTCGCTTCGTGCACCTCATGCAATCGGCGGTGCCAGTGGTGATCCTGCTGGTGCTGGCGAGCGTGCTGCTGCACCACAACACGGGGCGCCTGGGCCTCGTGTCGGAGAACGGGTCGTTCAACCTGGTGTTCGGCCGCTGCCACGCCTCGAAGATCCGCACCACGCCCGACAACAAGGGCCACGGGCGCGTGCACTTTCGCCCGCCGTCGTTCTTGCAGGTCAAGAACCACGAGGCGCAGGCGATCAAGAAGGGCATCCCCCCGCGCGTGGCGCTCGAGCCCGCGCTCGAGGACGAGCTCGTCTACGCCGGGTACATCGGCGACAAGGACCAGCACATGATGTACGTGCGCGAGTGCGTGCGCCGTACCGGGGTGTGGGGCCAGGTGAAGTACGGGTACGTCAATGCCTCGCTGCTGTGGCGCCACAACGTGCCCTGGCCCGACTCGGGGCGCAGTCAGTGGCGCGGCGTGAGCAAGTGGTGGACCAACCTCCACCGCGACCTACTGGCCGTGCCCGCGCTGCTCGGCCTCATCGTGCTCGGGTTCCGCCGCACCGTCCGCCAGGGCTTGATCGCGGTGCACCTGCTGGGGCTGCTGGTGGTCTCGGCGATCTACTTCGGTGAGATCCGCATCCGCACGCCCTACGACTACGTGATCTTGGCGCTGGCGCTCGAGGTCTACTCGGTGGGGCTATGGCTGCTGTGGCGCGCGGCGAAGCCATGGCTGGCCCGCGCGCGCGAGCGAGCGGCCGCGCGGCGCGCTAGCCCCGAACGTCCGCCACCGACAGCGACGGAGCCTCCGTAGGCTCGGCCCACAGCGGCGGCAGATCGCCGCACGACAGCTCCTCCTCGAAGAAGTAGCCGAAGAACTCCACCGCGCCCCGCCCGTCGACGAGCGCGACGGCGAGCGGCAGCGACGGCTGCGAAGCCCGACACAGCGCGCGCGAGAGCACCAGCTCGCGCAGCGCCCGGGCCTCGGCGATCGCGTCTTCCGACGCGCTCCCCTCCCCGCCCTGGTACGCGGCCACCTGCTGCACCGGTCCGTAGCCGGGCACGTGGAAGGGCCCCTCGGCGCGCGTCCAGTGCCCCTCGGGGTGCCCGAGCGCGTCCGAGGCGAGGTCGTCCCCGATCGCGGCCAGCCGCCCGCGGGCCACCATGAGATCGGCCTCGTCGAAGCGGCGCCTTCGCGGCTCGCACACGTCCTCGAGCGCCTCGTAGACCTCGGTGATGGCCCCTACCCGGTCGGCCAGCGCCACCCACGAGGGGGCCAGGTGCTCTTGCGCGACCTCGGCCGACTCGCTGGCCACCGAGCGCAGCTCGAGCACGTAGTCGCGACCCAGCCGCGCCCCGCACCCCGGCGGCACGTAGACGCTGGGCTCGGCGGTGCCGATGCGAACCCCCCCCATCAGGAACACGCGCGGCGCCACGGCGCAGCTGTCGAGCGCCGCCCCGCAGCGCGCATAGCTCTGCAGATGCTCCCAGTAGGCGTGCCCGCACTGGTACTGGGCCCACTCGCCTTCACCCTCGCCCTGCGCCCGGGGGCGCACGCGGCTGTACGGCTCGAGCTCGGCGCGCAGCCGCGGCACGATGGCCTGGAGCGCGGGCCGGTACACCTGCCAGAGCGTGGCATCGGCGTGGTCGAGGAACGGCTCGAGCTCGGCGAGCGACTGCTCCTGGCCCACCGCGAGCGCCGCCATCGGGGCGTGGCAGCTGCCCACCGCCCGCGCGGGCAGGCCCCGCCAGCGCGCGACGTCGAGCGCCGCGTCGTCGACCGCGAGCACGGCCGAGGCCGCGGTCGCAGTCGGCAGCGCGCCCGCGCTCCAGCGGTAGCGGGGCCGCGCGCGCCCGGCGCACGGCTCCTCCCCCGGCTCGGCCGCCACGGTGGTGATCCCTGGCTGCAGCGCCTGGAGGAGCGCCTCGATGCGCGCGCCCTGCTCGGCGCCGCCCAGGCGATCGCCGAGCCGCAGGGCCACCGAGTCGTGGCCCGCGAGCGCGGCCCGCAGCTGCTCGAGATCCCCCGCGACCATCATCGGCGGGGTCCAGGGCATGTCGAGGCTCGGCATCGGCAGCCCCCGCACCGGCTCCCTCGGCCCATCCGGCAGCGGGCCCGCAGCCACCACGACCGGGGCCGCGCCCCACGGCGTGGGCGCATGACCGCCGCACGCGACGGGCAGCGTCAGCAGCGCCACCACGAGGCCGTGGGCAGGCAAGGGGGAGATCGAACGCATCGTGACCGTCGAGGGCGAGAGCCGGCGAGAACCCGAGGGGTAGCGCAAGGGTAGCTCCAGGGGCAAAACACTTGCGTGATCCGCCACACCTGCCGCGGGGCCCCCCATCACGAGAGTGACCGCCGTCGCATCGCGGATCGGGCGCAGCGCGAGCGCTCTGGTAGACTCCGGCCGTGGATTGCAAGGGGCTCCTGGCCGCGATGACGCTGGCCCTCGTCGCCGTGGCCCCCGCCGCGGCGCCGGCCGCCGAGGGCGACATCCTGCTCGAGATCCACTTCAAGCCCGTCGCCAACGCCCAGATCGCAATCTGGCTGGAGGACGCCGAGGGCAAGTTCGTGAAGGACGTGTTCGTGACCCAGGCGACCGGCCGCCTGGGCATTGGCAACCGCCCGGGCCGCTGGGACTTCCTCTCGAGCTGGCGCTTCCCGTACGGCCCCCGCACCGGGGTGCTGCCGATCTGGGCCCACGCCCGCGGCAAGACCTACCCCAAGCTGATCTTCTTCGACGACGACCTCTCCGACCTCGAGTCGCTCGGCTGGCACGAGAACACCAGCTCGGGCGAGCCGTACTTCTGCCGACCGCTCACCTCGAGCGAGCACGGCGTCATCTCCACCGACACGATGACGTGCCCGTCCCCGGCCACGTTCCGCTCCGACAAGGGCCGCTTTGCCCCGGGCGAGACCTCGGTCTATCCGCCGCGCAACGACATCGTGACGTTCGAGGAGGGGCGCGACTCGCCCGACGTGCCCGAGCTGTCGATGCTCAACGAGCTCGACGCCATCACCGGGGCCACCCCCATGGGCGACGTGCCCGAGCGGGTGACCACGGTGATCTCGGCCGCGCTCGCCGAGCAAGGTCCGCTGCGGGCCCGCATCGAGATCAACCTCGAGCGCGACGAGAACGCCGGCTGGGACTTTGGCCGCGAGACCGACCACTATGTCGACCCGCGGCTCGAGAGCTACGGCATCGAGTACCTGGGCCAGCCCTCGGTGGTCTACGAAGTGCAGCTCGACGCCACCCAGGCGGCCTTCGAGGGCACCGACGCCTACGCCGGCTATGCCGACCTCGACGGCGCCAGCGGCACGCTGCACCCGCCCGACGCCTCGATCAGCACCAGCGACGGGAGCGGCGCCGACCGGCTGCGGCTCTACACCCTCAACGGCGAGACGTTCCGCTTTGGCGTGTACAGCCACGGCCCCGACAGCGCCCAGAACCCCGATCCGCCCGACACCGGCTGGGGCACGTGCTCGATCGTCTCGCTCCCGGCCGCGACCGACGTGGAGCTCGAGCCCCTCGACTTCGACACGGTGCGCGTGCACTTCACCGTGCCCGAGCTCGACCCCGACGTG
>JBFIJN010000046.1:0-28805 GCA_041600735.1 Nannocystaceae bacterium
CGACGACCACGCGCACGTTCATGGTTCCATCGTCTCACGGTCGAGACGACTCGTGGGCAGCGAGCCACTCGGCGACCTCGGCCACGAGGGTCTCCTGCCCCATCACGGCTGCGTAGCCGTCCCGCGCCTCTTCGGCCAAGGCCCACGCCCGTACCCGGTCGCCCCCGACCTCCCACAAGGCCTTCGCGAGGGTGTAGCGCGTCTCTGCGAGCTGATCGGGAGGGACCCGGGTGGTCTGGCGCAACGCCAGCCCACGCTCGAGCAGGGCGACGGCCTCAGCCAAGCGGCCGGCACCGAGCTGGGCCTCGCCCAACCCCTGCAGCGCGTACCCCACGAGGAGATGATCGGGGCCCAGTGCGCGCTCCCATGTCTCGAGCGCACGAGTGTCCAGTTCGATGGCTCGCTCGTAATCGCCCGCGTAGTAGAAGGCGCGCGCTAGCGAATGCACGGTCTGCGCCACCTCGGGGTGATCGGGTCCCAGCGCGCCCTCGCGGATCGTCAGCGCACGCTCGCAGAGCTGCACGGCCTCCTCGCACGCTCCCGCGCCCGCGCGAGCAATGCACAGATCCGTGAGGGTGACCGCGACATCGGGATGGTCCGGGCCCAGCGCACGCTCCCGGATCGTGAGCGCACGCTCCTGCAAGCGCGTCGCTTCGGCGTAACTCTTCGTGGCCTCGCGCACCGCCGCGAGGCCGCCGAGGCTCGCGGCTACGGCTATGTGATCGGGCCCGAACGCACGCTCTCGAATCGCGAGCGCACGCTCGTGGATCCGCCGCGACTCCTCATAGGCCCCCGTCATCATCAGCATCCCCGCGAGGTTGTACAGGCCGATGGCGAGATCAGGGTGCTCGGGGCCTAGCGCCTGCTCCCAGATCGCATTCGCGCGCACGTAGAGCGGGATGGCTCGGTCTGGGTCCCCCAACACTGCGTACACGCTGGCGAGGTTGCTCATGCCTTGGGCGTGATCAGGGTGGTCGGGCTCGAGCGTCTGCTCGCGAATCTCGAACACGCGTTGGTACAGCGCGATCGCCTCGGGGTACTCCGCGCGCTGACCGTGCAGGAGCGCGAGGTTGTTGATGCAGTGCGCCACCTGGGGATGATCGGGGCCCAGAGCCTCCTCCCAGATCGCGCGCGCTCGCTCGTACAAGCGTTGGGCCTCATCGAGGTTGCCCTTGGTCTTGTACACATTGGCCAGGTTGTTGAGGCTGGACCCCACCTGCGGGTGGTCGCGACCCAACGTGCGCTCGCGCAGCTCCAGTGCTCGCAGGTGCAGGCGCTCTGCCTCGTCGTACTCGCCCATCGCCCTGCGGATCAGGCCCAGGCCGTTGTCGAGCATGGCCCGCTCGAGCGGGTGCTCGCTCGCGAGCCATGCGAGCTGTAGCTGCGCGGCCTCGGCCCACACCAGTCCCTCGGCGTAGCGGGCCGAGCGAAAGCCCACGACGCCCACCAGTCGAACCGTGGCGTCCAGTGCTACACCCGGCACGTGGGCCTCGCGAGCCAGCGTGAACGCGCGCCCTAGGCTCGCCTCCGCGCTCGCGTAGTCGCCCCGCTCGGTCTCGACGCTCCCCAGCTGCAGCTCGGCCCGAGCCACCACGGGCGACCACCCGCTAGCCTTCGCCGCATCGAGCGCATCGAGGGCCTGCTCGAGTCCACGCTGGTGGTCTCCTGCCTCCAACGACGAGCTCGCTCGCGCCAGTCGAGCGCGTACACCGAGCACGGCCTCGCGTTGCTCCGGCTCCATCATCGGCCGCTCGCGTAGGGTCGCAGGGTCGCTACAACCCGCCACCGGAGCCAGCTCCGCCGCGGCCGTCGTCGCCTCGGTCAGGGTGCTCGCATCGGCGTCGTCGATCGCGTCGACCAACGCAACGAAGTTCCCGCGCGCCTCTTGCAAGCAGTCTTGGGCGCGGGCGTAGAGGTCGGCATCCCAGCTGTCCTCGATGGTGTGCGCACGACAGGCTTGCTCGGCAACCGCGCTCCACGACGTGGCCCAACGATCGAGCCACGGCACCGTCTTCGCGAACGTCGTGGCCGCAAATGGCTTGCCGGTGGCGAGCAGCGCGTGCTCCATCTCGGCGCGCGCCTGGTCGTTCCAGTCTTCGCGTAGCGTCGCCCCTTCCGCGACACACGCCTCTGCGGCTCGCTGCGCGACCACCTCGTGCGCGACGTAGGCGAGCCCGGCCAGGCCAGCAATCCCCGCCACCCACGCAATGTGGCGCCGTCTCGACGTCGGGTCGGCACGCAAGGCATCGAGCAATGCACGGGTATCGGGGAACCGATCCTGTGCGCGGCTCTGCAGCCCGCGCTCGAGCACGCGGCGCAGCCACGCCGGCACCCGCCGGCCCAGCGGCGGCGGATCCCGTACCCCGTCGACCACCTTGGCGGCCAGGTCCGCCAGCGACTCGCCGCTGAACGGCCGCTGTCCATAGAGTGCCTCCCACGCGGTGGCGCACAGCGAAAACTGGTCGGTACGCGGGTCGATGACCGCGCCAGAGAACTGCTCGGGCGCCATGTAGGCTGGCGTGCCCATCATCGAGCCCTCGAGCGTGAGCGCCGACGACAAGACGCTCGGTGCCCGTGCGATGTCGGCGTCGAGGGCTGGGCACTCGACCCCCGTATCCTCGCCGGTGCGCGCGAGCCCGAAGTCCATCACGCGCACGCGCCCGTCCGCGCCCACCATGATGTTCTCGGGCTTGATGTCGCGGTGCACCAGGCCCTTGTCATGCGCCGCCGCCAGTCCCTCGCCGGCAGCCACGATCACGTCGAGAACCTCCCGCCAGCTCCGCGGCGTCCGCTCTCGCCATGCCCCCAGCGTGTCGCCCTCCACGATGTCCATCGCCAGATACACGCGATCGCCCACCGTGCCCACGTCGTGGATCGCCACCACGTGCGGATGATCGAGCTTGGCCAGGGCCTGGGCCTCGCGGAGCAGCCGGGTCCGTGCGATCGAGTCCCCTTCCGCATCGCCGTGCCCCGGCAACAACAGCTTGATCGCAAGCTTGCGATCAAGCTCGGGATCGTAGGCCGCGTACACCACCCCCATCCCTCCGGCACCGAGGCGATCGAGCACCACGTAGCGACCCAACAGATCACCACGCCCAAGGCTGATCGCCCCTCGGCGCCGCGGGGCTCCGCCCACGAGAGTCTCGGACTCGGCACTCCCGCTGACCTGCGCGGCCAGGGTCGTGGTGCTACTGGCGCGAGGCTTCATCCCCGCGGAATCGTACAGCGACCGCAGCCCCGCGACGAGTTGCGCGAGGCATCAGGGCAGCGCGTAGTCGCCTCCCGGCGGCGGCAGACCGGGTACCTCGGCGAGCTCGGGCAGCGCACGCAGCAGCGTCACGGCCACGAACACGAGCGTGGGCAGGATCGCCACGAGCCACCCACGCGGCACGCTCACCTGATGGGTCTTGGCCAGCACCACACCGAGCAGCCCCCAGTGGAGGAGCGCCATCGCGGCCAGAATCCCGAGGTAGACCACGCCAGGTACGTGCCCGAGGTAGAGTGGGATGTCGACGAGACCGACCACGAGCAACACCAGCGCGAGCACGTAGCCACACGCCCGCATGCTCGCGCCGATCGAACGCGAGGCCCCGCCGGTGAGCGCCACGCCGATGTGCGCCACGAGCCCCTCGATGAAGTAGAGGAGCGGAAGCCCGACGGGGATCATCAGCAGGATCCACAGCGACAGCACCCGCGAGAGCGACGGCTCGACGAACGCGTAGATCGCCCGCATCGGCACGCCGGATCCCTCGACCGCGGTAGCGTGCCGGACGAGCAGCAGCCCCACGAGCACGAGCCACGCGGGCAGTCGCATCGTGGCCAGCAGGCGGATCACGCGACCGTGGGCGATCGGCTCCGGACACACCCGAAAGCTTTGCGCCGGGTGCAACACCAGCGCCACTAGGGTGCGACGGCAGCGACTCAACCAGCCGCTCCCGTCGTTGGCCTCCAGCGGGATCGGACGCGCGCGCGACGAACCCCGGGGCGAATCTTGGGCAGCGTGAGTCACGGCCCCGGAGCATACCCGGGTAGCGCGTGTGCTGCCCGCCGCTCCCCTGGCTTCGGTGTGGGCCGCGCGTACCCACGTCACACTGCCGTCGGCCCGCCCTTCACACCCGTCGCCCACCCGTCTACCCTCGACACATGTCGTCGTCGCCCCGCCCGCCCACCGGACGACACACGCGTGCCTCCATCCTGCTCGGGGTCGCCAGCGTGACGCTCATGAGCGGCTGCCCGCGCAGCGGCCCCGGAAGCGGGCCCCCGCAGCACTACGACGACCCCAAGGCCATGATCGCCGTGTTCGAGAACTCGGACCGAGACGCCTGGCAGCTCCCCGACCGAGTCGTCCGTGCGCTGCCGTTCCAGAGCAAGAGCGCGGTCGTGGCCGACATCGGGGCAGGATCGGGCTACTTCACCCGGCGCCTCGCCGCCGAGGTCCCCGACGGCCGCGTCTACGCCGTCGATGTCGACGGTGAGTTCGAGGACTACCTGCTCGAGCAGCGCGAGGTCTGGGGCACGCCCAACATCCAGCCCCACCTCGCGATCTACGACGACCCCATGCTCCCGCCCCGGGAGATCGATCTGGTCTTCACGGCCAACACCTACGCGTTCATCCGCGATCGCGTGGGCTACTTCAGCAAGGTCCGTGCGGCGCTGACCGCCAACGGGCGCCTCGCGATCGTCGAGTTTCGTCCTGATGCCAGCCCGCCCGGCAACATCGCGCCGGCGCCCGAGTACCGGGTGCCCCGCGAGAAGGCCATCGCGGAGCTGCGCCAGGCCGGGTTCACCCTCGAGCGCGAGGAAACCTTCTTACCTCACCAATGGTTCCTGATTCTCACGCCCACCCCCACCCCGTAGCGGCGGGCCCGGCACTCGCCGGTGAACCCACGCTGCGCGCTCGTGCCCAGCAGTCCTACGCCCGTGCGGTGCGCTACCTCGGGACGCGCCAGCACGCCGACGGCCGCGTCGCCGGCGAGGTGGTGTGGAACCCGATGCTGCCGTGCCAGTACGTGATGCTGTGCCACGTGCTCGGGCGCCCGCTCTCGCCCGGCCGGGCCCGGCGCGTCTACCGAGCGCTGCAGATGCAGCGCCGCGAGGACGGCGGCTGGGGCATGCACCCGCACAGCCACTCGTACTTGTTCCACACCGTGCTCGCCTACGTCGCGCTGCGACTGCTCGGCCACGGTGCCGACGATCCGCTCGTCGCCGGTGCGCTCGCATTCATCCGCAAGCACGGCGGCGTCTACGAGATCCCCACGTGGGGTCGAATCTGGCTGGCCATGCTGGGGCTGCACCCGTGGGAGGGTATTCAGCCGATCGTACCGGAGCTGTGGCTGCTGCCCGACAAGACCCCCGTGCACCCGTCGCGGCTCTATTGCCACATGCGGCTCATCTACCTGGGGCTGTCGTTCCTCTACGGCAAGCGCTTCGTGCACCCCAGCAACGCCACGCTCGATGCCATTCGCAGCGAGCTCTATCCCGAGGGCTACGACCCAGCCCGCTTTGCTCGCTACCGCGATCGCATCGCAGCCACCGATCTCCACGAGCCGCTGAGCGCCGGCCTGCGCACCGCGTTCAAGCTGATGCGCGCGGCCGAGCGTCTCGTCCCCGCGCGCCTGCGCCAGCGCGCGCTCGACGTTGCGCTCGAGCACATCCTCTACGAATTCCGCAGCACCGAGCACGTGTGCCTGAGCCCGGTCAACGGCATGCTGTTCTGCCTCGCACTGCATGCCGTCGACCCCGCGCACCCCGAGCTCGCGCGTGCGGTGCAAGGCCTCGAGTACTGGGTTTGGGAAGACGAGCACGAGGGCCTGCGCATCGCCGGGGCCCGCAGCGACATCTGGGACACCTCGTTCATGGTCCAGGCGCTGTGCGAGGGTCCTGCCCTGCCCCAGGCCGCAGAGATCGTGCGTCGCGCCTGCCGCTGGCTGCCCACCGCGCAGATCCAGGACGAGCTCGTCGGCGGCGCACGTCACTATCGCGAGCTCGCCTACGGCGGCTGGGGCTTTGCCAACGAGCTGCACCCATGGCCGGTGAGCGACTGTACCGCCGAGGCCCTCGAGGCGCTCACGCTGGCCGAGCACCGCGGCTTCTCCGACGACGCCGGGCGCCTGCCGCTGCGTCGCAAGCTCGCCGCGCTCGAGTTCGTGCTGCGGCGCCAGAACGAAGACGGCGGCTTCGGCAGCTACGAGGCGCGCCGCGGTCCGATGCTGCTGCGTCGCTACAATCCGGCCGAGATCTACGGCAACTGCATGCTCGAGTACTCGTACACCGAGTGCACCGGCAGCTGCGTCCGCGGCCTCGCCAAGGCCGAGCGCGAGCTCGGCGACGCGATCCCGGAGCGACTTCGCGGTCGCCTCCGCACCGCAATCGAGCGTGGTACCCGAGCGCTCCTGCACGCCCAGCCTCCCGCGGGCGGCTGGTCGGGCTTCTGGGGCGTCGACGTCACCTATGGAACGTTCTTCGCGTCGGGGGGCCTGCGCGCGGCCGGCCTGTCGAGCATGCACCCCTCGCTCGTTCGCGGCGCCCGCTGGCTGGTCGAGGCCCAGCGTCCCGACGGCGGCTGGGGCGAGAGCCACGAAGGCCTCGTCACCGGCGTGCCCACGCCCTTGCCCGCCGACCAGGCGAGCCTCGTCACCCAGACCGCGTGGGCCCTGCTGACCCTCCTCGAGGTCGCTCCCCACGAACGCGATGCCATCGACCGCGGCGTCGCATTCCTACTCTCACGCCAGCACGAGCACGGTGGCTGGCCGCCGGAGCAAGCGAGCGGCGTGTTCTTCAACACCGCCGTGCTCGACTATCGGCTCTACCGCCAAGTGTTCCCCGTGTGGGCGCTCGCCCGCTACCTCGGGACCTCCGCCAACCCCGCCGCCTGACCCCGCCTGACCTCTTCCGCCTGACCTCTTCCGCCTGACCTCTGCCGCCTGACCTCTGCCGCCTGACCTCTGCCGCCTGACCTCTGCCGCCTGACCTCTGCCGCCTGACCTCCGCCGCCCGACCCCTGCCGCGGGCGCGAGACCGGAGGGCAACGCCCGACCACGGGGAGGGGGCCCCGGGACGGCTCCGCCGGCACGGGGGAGGGGCTGTGAAGCCCCTCCATATAAACGTAGCGCCTAGTCCCCTGCCTGAAGCTCCGCCAGGAACTTCGGGTCCAGGGGACTAGTCCCCGTCGTCGTCCTCGATCTCGATCTGCTCCGCGCTCACGCGGATCACCCGGCGGTCGTTGGCCGCGAGCACCTTGTAGCGGATGCCGTCGTAGACGAACACGGAGCCCGTGGTCGGCATCTGTCCCGCGAGCTGGGTGAGAAAGTCACCCACGCTGTCCACGCCCTCGAGCTCCTCGAACTCGACCTCGAACTTCTCCTCGATGTTCGTGAGGCTGGCCTGACCGTCGAGGTACACGATCCCCGCGTGCTCCATCGCAGCCAGCGGAGCCTGGTCGCTCTCGTCGAAGATCTGGCCGACGATCTGCTCGAGCACATCTTCGAGCGTGACCACGCCCACCGTGCGGCCGCCGTCGTCGACCACGACACCCAGGTGCACCCGCTGCTCGCGAAAGCGCTGCAGCAGATCTTGGATCAGCAGGCTCTCGCTCACGAACAGCGGCGGTCGCATCACCCGCTTGATGTCCGCACGGCCGGGGTGGCGAAGGCCGACCAGCTGCTTGATGTGCAGCACGCCCTTGATGTGGTCGACGTCGTCCTCGTACACGGGCATGCGACTGTGCCCCGAGCCGTGAGCGCGCTCGATCACGCGCCCGATGTCCCACGCGAGGTCGATCGCCGTCACCCGATCGCGCGGCACCATGATGTCGCGGATGATCTTGTCCTCGAAGCGAAAGATCCCGCGCAGCAGCTCGGCCTGCTCGGCCGGGATCGAGCCCTCGCGCTGCCCCACCTTCACCAGGTAGTCGAGCTCGTCGGCGGTGACCTTGGGCCCCCCCTCCTCCGGCTGGGCCTGGCGCAGGAGCATCTCGGTCAGCCGCGAGAGCGACCACGTGACCGGGGCCAGGACCCGGTCGAGCACGTTGAGCACCGAGAGCATCGGCAGCGCGATCCGCTTGGAATACACCCGCCCCGCCGCTTTGGGGCCGATCTCTCCGAACACCAGCAGCAGCGCGGTCGTGAAGAACACCGCCAGCGGCACCGCATACTCGCCCCAGCTCCCGCCGCCCAGGTGGCGGATCGCCAGCGCAGTCGCGACCGAGCCCAGCAGCGTGTTGACCACGTTGTTGCCCACGAGGATCGTGGAGAGCACGCGAACGGGCCGCTCGACCCACGAGGCCACGGTCGCGGCCTCGGGTCCCCCCTCTTCGAGGATCTTGCGTGCGTGATGCGGGCCGAGGCTGGTGAGCGCGGTCTCGCTGCCCGAGAAGAACATGCTGCCACCCAGGCACAGCACCATCGTCATGATGGACAGGACGTCCGCGTCGTTCACGACGAACCTCCGGCGGCTTCCTCGGCCAACAAGCACGCGAGCGCCTGCGTGCGGCGCAGCAGGCTGCCCAGGCTGCTCCACTCCTGGGGGTTGTGGAAGTGCTCGCCCGCGGGCCCGAGGCCGTCGATGCACGGCACGCCGTGCGCCGCCAGCAGGTTGGCGTCCGAGCCCCCGCCCTGACGTGGCGCTTCGCCGACCTGGAGACCCGCGGCCGCCGCGTGAGCCTCATAGCGCAGGCGCAGCGCCTGGGTCCCCTCGAGCACCTCCATGGGCGGACGCGAGACCCCGCCCAGCAGGTCGACCCGCGCCTGGCGCAGGCGCTCGGGCACGCCGGGCTCGTCGCCGAACGGATCGGCCGCCAGCGCATGCATGCGCGCCACCACCTCGTTCGCGTCGGCCACGGTGAGGAAGCGCGAGTCGATCACGCAGCGCGCCCGCTCGGGCACGGTGTTCTTCGCCGTACCGCCCTCGATGATCCCCACGTTGACCGTGATCCCACGCGTGTAGTCGGTGACGCGCTCGGCCCCGATCACCAGGCGGGACAGCACGGCGATCGCGTTGATCCCCTGCGCGTGCTGGTTGCCGGCGTGGGCGGCCCGGCCATGCACCACGAATTCGAAGCGAGCGCTCCCCGCCCGACACGTCACGATGCGATCGGCCACCCGCCCTGCCTCGAACACCAGCGCTCCGCGCAGCCGCGGAGCCAGGCGCTCGAACAGCGGCGCGCTCGAGGGCGAGCCCACTTCCTCGTCGCTCACGCACACGAACCGCACCTTCAGCCGCTCGAACAGTGCGGGCTCGGCCCGCTTCAACGCCGCGAGCGCGCACAGGATCGACGACAGGCCCGACTTCATGTCGAGCACGCCCGGGCCGCGCACCGCATCGCCGCTCTGCGGCCCCGCAGCACCGTCGTCACGGGTCATCGCCAGGAAGCCCATGCTGCGCGGATACACGGTGTCCACGTGCCCCACGAGCGCCAGCGTGGCGTCGTCGGCGGCCGTCGCAGGCGTGCTGTACACGCGGTGATCCGCGAACACGCCCCTCGGGTCGGGCACGCGCTCGATGAGCAGGCCGAGGCTCGCGGCCACCTCGTCGAGAATCATGGCCGCCGCCTCGACGTCCTCGCGCGCCTCGGTGTGGCTCGGTTGGTCGACGAGCCGGCGCAGCAGCGGGACCTGGGTGGTCTCGAAGGCCTCGGCCACCGCGAGATGAAGCCGCGACTCACGGGGGAGCAGCGCCGCAGGAGAAGGGCTCGATGGGGGTTCAGCGTCGTCGGTCGCAGGCATGTCGGTCAGGTCGTCGGTGCGGGATCGGCAGGTCGATCGGCCAGCAGGGCGGTGCCCCGCCGACCAGGCTCGCGCGCCGCCTGCTCGAGGCCGCCGGCGCTAGGCCCGATGATGTGCACGGCCCCGATGCCGTGGCGCAGATTGTCGAGGGCCTCTTCGATCTTGGGAATCATACCGCCAACGATGGTCCCGTCGGCGATCGCCTTGCGCGCTTCGCTCGCGTGGAGCACCGGGATCCGCGTGGTAGGATCGTCCTTGTCGCGCATCACGCCCCCGATCCCGGTCACGAGGAACAGGTGATCGACCGCGAGCGCAGCCGCAACGGCCGAAGCCACGGTATCGGCGTTGATGTTGTAGACCTGCCGCGTCGAGCCATCGATGCCGAGGCTGTTGAGCACCGGCACGTACCCGCCCGCCCACAGGTGTTGCAGCAGCTCCGCGCGGATCTCGTCGATGTCGCCCACGAAGCCGAAATCGACCGGTGCGTCGCCGCTCCCGCTCACCTTCATGGGCGGCCGGCGATGCGCCGTGACCACGCCGCAGCTCACCCCAGACACCCCTACGGCGGCCAGTCCGGCGGCGACGGCCGCGGCGACCAGGTCCACGCTCACCTCGCCCGCGAGCACCTGTTTCATGATCTGCAGCGTCGCCGCATCCGTCACGCGACGGCCGCCCACTTTCACCGTGGGCACCCCCAGGCGCTCCTGCAGCGCACCCGCCTGCGGCCCACCTCCGTGGCACACCACGAAGCGCCAGCCCGATTCCGACAGCGCACGCACGTCGGCGAGCACGGCCGCGAGCGCGGGCGCGTCCGCGACCACCTCGCCGCCGAGCTTGAGCATCGCCGTGGGTCGAGCGGTGCTCATGGCCACAGCGCCGGGGCGTCGATGCCCAGGGTCTCGGGCAGGCCGAGCATGAGGTTCATGGACTGCACGGCCTGGCCGGCCCCGCCCTTCACCAAGTTGTCGAGCGCGCTGGTCAGCACCAACTGGCGCTGCCCGGCCACCACGCTGCCCACCGTCCAGGAGACGTCGGCCCACATGCTGCCCTTGACCGCGACCACCTCGGCCTGGCGCGCGCCGCCGCCCAGCACCCGCACGAACGCGGCGCCCTCGTAGTACTCGCGGAACAGGCGATCGACCGCGGCCGCATCCACCTCCGCCGGCACCTGCACGAAGCTATTGGCGAGGATGCCACGCGTCAGCGGGGCCGAGACCGGCACGAACTGCAGCGAGAGCTCGCCTCCTGCATGCCCGCCCTGCTTGGCGCCGTCGCCGAGCGTCTGCTCGATCTCTGGCGTGTGCTGATGATCGAGCGGCTTGTAGATCTTGAGGTTGTTGGCCCGCAGCGGGTGATGAGTCCCCGGCTGGGCATAGGCGCCGCTCCCCGAGGAGCCGGTCGCCGCCACGGTGTGCACCGCACCGCGCAGCAGCCCGGCCCGCGCCAGCGGCAGCAGCCCCAGCGCGATCGTGGTGGCAAAGCAGCCCGGCGAGGCCACGCGGCGCGCCGCCGCGATCTCGACGCGGTGCAGCTCGGGCAGGCCGTACACGAACGAGCCGAGGTGCTGCGGGTGAGGATGGGGTCCGCCGTAGAAGCGGGCGTAGTCGTCGGCCTCTCGCAGGCGGAAGTCCCCCGAGAGATCGATGATGCGCGCATCCATCTGCGCGAGCTCCGGCGCCATCGTGGCGCTCACCTTGTGCGGCAGCGCCAAGAACACCACGTCCATGCCGAGCGCCGCCTGGCTCGGCGGGATGTTCTCGAAGCGAAGCCCCGTGCGATGGAGGTTGTAGTGGACCGCCTCGAGCGGCTCGTCCACGTGGTCGATACTCGTGATCCGCGAGAGCTCGACCCCGGGATGGGCGCTGAGCAAACGGATGAGCTCCGCCCCTCCATATCCAGTGCCCCCGATGACCGCGACCCTCGGCTTGCTCGCCTGCTCTGCCACGTCTGTGCTCCTCTTTCGGGGGGGCGTGTAACACAGACGCGGCGGGGTCTCGACGGGGCAGCGGCATGACATCCATGTCGTACCCGGCGGCGCGGCACCGCGACGACCCGGACATCCGCGTCATACCTAGGTCATCGAAACGCGGCGAACGCGGAGTCATTGCCACTTCGGCACACATGATTTCAACGAGTTGCCAAGTTGGCCCAGGACCTGCTTAGAGCAGGGCAGCCGCCCGAGCTGAGCGACCCCGGCTGGCAAACGTCTTTCATACGTCGCTCACCTACTCTTGGATTGCTCGCTTTCCCTTAGAACTTGGCCTTCACTAGCTTGGCCTTCGACTTGCCCTTGGCTTCTCTTTCCTAGCTTGCTGCTTTCCTTACCTAACTTGGTCTGCCCATCGCCTAGCTTTCCCTGCGTTATCCATACCTTGGGCTCCCCTTTGGGCTAAATGCGCTTCATACGCGCGACTCGGTCGGTGCTGTAAAAGAAGAGATTTTACTGGGGGGGACCCGGAGACGCTTGGTCAGCGACTCCGGGTCTTCGTTTTTGCGCCCACCGCGAAACCCTAGGCCGTGAAGCGGCGTGCGCACCGCGACTCGCCTGTCATGGGGTAGGGTCATGGAGGTGGTCGTCGGGCTCGGGTACCCGCTCGCACAGCCTCCAGACCGCCTGACGGGAGATCCGCTGCTCCAGCGCATCGAGCACCTCCCCCGCGGGGAGCTCGGCGGGCATCAGCAGCTGGGCCCCGTCGACCACGAAATGACCTCGCGGCGCGCACGAGGGCCCCATCGGCATCCCGTGGTGCGCCGGCGCCCAGCCCGCCTGGGCCACGGCCTCGGGCGAGAACCGCAGCGGGCCTCCACATCGGCGGCAGCGCTGCTCGCCGCGAGGATCGATCGCAACCGACAGCCGCGGCTCGTGGCCGAACTCGGCCCGCGTATCCTGCCACCACCGCGCATCGAACGGGAAGATCCCGGGGCCCGGCTCCGGCAGTAGCCCCTCGTCGGCCAGCCAGCGCGAGGCCAGATAGTACGAGGGCGAGGCGCTGCCATCGGCGCGCTCACGGGCCTCCACCATCAGCGCCGGCTGGTCGAAGTGAGGGTCGAGCGACCAGGCCCGAGCCAGTCGTTCTCGCGCTGCGCCGCGCAGGCTCCACGCCCGCGTGCTCACCACCACACGGGTGAGTCGGTCGGCGAACACCCACAGCACGTTCGAGAGCTTGTGCCAGGGATCGATCCCCACCTCGCACACCTTCACGCGATCGCAGACCACCGCACCCCCGCGCAGCCACACCGAGATCAGCTTGATCTCGATGCGGTCCTCCCAGTCGAGTCGGGCCTCGGAGTCGTGCGAGGCCAGCCCCAGGTGCCACTGCAGCGCATTGCCGTGGCGGCCGCGCGAGCGGCTCGAGGCCACGAGATCGGCCGCGGGCCCGAGCGGCAGGCCCACGGCCGCGCACGCGAGCGCCTCGAGGTGAGCACAGCGATGCTGCGGCGGATCGCGATCGGGCGGAGGATGACGCAGCGGCAGACGCATGGAGTCGCGGGCGCGCTACGGCGAGCTCAGTCCTTCTTGGCGTCGGCCTTCTTGTCAGCCTTGGCGTCGGCCTTCTTCTCGTCCTTCTTGTCGTCCTTCTTCTGTCCCGGCCGCTCCGCGCAGCCCCCCAGGCACAACGCAGCAACTCCGAGCCCGATCATGGCGAGGCGGAACGTCTTCATGACGCGAAGGATATCAACGCTCGCGCGGCGCGGGAGGCTCGACGAGCCGCAGCGGCAGCGGCCGCCCGTGGTCGTCGATCTGTACGTAGACGACCTCGGCTTGGGTGACCTCGCGGGGGGCTACGCCGTGAGCGCGCGCCGTCGGGCTCTCCGCCACCACCCGCACGCACGTCGTGATCGACGTCCGGCCCAGCGCGATGACCCGCGCGTAGCACGAGACGGCATCCCCCACGTGCACCGGCGCCTTGAACACCACCTCGTGCATCGAGACCGTGACGACCTGGCTCGCGCCCGCGCCATACGCCGCCACCGCCCCCGCCTGGTCGATGAGGCCGAGCACGTAGCCGCCGAAGATCGTGCCGTGCACGTTGGTGTCGGCCGGCATCGCCAGCACGCGAATGGCGAGGATCTCTTCGTCGTTCATGGCGGAAAGGCCTGCACCGCCGCCACGATCGCACCGCGGATGGTGGCCGCGTCGGCGTAGTCGGGGCAGTAGCGGAGCGCCGGGTCGCGCTCCGAGAGCGCACGAAAGCGCCGCTCCTCGGGGCCGAAGTCGTAGCTCAGGATCACCGGACCCGTGTAGCCAGCCTCGCGGAGCGCCCGCAGCACGAACAGACCTTGGTTGTCCTGCTGGAAGCGACGCGCGCGGGCGACATCGCCGTTGAAGCGGGCCGCGAGCTCCACCAAGCTGCCCAGCAGCGCCTCTTCCGGGGTCCGGTCGAAGCGCATGTCGAGATACACGAGGTCGGGCCGCCGCTGCGCCATCATCTGACGCGCTGCATCCCCGCTCTGCGCCTGGCGATACACGAAGCCCTCGGCCACGAACGTGGTGAGGTTGGTCAGGTACTCGTTGCCGTCCTCGACCACGAGCACATCGATGGGTCGCTCGTTCACGCGGCTACTCCCGGCACGGCTTCGTCTTCCACGGTGAAGAAGCGCAGCACCACCGCCTTGCTCCACCCCGATATGTTCTCGACCGAGATCGCGCCATCATAGCGCGACAGGAGGTCCACCGTGATGCCCATTCCTCGCTCCACGTAGCGACCACGCAGCATCTCGTTGGACAGCTGCTCGGGGGAGCGGTCCATCACGCGCAGCACCACCGACGACAAGCCCGTGATCTCGTCCATCTCCGACCCAAGATCGATCCCCAGGCTCACCGGCGGGCGAGCATACATCACGCTCGATCGCAGCGAATTGCGCAGCACATTGGCCAAGATGTCCTCGAAGTCCGTACGGAAGATCCGGACCACGCCCCCCTGCCCCGACAGCTGCAGCGGCGCCAGCCCGTGCCCCACGAATTGCTCCTCCCCGACCACCTGATCGTAGATTTCCTGGACCAGCTCGGCGTCCACCGTCACCACGCACAGCTCGCGGATCACCCCCGACAGTCGCTCGAACGCCTGGCGACCGAGCACGTTGCCGCTGCGACTCAGCACCTTGGCGAGCTCCAGCTTCTGGCCCGAGCGCAGGCGCTCGGGGTCCCGTAGCTGCGACGAGTGCGCGGCCAATTCCTCGAATGCCTTGATCATCGGGCGGAAGATCGGGTCCTTGCGATAGAGGTTGAGCGTGACTCGGTGCGCCCGCGCCACCTGCTCGAGCTCCTCGAGGTAGCCGAGGAAGCGCCCATAGATCCCGCCCGCGAGTCGCCCCCGACGGTCGCGGGTGTCGCGACGGCGACGATCGTCGATGCCGCTACCGTCGCCGAACATGCGCTGGGCCAGCACCGCGGCCCGCTGATCGGCATCGGCGGCATCGAGCTCCAGCGCCCGCCCCACGTCGGCCAAGAACGCGGTGTTGTGCTTGAGGATCTCGTGTCGCACCAGGCTCAGGATCCGCGCGACCTCGGGGAAGCTCTTCGGATCGCGCTCGAGCAGCTGCGCGAGCGAGGCCCCGCGGTAGTGTCGATACAAGCGCCACGCCGGCACCACGATGATGAGCGTGAGCACGACCGCCGCGGCCATGTAGAACTGGAAGAACCCGGCGTCGATCTCGGCGCGCAGTGCCTTGGCGCGATCCCAGTGCAGGTCGTAGTCGCTCGCCTCGGCCAGGTAGAGATCGAGCTCGCGCGACGCATCGAGCGGCTGGTTCTGGTCCCACAGCAGCTCCGCGAGCGCGAAGCGTGCGGTGAGCGAGCGCAGCTCGGCCGCGCGCTCGAGGTGGGGGACCGCCTCGTCGGCCAGCGCGCCGCGCAGCAGCAGCCCGAGTCGCTCGTGCACCTCGGCCTGATCCTCGCGCTCCTGCAGGCTCTGCTCCCAGTAGCGGCGGGCGTCCCCCTCTCGGTTCTGCGCATAGACCACCCGGGCGAGCTGATTGAGCACCTCGGGCTCGTCGGGGAATTCGTCGCGGGCGCGCAGCAGCACCTTCTCGGCACCTTGCCAGTCTTGGTGCTCGGTGCCCTGCAGGTAGGCGGTGTTGATCAGCCCCTGGAGCTTCGGGTCGAGGAAGCGCAGCGACTTCTCGGGCGGCGGCGGAATCGCCAGCGGCTCGTCGCGCCGGATCTCGCGCTCGAGCTCGGCGAGCGCCCGCTCGGCCTGCTGCGCCTCGGGGTCGTCGGGGTCGGTAGACTCGCGAAAGCGGTTGTAGTGCTCGCGCGCCTGCTCGCGATCGGTGCGCGCGTAGAGCTCGCCCAGCAGCAGGTGCAGGCGCTGCAGATCGGGCCGCAGCCGCAGCGCCGACTCGAGGTGCTCGATCGCCTGCTCGTCCTCCGCACCGGCGAACTCCTTCTTGTAGATCAGCCCCAGGGTCATGTGGGCCTGGTAGTCGGAGCGGTCCATGCGAATCGAGCGCTTGAGATCCTCGACCGCCTTGAGAAAGCGCCCGGTGCGGGCCAGGACCACGCCCCGCAGGTGATAGGCGCGCGGGAACCAAGGCGATTGCTCGATGGCGGAGTCGAGCTCGCGCTCGGCGGTGCCGAGGTCACCGGCCCGCAGCGCCGCTTCCCCGCGATCGTAGGCGGCCTCGGCCTCGGGGTCGGGGCGAAAGCCCTGCGTCTTCTCGAGATCCCGCAGGCTCGACTCGAACTCGAGATCGGCGATGCGCTGCGCGACCTCCTTGGCCTCGGGGGCGCTCGGGTACAGCGCCAGCAGATCGCGGTAGGCCCCGATCGCCTCGGCGACGTCGTCATTGCCCTGCAGGATGTTGGCGCGCAGCTGCAGCGCGCGCAGCAGCGGCGGGCGCCCGCTCGCCTGACACTCCTCGCGGTAGCGCTCGAGGTCGGCCAGCGCATCGGCTCTCAGGATCTCGCGCTCGCTGTCGTCCTTGTTGCGATCGGCCGCCTCGTACTTGAGCTCGGCCAGCACCGCGCGGATGTCTTCGGGGCGATCGGGCGACCCCGGCGGCTCGGCGGCGAGCTCCTTGGCCAGCGCGAGGCGATCCTTGGCGTGAGTGGAGCCGCACAGTCCCATCCACTCGAGCGCGACTGGCCGCTGCTCGAGCCAGCTGCCCCGCGGATCGTAGGTCGACAGCGCGATCAAGTCGGTGAGCGCCTGACGGGGGCAGCGGCCCGGAGGCATGAGCGCCTTGCGGGACTGGGCCCGCCCCAGCAACGCGGTCGGATCACCGGGCTGCAGCTCGAGCGCCGCCGAGTACTCGCTGAGCGCCTGGTGGTACCGCTCCTTGCGCTGCGCGACCTGGCCCGCGTGCAAGTGCACCTCGAAGATGCGCTGGCGCTTCTCCAGGATCTCCTGCTCGGTGAGCTGCGGTACGCCAGCGCCGCCGGTCTCGTCGCCGCTCTCCTCGCCGTCGGGCGGCGGGGGCAGCTTCGTCGAAGGATCGTCGCGCACGCCGGGCAGCCCCTTGCCCTCCTCCTTGGGCGGCGCGGCCACGGCCGGCAGCAACAGCCCCGCGCCGAGCACGAGCCCCAGCGCCCAGGCCACCCAGGCTCCCGGCCAGCGCGAACGCGAGCTGCGAGTCACCATGGCCTCACCGTTGCGCTCGCTTGAGCTTGCGCAGCTTGATGCCGAGCTGGTTCATGCGAAGCTGCACCTTGCGCCCCGCCCCGGGGTCGTCGAGCAGGATGCCCGCGATACGTGCCAGATCCCCCGAGTATTTCTCGTAGAGGCCCTCGAGGTATTGGCGCTCCACCGAGCAGCTGACCGCGTTGAGCGAGTCCGCCGGGTCGAGGTCGACCACGAGCTGATGGCGACCGTCCTCCCCCTCGGTCACCCCACGCGCGGGAGCCGAGATCCCAGCCTTGGCGGTCTCCATCGGGCGCAGGAGCTCCCGCACGGTACGCGGCGGGATCGGCACCACATCGGGACGACTGGCCTGGCTCGGGTCATCGGGCTCGACTTGCTCGGCGCGATCGACCAGCTCCACCAGCGTGAGCGCCACCAAGTTGGACAGCGTCATCTCGAGCTGGCGAAAGTTGCCGGCCCAGGGAAACTCGCGCAGCAGTTTGAAGCTCGTGGGCTGCAGCAGCAGGTGGATGCGCCGCGGATCGGTCTTGGCGGGGACGGCGTTGCCCACCGTGATCGGCATCGTCTGCCCGGCCTCGGGCAGCCGCAGCCCGCGCTGCTCTGCGTACTGCAGCAGCAGGTCGCGATTGTACGGATCGGCCGCCACGCGGTTGAGGAACGTGCGCAGCAGCTCCTGGAAGTCATCCCGACGGTTGCGCAAGCTCGGCAGCGTGACCGCGGTCGCAGGGTTGAGCCGCATGTAGAGGTCTTCGCGGAAGCGGCCATCGCGGACCATCACGCCGAGGTCCTCGTTGGTCGCGACCACGATCTTCACATCGACCTGGCGCTCGTCCACCGATCCCACCGGGTGGTAGCGACTGTCCTGCAGCACGGTGAGCAGCGACTTCTGCACGTCTAGGTTGAGGTTGCCGATCTCGTCGAGGAACAGCGTGCCCTCGTGCGCGCGCGCCAGCACGCCATCGCGCGAGCTCGTGGCCCCCGTGTATGCCCCCTTCACCACCCCGAACAGGTGCGCGGCCATGAGGTCGCGAGGGATCGTCGACAGGTCGACGGTCACGAACGGCCCCTTGCGGCGCGAGCGATGGTGGATGAACTCCCGCGCCAGCAGCGTCTTGCCGGTGCCGGTCTCGCCCAACAAGATGATCGGCAGCCGCCCGCGCGCGAGGATCGACAGCCGCCGTCGCATGGCCAGCATCGAGTGCGTCGCGCCCCAGTAGAACGGCTCGTCGGCGGCCGCCGGCACGCGGCGGCGCTGCGCGAGGATCCCCTCGATCTGCAGCTTGAGCGCGCGTGCATCGAGGTAGTCGTCATCGAGCAGGTAGGTGTAGTCCTCGGCGTTGAGGCGCTCGGCGTCGGCCTCGAGCGGGAGGTCATCCCGCGAGGTCATCATGATCACCGGCAGGTCCGGGTAGTCGCGCCGCAGGTGATCGAGGATGTGCAGCCCCTGCGCCCGCTGCAGGCGCTCGAGCGCGCGCGCGCGGTCCCCCTTGGCCAGCAGCGCGGCCTTGTCGTGGGGCAGGAGGTCGGCCTCGGGGATCTCGAAGTGCACGTCGAGCAGCACGAGGTCCACCCCGGTGCCGTGGCGCCCCAGCAGCTGCGCCGCCTCGCGGTAGTTGCGGGCCGGCGGCAGGAACTCGTGCTCGGGCATGTAGCGCTTGCACAGCTCGAGGTACTTGTCCTCGTCGTCGACGATCAAGATCGAGGACATGGCGGTACGCTCCTCAAGCTCCCACCAACAGTCGGCGATGGAGATCGCGTAGCGCCGCGCGAATGTCGGCCTGGGCCTTGCGAATCTCGGGTCGGGCGCTGGCGAGCGCGGCTCGATCGGCGGCGCGCAAGGCCGGCTCGTGGGCGCGCAAGATCTCGACCGCCGCCGCCACGGCGCGCAGCTCGGGCTCGGGGAGCGGCCGCTCGAGATCGCGCGTGTGCCCCGCCCACACCTCCCAGGCCGCTTGGTCGCCGTCGGGGCGCTGCCGCGTGCACAGGAGGTCGGCCCGAAGCGCCTCGACCAGCGCGTCCTCGAGCGGTCCGGTCCACGCCGCCTCGTCGAAGTTCGCCGACCGCCACGCCACATATTTGCCGAGATCGTGCTTGAGGGCGGCCGCCCTCTCTTGCATCGCTCGCTCCTCCATCGCGGTCATCACTCGTCTCGCACGGCCTGCGAGCATACCGCAGGTCACCGCGAGGGCGCGAAGCCAGCGCGCGCGGCCGCCCGAGGACTGGAGCGCCCCAAGACCGACCGCTCCAACGACCGCCAGTCCACGCCCCGCCCAGCCACTAGAGCACGCGGTAGCGAGTCGCACGTGCACGGCCGCTGCTCGCGACCTTGCCCATCTTCTTCATCCAATTGAGGTAGCCGCGCAGCTCCGTGACATCGAGCTCGAGCCGCTTGGCGAGCTGGCCGATGGTGAGCGGATCCCCCGCCATCGCATCGAGGATGCGGCGGTAGATTCGTTCTTCACGGCTCTCGGGCCAGACCTCGTTGCCGTTGCCGTTGCCGTTGCCGTTGCCATTGCTGTTGGCGGCGGGCGCGACCACGGCTCTGCGAGGGCCGACCGCGACCGCAGCGGCCCCGCTCGCGCTCTGGCCGAGCGCCAGCGTTCCGCTCGAGCGATAGCCCGCCTCACGCAGCGCCTGGGCGAGGTCGCGGAGACTGAGCGCTCGCACGGCTTCCCCGGCGTCGCTCTCGAGCAGCTCGCGCAACGTGGTATTGGGCGGCATCCGAGCCACGGTGCTCATGGCGGCCTTGGCCTGGTTCTGTCGGAGGGCCGACTCGAACAGCTGGGCGATCTCGGTCATTGGTCTACTGCTACGGCTTGCAAGCTCTGCGAAGAGGACGGCGACGGGGCCTTCCCTGCGATTTTGCGCCGGGGACTATGCCACCTGGGTCGAGGGGCGTCCAGGTGACGGCGATCGGGCCGTGCCGAGCCTTGGCGGGCCGCTGTGCGCCTTCGAGCGGTGCGGCGTGGTCGGCACCACACGCGTGCGCGCCGGCCGTTCGCGGCGATCTCACTCACACGCGAGGCCACCGAGATCGATGGGCGTCTCACTACACACGAAGCAACAGTCCTCGCAGTGGCCGGTGCCGTCGAGGCCCACGCCCCACTCCAGCTCGCCCCCGCGCGCACCAAAGCAGATGAGCTCGCCCTTGAAGCACTCGATCTCCTCGTGGCTCGGCAGCGCGAAGCCATCGGTGAGGAACGTGTGATCGGGGATCGGCCACGCCCAGTCGCGATCGCGGGACCACAGCCGCCACTCCAAGTCCTGGTCGTCGTCACAGTCGTCGACCAGCGTCCACTGCTGCACCGACTGCTGCGCGCAGGTCTGCGCGGCCTCGTCGGCTTGATTGGGGCAGTCGGGGACCCCGTCGCACAGCTGCCGCAGCGCGAGGCAATCGCCCGTCCCGCACACCGCGACGAAGCCCTCCTCGCACACGCACGCCCCCGCGTCGCAGTAGGCATTGAGCCCGCAGGTGGTCGTGCAGCCGGTGCCTGGCATCGACGACTGGCAGCCGTGCAGCGCGTAGGGATTGCCGAGGTAGCCGGGGTTGCAAAAGCACGCGCCGTCGCGGCATGCCCCGTCGAGCGAGCAACGCACCCCGTCGCAGGGCCGCTGCGGATCGTTGGGCAGCTCGACCACGCAGCCCCCGCTCGCGAGCATTGCCGCCGCCAGCATCCCGCGGATGCAAGCACGCGGATCCATCGATTGCCGTCGCGGAGCCACCATGCCGTATCCTAGCGCGCGCCGGGCCGAGACTCATGACGGGGCTCCCCGCGTCGCCGTCGCGCGGTCGCAGGGGATCCCCTCGCGGTGGTGCCCCCGTCCTCGGCCTCATGCGCGAGATTCCGCGCTGGCACCACCACGAGGTGAGCTGGCGCACCGCGCACCCCGCACCCGCAACGACGCACGCGCCGATGCGGAGACGCGGGTGCCAGGCTTGGGGCCGTCCGATCGCGGACGAGTCGGGCTGCTACGGTCCCGCGGCATGGACGACCTGGTCACCCGCGACGCTCGCGTGCTGTGGCATCCCGCCACCCACTTCGAAGACCTCGACCGCCTCCCGGTCGTGGCGATCGAGTCCGCGCAGGGCGTGTGGCTGCACGAGCGCGGGGGCCGACGCATCCTCGATGGGATCGGCTCGTGGTGGACCTCGATTCACGGGCACGGCCACCCACGGATCGTGGCCGCAATCCAGGAGCAGGTCGGCCGCCTCGACCACGTGATGTTCGCCGGATTCACCCACGCCCCCGCCGTCATGCTGGCCGAGGCGCTGATCCGAGCCGCGCCCGCGGGCTACGGCAAGGTGTTCTTCGCCGACTGTGGCTCGGCCGCGGTCGAGGTCGCGCTCAAGCTCAGCTACCAGTCGCACCAACAGCGGGGAGATTCGCGACGCACCCGCTTTGCGGCGCTCGCCAACAGCTACCACGGGGAGACGCTCGGGGCGCTCGCGGTCTCGGGCAGCGACGCCTACCGCAGCACGTTCGCGTCGATCCTCCCGCCCGCGCCGCTCTACCTGCCCACCCCTTCCTTTCCCGATCATGAGCCTGGCGATCTCGACGACGACGCGGGTGCCGACACGCCGCAGGCCGAGGCCGCGGTGGCCGCCCTGCGTGCTCACGCGCCCGAGCTGGCCGCACTGGTCGTCGAGCCGCTGGTGCAGTGCGCCGGCCGCATGCGCATGACCGGGGTGGGCTTCTATCGCCGCCTCGTGGGCGAGGCGCAGCGACTCGGCCTGCACGTGATCGCGGACGAGATCGCGGTGGCCTTTGGTCGCACCGGACGCCTGTTCGCGAGCGAGCACGCCCACGTGCGCCCCGACCTGCTGTGCCTCAGCAAGGGCCTCTCGGGCGGCGTGCTACCGCTGGCCGCCGTGCTGGTGCGCGAGGGATTCGAAGACGACTTTCGCGGCTCGCCCGCGCGGAGCTTCTTGCACAGCCACACGTTCACCGCGAACCCGATCGCATGCGCGGCCGGCCGCGCGAGCTTGGCGGTGTTCGAGGACGAGTCCGTGCTGGGCCGGCTTCCCGGGCGCATCGAGGCGATGGCCACCCGACGTCGGGCGGTGGCGCAGCGCTGTGCCGCCGTCCGGCACCACCGCCAGGCCGGCATGATCGCGGCCTTCGAGGTCGCCCCACGAGAAGGCCACCCGGACCCCACCGGCGGCCGCCTGGGGCTGGCCCTGCGCCAGGCCGCGATGCGCCGCGACGTGCTGCTGCGGCCGCTTCATGACACCATCTATTGGATGCCGGCGCTCTGCATCGACGACGCGGCCCTCGATCGGCTGGCCGAGGTCACGGCCGAGGTCATCGAAGAGGTACTGGGATGAGGTGCCTGCTGCTCGCTGGGGTCCCCGCGCTCGCGCTCGCCTGCGGGGGCGAGGGCCTGCCGGACGTGCCGCTCAAGCTGTCGAAGAACTGCAACGAGGTCGAGGTCGAGGTGCTGGCCGCGCGGGTCGGCGCGGGCGCGGGCGAGGAGGTCCTCGACGTCGCCGCCGACGGCTCACTGGGCACCACCGCATGGGTGCTGGTGCGCCGCACCGCTGCGGCGGGCGACGTCGCGGTCGTCCAGCGCATCGGCGCCGCGGGCATCGAGCTCGAGCTCGAGCTGCCGACCGACGCGAGCGCATCGCTCTCGCTCTCGCCCGCCCCCGAGACCGGCCAGGTGTGGGTCGTGCGAGACGAGCCGAGCCGCTACGAGCTGTGGCGCGTCGCGCCCGACGATCCCCTGCGACCGCTGCTCGCGTCCGACGACTTCTCCTCGTTCCCTGCATCGGGGTCGGCGTGCCCGGGCTGCGAGAGCGAGTGGCCGCGACGCCTGTTCTTCTTGCCGTCGGGCCCCGCGCTCGTCTCGCTGCCGCCGTCCTCCGAGGACGCGGCGCTCGTGGTGATCGTGGCCCCGCTCTACATGGACGGCGCCGAGATCGTGCTGGCCGGGCCCGAGAACATCCTCAACTTCCAGCCGCCGTGCGAGGCGGGCAACTCGCCCGAGGCCGAGCTGTTCTGCGAGGAGCAGCGCATGAACCTGCGCTACCCCGCGATCACGGTGCTGGGCATCCAGCAAGACCCGCGACAGCTGTCGACCACGCTGTTTGGGCACCGCACGCGCGCACAGTCCTACGACGGGGAGACGTTTCCGCTCGAGTCCTCCGACACGTTCATGGTCACGCTCTCCCTGGGCAGCAATGGGGTCCCGGTCGGAGTCTTGCGCTCGTACTCGGGGTTCTACGTGGGCGTCTACGAGGGGCCGATCGGCGACGACTCGATCCCGCCGCTGCCCACCGCAGATCCTCCCTACGGCATGGCCATCGACCGATTCACGACCTATGGGCTGTTCAGCCACGGGGGGCGCCTCGCTCGCCTCGTCAAGCTACCCGACCGCGATCCGGAGTTCGTGGAGCTGAGCGATCGTGTGCCGCTCCCGCTCGACACCTCGCTGCTCCAGCTCGATCTCGATGTCGCGCTGGGCCGCCTGGTCGATGGTGCGTGGGAGATCACCAAGCTGTTTCCCGATGATCCGTCGCAGTCGCGCGTCCTCCTCTACGGCGAGGGTGCGCGCATCGAGCGGGTGGTCTCGGGAGGAATCGGGACGTTCATGCTGCGCAAGCAAGACGCTCCACCCGAGGTCGTGCGAGTGCGCTGCGCGGAGCTAGGCATGGACGGCGAGACGGGTCCCGACGAGGTCGGCGGCTGAACGCACGAGCGCCGCATCGGCAGAACCGATGCGGCGCAGGTGACGAGCGAGTCGCTCAGGCGGGGGGGTTGTTCAGCTTGACCGCGAGATCGAAGACGTTCTCGGGGGGGAACAGAGCCTCGGCCGGGATCGGCTCCTTGGCGCCGCCATCCTTGGCCCAGCTGAGCGTGAGCCCGGCGTCGGTGTCGGCGCCCTGGTAGTAGAGGAGGTCGAGCTTGTACTCGCCCGGCTCGATGGCGAGGGTCTCACACACCTCGCGGCTCGCTCCGGCGCCATCGTTGTCGAGGACCGGCACCTCGTCGAGGAAGAACAATGCCCCGTCGCCGGCGTCGAGGCACAGCTCATAGCTGCCCGCGGCCACCACGTTGAGCGAGCCTTGGAAGTGGATGCCAAAGCTCTGCTTGAGCCCGGCCACGCCGGCCGGAGCCGGGCCCGCGGGAATGTCGAGGTCATCGACGGCGACCAGCGCCACCGGGGCCCCGAGCTCGCCGAAGTTCGGCACCTCGGTCGCATCGGCCGGGACCGCGTAGACCTCTCCGACGAGACCGTGTCCGACCTTGGTGTGCGGCTGGCCAAACGCGCCATCGGCCGCGACGCTCGAGAAGCTGACGTTGGTCTTGGCGCGCCCCTTGCGATTGACGCGACCCGTGCCGAGGCCAACCTCGACCACACCGGTGCTCGGCATCATGACCTCGGCCACGATGCGGTCGGCTGCGATCTCGATCACCTTGAGCGCCTTGCCGCCGACGAACACCTTCGTGGAGCCGACCTCCTCGGGGAAGCCCGAGCCGAAGATCTCGATGCGACTGCCGACCGCGGCCGTGGTGGGCACCACGCCATCGATCGCGAACTCGGAGCGCAGGTTGCGGGTGGGGCGGGGCTTGTCGCCGGTGCCGACGGGCGGCTTGGTGGGCACCAGCGCGAGGGCCTTGCCCTTCTTCTTGGGGCCGGAGGTCGTGGAGGTGGAGACGCGAGCCTTGGGGCGAGGACCCGTCGGGGTCGCCTGGCTCCCGTCCGCCCCACCGTTGGAGTCGTAGCCGTCGTATTGACCGGAGTCTGGGTTCTCCGAGCCCTGGGACTTGGAGGCGCAGGCAACACTAAGTGCGAGGCAGGCGAGCAATGCGGAATGGGAACGGGTCATGGGGTGTTGTCCTTGCCCTTGCGGGTGGCATCGAGACGGAAGTCGTCGGGCCTGCATTCAGGCCGCGGCAGCGGCTTTGGCGCTGAGGGAGCGGTTTGCGGGGGTTACGCCGCGCATCATCGTGCACGGATCGCAGCCACGCAATCGCCTCCAGATCCCATGGCGAGCGCGGGGGGCAGCGCATTCAGAACGGCCATCGAAGGCCTCGCACGGCCCCTCTAGTCGACCCGCGGGACGGGTCGAGCGCGCAAGCGAACCTTTCCGGCCACTGTGGCGACCTCGAACTTCACGGCGCCGCCGTGCTGCTGGCGAAGCTTGGGTAGCTCACGCGCGAGCTTGCGGGCCAGCGCGCGCTCGGTGAGCCCCTCGACATCTTCCCCCGCCGCGCGCTTGGCCTGGACGAGATCCTGGAACAAGCGCCGTACCTCCACGCCTCTCATGCCGGGTACCGGCACCGGGGGTGGAGGCGGCGGCGGGGGGCGGAGCGTCGGTGACGAGCCCTGCGGCACGCGTGGCGGGGCCTGCGGCGCGCTGAGCTCGGTCATTCGTGCTTGCGGGGCATCCGGCTCGGGCTCGGGGCTCTTGTTGGGGGGCGTCGTCGCTTCGGCCTCGGGCTGCGTCCGCCGCTGCGTGCGTTGTCGAAGGTCGCGGCGATGCGTGCCCTTCTCGATCTGACCGAGCACACGGGTCCAGTAGTACTCGTACGTCACCAGCCGCGCGCGGAGCCCCGCCAGGCGGAAGCGGACCACGGTGGAGCGCGTGCGCAGCTCCTCCAGCCGCCGCATGCGGTCCTTCAGCTCGCGGTGGGCTTGGGCCGGCGCGCGACGCTCGATCCCCACGAAGTACTTTTCGTACGAGAGGCGCAGGTCCTCGAGCGCCTCCTCGAAGGCATCGAGCAGGCGCGACGCGTCCGCAGTGGTCACCGCGTTGTCGCCCGGGGCCGCCAAGCTGGCTCGGGATCCTAGCATGCACGGCCGGTCCTCGACTCCACGACCAGCCCGCGGCGCACGCGCGCCTCCCTCCGCCCGAGTGATCTATGCTTGCCGCCGCGTGGGCAACTTCTGGGCCTTCATCCTGCTCATCGGGCCGCTCATCTTCATCCATGAGCTGGGGCACCTGATCGCGGCCAAGCTGGTCGACGTCAAGGCGACGCGGTTCTCGATCGGCTTCGGGCCGGCGCTCCTGCGCATTCGCCTCGGGGAGACGGAGTACTGCCTGGCCCCGATCCCGCTGGGCGGCTACGTCACGCTCCTCGGCCATGCGCCCGGCGAGCGGATTCCTCCGGCGGACGCCGATCGAGCGCTCTCGGCCAAGCCGCTGTGGGCCCGCATGTTCGTGCTCGGCGCGGGGCCGGCGGCCAACCTGCTGCTGCCGATCTTCCTCTATTTCTTGTACTTCCTCACCTTGGCGCCTACCGCCGTGCCGCCGGCGGTCATCGGCACCGTGGTCGACGGGACCGCCGCCGACCAGGCCGAGCTGCACCAGGGCGATCGCATCGTGGCGATCGACGGCGAGGACGTGCGCTCGTGGCGAGACATGAGCCAGCGCATCGCCGAGGCGCCGGGCGAGGAGCTGCGCCTGCAGATCGAGCGCGATGGCGAGCGCATCGACCGGGTGGTGACGCCGCAGAAGAAGATCCACCGCAATGCGCTCGGCGTGGCCACTCCCGTGGGTCGCCTGGGCGTGCTGCGAAGGTTCTACGCGCCGCAGGTGGGCATCATCGATGACACCTCGGCCGCCTACGCCGAGGGCCTGCGCACGGGAGACGTCATCACTTCGATCAACGGCGAGCCGGTTCGCACGATCGAAGAGCTCGAGCGCATGCTCGAGGGCACGGGCGATGGCCTGGTGCGCCTGACCTACCTGCGCGCGGAGCCGGTGGCCGGACCGCTCGGCACGTACCTGCTCTACGAGTCTGCGCACGCGCAGCTGCTGCCGCGCAAGGGAGCCGACGGGCGGCCCTCGACGGGGCTGCTGCCCGGCAACACGTTCGTGCGCGCGGTGGACCCGGGCTCGCCCGCCGAGCGCGCGGGCATTCGAGCCGGCGACCGCGTGCTCGAGGTCGATGGCACACCGTTCGCGAAGTGGGAGTACCTCAACGAGGTGCTCTACGCGCGCCAGGCCAAGCCGGTGGTGCTCGCGGTGCAGTCGCTGGGTGAGTCCCGCCCGCGCAACATCGACCTCACGCAAGACCTTCGCACCTGGCGAGACATCTATAAGCAGGACCGCGAGTCGCTGTGGTTCGGCGCCCAGCCCTACGAGAAGTGGACGCTGGCCCCGCCCGAGCCGATCCGCGGCCGCTTCACCTATGCGCTCGCCTCGGCGGTCGAGGAGACCGGCGCCGTGATCTCCATGATGTGGACCACGCTGCGGCAGATGCTGACGTTCGAGCGCGGCGTGGAGGAGCTCTCGAGCGTCGTGGGGCTGTTCAACGTCGCCGGCACGGCGGCGGATCAAGGGCCCTCGGAGTTCCTGATCCTGATGGCGCTGCTGTCGATCAACCTCGGGTTCGTGAACCTGTTGCCGATCCCGATCCTCGATGGCGGGCACTTGTTGTTCTTCGTCATCGAGGCGATCCGGCGGCGGCCGCTGGGGCAGCGCGCGCGCGAGATCGCCTCGGCCGTGGGCTTGGTGATGATCCTGCTGCTGCTGCTGGTCGCGGCGCGCAACGACATCGTGCGGTACTGGCTGTGAGCGGGCCGGCTTGGTTGGTGGCGCTCGATGCCTCGACGCCGCGCGCCGTGATCGCGGTGGGCTGGGTCGACGTGACCGCGGGCACCCACGCGCTGGTCGTCGCTGACGACGATGACGAGGGCCCCGATCCTGCGTCGGCCGGCTTGATGCCGCGCGTCGAGCGAGCGCTGCTTCGCGCCGGGATCGAGGCTCGCGCGCTCGCTGCGGTGGCCTGCGGTCGTGGCCCCGGCACGTTCACGGGCACCCGCGTCGCAGTCGCGAGCGCCAAGGGCCTCGCGTACGGGGTCGGGTGCCCGGTGATCCCGGTGAGCACCCTGGCCGCCGTCGCGGCGAGCGATGGGCGCGTTGGCACGGTGCTCGCGACTCTCGATGCGCGGCGCGGCGAGGTGTACGCGGGTCGCTGGCGCTGCGAGGTCGAGGGCAGCGGCCTGCCGCGAGTGGAGGCGCTCGATGAGGAACGCGTGGCGACGTTGGCGGTGGTGCTCGGCGAGCTCGCGTCGGGGCCCGCGTCGGGGCCCGGGTCGGGATTAGGCGATCCGTGGCTGGTGGGCAGCGGGGTGCAAGCCTACCCGGAGGCCATTCCGGAGCACCTCGCTCGCTCGGCGCGGCCGCTGCCGGGGCCCACGGCCGCGGGGCTGTGGGCGGCAGGCGTGGCGGCGTGGGTGGATGGCCGCGCGCAACACCCCGCCGCGCTCGAGGCGGTGTACTTGCGGGCGAGCTACGCGGAGCTGGGGCTCAACACGCCCAAGCGGCCGTTCGTGAAGAGCCCGTTCGTATAGGTGGGCGCGCGGTCGAGCGCGCGGCTGCGGCCGCGTGGGGCTTGCTCTCGAGGCAACGGTCGCCCAACGTTGGGCGGTGAGCACCGTCCGCATCGAGACCGCAGCGCCCGTCACCACCGTGATCTTGTCGCGACCCGAGGTCCGCAACGCGGTGGATCGCAGCACCGCCGCCGCTCTGGCCGCGGCATTTCGCGAG
>JBFIJN010000047.1:0-28757 GCA_041600735.1 Nannocystaceae bacterium
ACGGCGCGCCCCGAGGCGCGATTGTCTTGGCGCCAGTCGTAGCCCACCGCGTACACCGGGGTGGAGAACGAGCCAAAGCGCTGCGCCTCGATGTCGCGAAGGAACTTGCCGTAGAACGCCCAGGCGACCCCAGCCCAGCCCTGCGCGAGCCGGTCGGCGGGCACCTTGCGGCCCGCGGTCTCCATCACCTCGCCCTCGGTCTCGGCCGAGAGCAGCCGTCGCGTGGTCTCGGCGCGATTGGTCGCCCAGCCGATCATGTTGCCCACGCGGTCGGGGTCCCAGTGATGGCTGCCCCCCAGCTGCAGGCGCGAGCCCATCACGCCGGGGACGAACACCACGGGGACGGTCGAGGTGCGCAGGGTGTTGTCGCCCACGCGACGCACGGGAACCGCTTCGGTCATGTCGAGACCCCTCCTGGGTCGGGTGACTGGGGATGAACGCTGGCGAGCAGCGCATCGAATGCAGCATGGAGCTCGGCCGCGCGCTCGGGCACGGCGCTCCCGTGGAGCTCGACCTCGCGCACCACCGCCGGCTCGGCGGGCTCGCGCGCCGGCACCACCGTCACCGTGAGCGAGGCGCGAGCCATCGCTTGCTCGCGGTGCGGAGGATCGATCGCGCGCCGCCGGTAGCGAGCCCAGCGTCCCCACGACCACGCCTGGTCCTGGCGCTCGAGCAGCTCGCCCTGCGCGGAATCGCGGGCGATCGCAGCCTCGAGATCGAAGGCCGCGGCCCCGCGCGGTCGCACCGTCACGCGCAGCCGCACGCGGTCGTCGCGATCGACGAAGGCGTGGCTGCGCGGTGCCGCGAGATCCCCGGGTACATCGAGCGCGATCGGCCCGGCGCGCTCGCGGCGATAGCCCGGTCCCGCGGGCACCGGCGCCGCGCCGCCGCTCAGGCTCACACTGCCCAGCGTCGGCCCAAATCGCTCGCCGAGCTCCGCACGATCGGATACGCGCATGTGGAGCTTGATGGGATCGCCCCCGACCAGGTTGGCGACGACCACCATGCCCACGGCACGATCATCGTCGGGCCCTACCGCATAGGCCAAGAAGCGGGCCCGGCGGCCGTCGAGCCGGGTCTCGCCTTCATCGAGGATCTCGCCGAACGGGAACACGACGGTGATCGACTCGCGCAGCTCCCGGATCACCTCGAGTGCAGGCGTGGCTGCCCCCGCGGGTGCCTCGAGCTCGACCGTGAGCACCTCGGGCTGCGCCTCGTTGCCAAACGCCCAGTGCGTCGCGTCTTCGAGCCCGGCCGGGGCCGCAAAGGCCACCCCGTCGATGATGTGAAGCTCGTCCACCGACGACAATCCTATCCGCTTCGGGCCGCCCGATAACGCCCGCGAGTGCGTTTTTCACCCGCACAATCCACCTTGCTCCGCCTAGGGGGATCTCGTAACCTCCAAAACGTCTTCGGGTGGACCCCAGGCACGATGCATGGGGCTAGCCCAGGACTCGGGGTGCAAGAATGAAGAGAGACAAGAAGACAAAACACGTCAAGAAGATTCGCGTGCGCCAGGGGGATCTCGCCGAAGTGACCGGTGGCGCGTCCGCCGAGTGCGGCTCGGCCGACGCGTCCGAGTGCGGCTCGGAGTGCGCTTCCGAGTGCGCTTCCGAGTGTGGGTCCGGCAAGTAGCCGACGCCTGCGCTCGTCATCGCGGTCGACCAAGTGCCACGCCATCACGCCCGGCCAGTGATGGCCTCAACCCTTTGTCGACCGTCCTTCTTCAATGGCCTCCAACCCCGTCGTAGCGCCGAGTGAATCGAGGGTCGACCCCATCGGCGTCGCCCTCCAGTACAACCCGAAGATCACCGGGTGGTTTCCGTTCTTCGACGAGCCGCTCGATGCGGTCGAGATCCTGCTCGACAGCTTCATGGGGGCACTCGACGGACCCCAGCTGATTCGCCCCGCAGCTCGGCCGAGCCTCGAGCGCCTGCGCCAGCGCTTCACGTTGTTGGGCCACTCCAACTACGGCGGTGACTTTGGCTTCGAGGAGCTCGAGCGCACGGCCGCGGTGCGCCGCCATGCCCCGATCGCCCGCCGGATCGGCTGCCCCTGGGTCAGCAACCACTGCTTCTACTCCGACGAAAGCTGGTCCGACGTGTGGAGCAGCCCGGTCCAGTTCTCGACCCGCGAGCTCGAGCGCCTGGTCGACCGAGCCCAGCGCCTGCGCCAGATCTACGGGGTCCCGCTGGCCCACGAGAACGCGGCCTACTACCGCACGTGCCCCGGAAGCTCGATGCCCGAGGAAGACTTCCTCGCCGAGCTCACCGAGCGCGCCGACACCGGCCTCCACCTCGACCTCCACAACCTGTTCACCAACGAGCTCAATCACCGCGACTCGGGCTACTCCATCGCCCGCTTCTTGGAGCGCATCCCGCTCGAGCGCGTGCTCGTCGTCCACCTCGCGGGAGGGCGCTGGCTCGACGGCCTCTACCACGACTATCACGACAGCCTCGTCCCCGAGCGGGTGTGGGAGCTGCTCGACGAGGTGCTCGCCCGCGCGACCCCACGCGCGGTCGTGCTGGAGTACGAGTCCGATGCGCTGCGCCGAGGCGAGGACCTGCTCGACACGGAGGGCTCGGTCGCCGGGGTAAGGAGCGACCTCGAGCGCGCGAGGAATGCCTGGGATCGGGCCTACGGCGCGGGCTCGCGGCTCACCACACGACACCCACGGTGGGCGGACGCATGCCTGGGCTAGCGGCGAGGCGAGTCTGGGAGGTGTGGCGAGGGCTGCTGCGCGACGACGAGTGGCGGGCGGCGCTGGCCCGTGGCGAGGCGGCGCCGCTCCTCGGGGGCTTCGCGCCCGAGGACCGCGCCGTGGTGGAGGACTACGCGGCCACGCCCGAGGCCACGCGGATCACCACCACGATGTTTCGGCGGCGCACCCGGAGCGTGGCTCGCTCCTCGCTCTCGCTCATGGCTCCGTTCTCCAAGCGGCTGCTCGACCAGACCGGCGAGGCGCGTCGCGAGGAGATCACGCTCGAGTACACGCGCTGGTCGGGCTACGCCGACGACGGCCCCAACTTCTGCCGCACCGCGCTGCGCTTCATCGAGCTGCTGCGCCTTCAGGCCGAGTTCCGCGAGCACCCCGGCTGGTCCGACGTGCTCGCCCTCGACGAGGCCGCGCTACGCCTGCAGCTGCGACTCGGAAGCGACCCCTCGTGGGAGAGCGCCTGCGAGGGCGACGCGGGCTTCGACCCCGAGGCGGGCGAGTCCTACGACGCGCTCGATGGATGGCTCGTGCAGGCGCGAAACCACTTCGAGCTGGCGCGGACCGAGCACGACCTCACCCCGTGGCTCCAAGCTCCCACCACCGCGCTGGGCAAGACTCCGCTCGAGCCAGGCCCGTGCCACTTTGCCGTGTCGCTCCCCAATTGCGAGGACGCGGTCGAGTATGCGCAGCTCACCCCCGACGCGGTGCAAGCGCTCACCGCCCTGCACGCTCCCACGCCGCCGCGGGCCCTCGCCCCGATCCTCGCGCACCTGGGCGAAGACGACGTCCTGTGCGTACTCGGCGATCTACTCGAAGAGCAACTCGTCCGCTTCGTGAGGCCATCATGACCCGCACAACCATGACCCGCACACCGATCGGCTTGGGAGAGGCATTCGTCGCGATCGACTGGTCGAGCGTGCCCGCGCGCGAGCTCGAGGGCACCCACGGCCGCGCGCTCGAGCGCACGACCTCGCTCGGCTCGATCCGCGTGCGCCTGGTCGAGTTCTCGGCGGGCTACGAGGCCGACCACTGGTGTCGGCGCGGCCACATCGGCTTCGTGGTCGAGGGCGCCTGCACGCTGCGCATCGACGACGGCCGCGCCTTCAACCTGGCGCGCGGCCAGAGCTTCACGGTGGGCGATGAGATCGACAGCCACATGCTCGTGACCGAGCACGGGGCCACGGTGTTCTTGGTTGACTGAGTCCGAGAGACGAGAACGACTATGGCAAACAAACGAACCGTCGCCCTCGTTCACCAGGGCATCTGGGACATGACGAAGTACTCGATGCCGCTCGCGCTCGGGTACCTCAAGGCCTACGCGATGGCCGACCCAGGGCTCGCCGAGGCGCTCGAGTTTCGCATCCACAACTACCGGGGGCCCGACCGCCCGATCCGCATGGTCCCCGAGGTCTTGCTCGACGACACGCCCGAGATCTTGGCGTGCTCGGTGTTCGGCTGGAACTTTCGCAACTTCGGCCAGCTCGCCGAGACGTTTGCTCAGATCAAGCCGAGCGGCTGGACGATCTTCGGCGGCACCCACGTCTCGCACCAGGCCGAGCGCGTGTTCAAGCTCTATCCCGCCGTCGACGTGGTCGTGAACGGCGAGGGCGAGAAGCCGTTTCGCGCGCTCCTGCGGGCGATCCTCGACGGTCGGGCCAAGCACGAGCTGCACGACATCAAGGGGATCTCGTTTCGCGACGAGCACGGCACGCTGGTCACCACCGCGGCCGAGGCGAGGATTCGCGACCTCGACGAGATCCCCTCGCCGTTCCTCACCGGCGCGATGCCGATGCTCGATGCCGACGGCGAGTTCCTCTACGACGTCGTGACCATGGAGACGAACCGGGGCTGCCCCTATCAGTGTGCGTTCTGCTACTGGGGCGGCGCGACGGGGCAGAAGATCCACTCGTTCAGCCAGGAGCGACTCAAGAGCGAGCTCGCGTTGTTCGGCGCGCTCGGGGTCGAGAACATCGCGCTGGCCGACGCCAACTACGGGATGCTGCCGGCCGATCGAGAGTTCTTGCTCGACTTCCTCGACGTGCGCGCCAAGCATGGGTACCCGCGCGCGCTCACGGTCTCGTGGGCCAAGAACAAGGGCAAGGTATTCTACGACATGGTCAAGACCATGAAGGCCACCGGTCTTCAGGCCGACTTCACGCTCGCGATCCAGACGCTCGAGCCCGCAGCGCTAGAGAGCTCCCGGCGCAAGAACATGAAGCTCAACGACTTCGAGGACCTGTGCCAGTGGCTGCACCGCGAGGGCCTCGAGTCGTACGCAGAGATGATCTGGGGCCTGCCCGGCGAGACCTACGACTCGTTCCTCGCGGGCTACGATCGCGTGGCCCAGTACGTGTCGAGGATCGCCACGTACACCAACCTGCTGCTGCCCAACACCACCTACGATCGCGAGCGGGTCGAGCACGGCTTCGTGACCATCCGCGGGCAAGACTACGACTACGAGTACATCCTGGCCCACAACACGATGACGCTGGCCGACAACCGGCGCATGCACGAGTTCATGTTCTGGGCGCGGGTGATGGCCGAGCACATGTTCCTCAACTACATCTGGGACTCGGCGCGCTTGTTCTGCGGAATGACGCAGTCCCGCGTGCTGCTCTCGATGGCGCAGTGGTTCCAGCGCCGCGAGGAGCCGCTCGCCGTCGCGCTGCGCGAGATCCAGACCTACATCGTGGAGAAGCTGGACATGACGCGCGTCTATCAGGCCGTGCGCTTCTTGTACCAGTCCCCCGAGATCGACGATCTGCTGCGCGCGTGGTGGCGAGAAGAGGTCGTGCAGCACGCCGAGCCCCAGCACCACGAGTACCTCACCGATCTACTGGAGTACGACTTCCTCGCGCGGCCGATCCACGACGACGTCGCCGCCGCCAAGGGCATGGAGGTCGAGGTCATCCGCGGTGAGCGCTTCTACGTGCGACGAGAGGTGAGGCTCGGCCAAGACATCGGGGCGATCCTCGAGCAGCTCGTCCACACCAGCGCCTACCAGGAGATCCGCTCCACCGAGGCCAAGGATCTGTACTACCGCGCGGGATTCGAGAAGTACATCGACAACCACGAGATCGTCTCGCAGTACGGAGCCAAGACACGCACGCAGCTCGACAACGAGGCCCGCCTGCGCGAGGAGGGCCTGGTTGCCACGGAGAAGGCGCGGCACGTGGTGGGCCTGCCGGCCGAGCGCACCGAGCCAGGGGCCAAGCTCACGGTCGTGCGCCAATGAGGTTTCGCCTAGAAGGGCGCTCCGCCGTCCGCGTCAGCCTGCCGTGCACGGCCGCTCGCTTCGTCCGCGAGGTGTGGCCTTCCTGGCAGCGCGAGGGCCTGCGCGTCCCCGCCGCGCACGGCATCGTTGCGCCCGGTGCCATCGAGGTGAGCGTGTGGACGGCCGACGCACGCGTGCTGCTCCCCGCGGCGCTCGACGAGTGGAGCGGCCGCGACGGGCTCGCACGCTTCTCCAGCCTGGCCGAGAGCCTGGCCGAGAGCCTGGCCGAGAGCTTGGTCGAGGACATGGTCGCGAATGTCCCGCGCACCCCGGGCCTTGCGCTCTTTCCTGCGGGCAATCCCCTCGTGGTGCTCGACCCGAGCGTCGAGGTCGTCGCCGATCGCAAGGCGTCGATGCACCTGCTGCTCGACGCCGCGCTCGACACGACGATGGTGATCCCCGAAGGCGACGGATTGCTCGAGCTCGTCGAGTGTCTTCGCGAGCCCACCCACGTCGCGGAGATCGCCGAAGAGTTCGACGATGCTCCACTGGTGGAGTCGGTGATCGGTACGCTCGCGCGCCATGGATTCGTGCATGCGCTCGGCCCCGCGAGCGTCGGGGAGCCGGACTTCGCGTTCTTGCGCCATCGCGGCGCTCCCTACCTCGCGGGGCGGCAGCGGGCTCGCCTCGAGCTCCCGCTCGAGGCCATCGAGAGCCCGGCCGCGCTGCTCGAGCTCGTGCGCGAGGATGCCTCGCCCCCCGTCGTCGTGCTCCACGCGGCGGAGCTCGGTCCGTTCGCGGATCGTCTCGAGGCGCTGGCCGCCGCGCGGCGCGGGGGATCGCTGCGGCTGCACGACATCCTCGTCTCGACGAGCGACGAGGCCATCACGCCTGCCCTGGCGACTGCGCTATTCGCGCTGGGCGCCCGGGTCTACTTCGGTGGCGGAGGGCGGTGGACCCAGCCCACCGCGAGCGAGGTGGCGCTGGTCGCTGCGGGCGTGTCGACGACCCGCCGCGTGCGACTGCGCGCCGCGGAGCTCGTCGATCGCGACGCGCTCGATCCACTGGTCGCGAGGGTTCGTGACGATCGCCTCGCCGGGCTGAGCCTCGAGCTCGCGCTCGACGAGCCTCGCTCGAGCGCGGAGCTCATCGACGCGTGTCTGCGCGAGGTCGCGCAGCTGAGCGAGACGCTCGGCGACGCGGAGCTCGCGAACCTGGCCTCCGACGAGGAAGTCCTGGGCAACGAGCCGGCGCGCGCCAGTACCCTCGCCGAGCGCGGTGCCGCGCCCGACACCTTCGCCGCCCAGCTGCGACGCGCTCACCTGCGCGCGGTGAGCAAGAAGCTGCGCAAGCGAGAGAACCGCGTGCTGTGGGCCCAGGTCCCGCAGGCCGAGGATCTCTGGGTGAAGTCGCGAGAAGACTTGCTGCCCAACAACCCGGAGCTGCTCGGCCTGCGCGCGGGGGCCACCGTGGTCGACTTCTGCGGCGGCATGGGCCGCGTGGCGCGGCGGCTCGAGCCGAGCGTGGGACCCACGGGCACGATCGTCTCGATCGAGAACGAGGACCTCATCGTCGAGCGCGCGCGCCGTTTTGCGGCAGAGGCGGGGCGGGGGAACATCCAGTTTCGCAAGGGGCTGGCGCAGCGCGTCGCGCTTCCCGACGCGTTCGCGGATGCGACGGTCAACGAGTGGACGGGCGTGATCTGGCAGCTCGGGCTCGGCCCCGCGATGCTCTCGGAGATGGCGCGCGTGGTGAAGCCCGGGGGGCGGGTCGCGGTCACGCATCGGCTCGTCATCCTTCGCCTCGAAGATCTGCTGCGCCCGACCTCCGCGATCGCCAACATCTACCGACAAGTCATGGATGCCTTTGCCGCCGCGAACCTCGAGATCTTGGAGGAGCGGGTGTGGGGCCAGAAGCTGCCGCAGTTCTTTGGTGCTCCAATGAAGTGGTTGGTCGAGGAGTACCTGCCGCGGATCCATGACCTGCTCGACGGGCCCTACGACAAGCGCGCGTCCGAGCGAGCCGATACGTACCTGACCGTGATCGGCCGGCGCCCCCCAGACAGCTAGACAGCTAGACAGCTAGACGGCTCGCTAGGGGCGCGGGGTGCCGCGGACGAGCGGTCTCACCCACGCGGCGGCGCCCGTCTGCGCGCCGCCTTGCATGTCCTCGGGCAGCTCGAGCTGAGCCTCGACGAACACGAGGCGCGAGGCACCGTCGACCTCCGGCGCGACCTGGCGGATCGTCGCGTGCATCTCGCTGTGCAGGGTCTCGAGCTCCACGGCCACCACGTCGCCCACCTGCAGGCGCCCGATGTCGGTCGGGGGCACCGCAAAGCGGACCCACAGCGTGTCGCCGCTGATGAGCCGCACGATGCGAGAGCCCGCGTCGACGACGGTCCCCGCGTCGGCGTAGCGCTCGGCGATCTTGCCCGAGAACGGCGCGATGAGGGTGGTCTCGGCCAGCTCGCGCTCGCGCTGCTCACGGCTGGCCCGCAGCGTCGCGACCTCGGCCTGGGCCTCGATCACCGTCGCGTTGGCGCGGGACTGCTCGTACTCGGCCTCGCGCAGGCTCGAGCGGCTGGCGTGCCCGGCCCGGACCAGTGCCTCGAGCTCGACGTACTTGCGACGGGTCTCCTTCGCATCGATCTTGGCCTGATGCAGCCGCGCCTGCGCCGAGCGCAGCGAGGCCGCGGTCATCTTGAGCTCCTCGTGCGCGCGCCGATCGTCGAGCGTGGCGATGCGATCGCCCCCCTCCACGCGGTCGCCCGTGCGCACGTACACCGCGACCAGCTCGCCCGTGGTCTTGGGCGCGACGTCGACCGACTCTCCCGCGATCACGACCCCCACGTAGCCGCGATCGACCGCGGCCACCACGGGCGCAGGCTCGACCGCCGGCACCGTCTCGACTTGCGGCGCCTCCGCCGAGGGGTCGGGCTTGGCCCCCGAGCACCCCGCATTGATTACAAGGGCCAGCAGCGGCGCGAGTGAGCGCTCACGCATGGGTCGGGCCTCCGACTCGCGCGGTCACCAGCGCATGGTAGTGGCCCTCGAGCGCGATCAGCTCGTCGTGGGTGCCGTGCTCGACCACGCGCCCCTCGTCCATCACGATGATCTCGTCGGCGAATGCGATCGTGCTCAGGCGATGGGCGATGATGATGCGTACGCACTGCTGCGCCGCGAGGTTGTCCATCACCGCGCGCTCGGCCGTGTTGTCGAGCGAGCTGGTGGCCTCGTCGAGCAGCAGGATCGCCGGGTTGTTGACGAGCGCTCGCGCCATCGCGATGCGCTGGCGCTGCCCGCCCGAGAGCGAGGCCCCGGCATCGGCCAAGATCGTCTCGTAGCCCATCGGCATGGCCATGATCTCGTCGTGGATCGCGGCCAGGCGACCGGCCGCGATCACGCGCTCGAGCAGGATCGAGGGGTCCGAGATCGCGATGTTCTCGCGGACCGAGCGACCAAAGATGAACGGGTGCTGGGGCACGATGCCGAGCTGACGGCGGACCTGACGAAGGTCGAGATCCGCGAGGTTGTGATCATCGTAGTAGATCCCGCCCTCGGTGGGTCGGTAGAGACCGAGCAGCAGGCTCGCCAGCGTGGACTTGCCCGACCCAGACTTCCCGACGATCGCGATGCAGCGCCCGGGCTGGATCTCGATGGAGACCTCGCGCACCACCAGCGGCGACTGCGGCCCGTAGCGAAACGAGACGTTGCGAACGCGGATCATCCCCGAGAGGCGCCCCGGCTGCTGGACCTTGCCCTGGCCTTGCTCCCGCTCTGCGCTCAGCACGTCGTCGATGCGCTCCACGTAGCTGCCCAGCAGCTGTAGCTGGAGCGCGCTGTTCACCAGCGACCCCAGCGGCATCAAGAAGCCGGCCGCCAGGGCATTGAGCGCGAGCATGCTGCCCAGCGTGAGGTCGCCCTCGATCACCGCCACCGCCCCGAAGCTCAGCACGAGCAGCGGCGCCCCCGATTGCAGCACGCCCATCGCGGTGTCGAGGACGGCGCGCAGGCGGCCGCGCTTGAGCGAGACGTTGAGCTCGTCGACGAATAGATTGGACCAGTGCTCGACCGCGCGGTGCTCGGCGCCCGCGACCTTGAGCGTCTCGATGCCCGCGAGGATCTGCACGAGGTAGCTCTGCGCGCGGGCCTGGGCCTCGAGGTCTTCGCTCATCAGGTCGGCGACGCGCTTGCGCGAGAACAAGAACACGAACACCTGCAGCACCCCGAGGCCGAGCGTCAGCGCGCCGAGCCCGGAGTGGATCGCGAAGATGAGGCCCAGGTAGACGAACACCAGCGTGCCGTCGAGCAGGCCCGACAGCGTGTTCGAGGTCAGCATCTCGCGGATGGTGGAGTTGCTCGAGACCCGCATCATCAGGTCACCCGCCGACCTGCGCTGAAAGAACGCGTAGGGCAGATCGGCGAGGTGATCGAGGAAGCCGAGGGTGAGCCGCGTATCGAGGTTCGTGCGCAGCTGCAGCAGCAAGTGGGCGCGGATCAGCGTCGACAGCAGCTGGAAGCCCATCGCCGCCGCTAGCCCGACCGCGACCACGAGCAACAGCTGCGTGTCTCCCCGCGGCACCACGCGATCGACGATGAGCGCGGTCAGGATCGGCAGCGCGAGCGCGAGCAGCCGCAGCAGCACCGAGGTCGTGACCACCCGCCACAGCAGGTGGCGCTGGCCGAGCAGCTGGCGCAGGTAATTCCAGGTGCGGCTGCGGCCGGCCTTGGAGGGCTCGAACTGCGCGGTCGGCTCGATGGTGAGCGCGATCCCAGTGAACGAGCGGCGGAACTGCGCCATCGGTACGCGTCGCCGCCCATGACCCGGGTCGACGATCTCGACCGCGTCGCGAACCACGCGCTCGAACACCACGAAGTGGTTGAACTCCCAGTGGAGGATCGAGGCCTTGGGCAGGTAGCGCAGGTCTTCGATCTCGAGCGACAGCCCGCGCCCGCGCATCCCGTAGGTCTGGGCCGCCTTGAGGATCGAGAGCGCGCTGGCGCCGTTGCGGCCCACGCCCACCGCCTGGCGGGCGTCTTCGAGGCGCACCTCCATCCCGTGAAAGCGCAGCACCATCGCCAAGCACGCCGCGCCGCAATCTGCCCACTCGAGCTGCTGCACGACGGGCACGCGCTTGCGACTGGACCGCCACTTCAGCCGCCCGAGCGCAGGGAAGGTCTCCCCCACGTCCCGCTCCGGCTCCTGCTCCTCCGGCCGGGGCGGGTGCGGGGCCGGGCCGCGCTCGTGCTCTGGTCCTGCGCTCGGCATCGCCTCAGATTCGCTTCAGGAACGGAAAGAGGGTCACGATGATCGGCTCCGCGCGAACGGCCACCTCGGCGGTGGCCAGCATTCCATCGTGATACTGGTAGGTCTCCTCGTCGGCCTCGAAGCTGCGCTCGGGCAGTCGCGCGCGCACGAGCACCACCGGGCCCGCGATCACCAGCGTGTCGGCCACCTGCGGTCCCAAGTAGCGTCGCGCCTCGTTGGGCCCGATGATCTCGTCGCTGACCCAGTCGATGACGAGCTCCTGGTAGGCATACTGATAGCCGGAGATCTCGAGCCGCAGCGGCATGCCCGGGTGCAGCTGCGGCCGATCGGCACCGGCCAGCAGCGCGAGCACGTGGCGGTCATCGGCCTCGTCGAGCAACGAGAGCACGATCTCCCCCATCGTGATGTGCTGACCGGGCCGAATGCGAATGTCACTCACGACGCCGGCCCGCGACGCGCGAAGCTGGCGCTGGTCGAGCACGGTCCGTGCGCTCGCGAGCTGGCCGCGCAGCGTGAACACGGACTGGAGCGCGACCGCATCGGAGGGATCGAGCAGGCGTCGCCGCAGCTGGTCGTCGAACTCGCGCTGGAGCTGCTGCACGCTGGCGCGCGCCTCGGTGTCGTCGAGCCGCGCGAGCAGCTGATCGGCCTCCACGCGCTCGCCGGGCGAGACCTCCACCGAGACCAGCGCGCCGCTGCTCTGGGCGGTGATCTCGGTGCGCGCGTGGAGGCGAATGATGGCCGGGCCCGCGCTGTGCTGATCGACCCGCCCCACGCACAGGTAGACCACACTGGCGATCGACAGCCCGAGCAGCACCCAGTAGGCCCAGCGGATCCAGGCCGGAGAGATCCGCACCACATCGCCGCGGTGTCCGACCTGCCCGTAGGCGTTCAGCGCTTCTCGTCGATACAGGCGCTCCTGCTGCTCCCGCTCGGCGCGCAGCACCGCCTCGGTCTCGACCATCAACGCGAGGTGATGCATCATCGGCCCGGTCTTCTGGGCGAACGTCGCGAGCAGCTGGCGTTCCTCGGGGGTAAACGGATCGCGACTGCCGATCCGCACCGCAACCAGCACCGCCTGCACCTGGCCGTCGGGGCCGACCACGGGCTGCACGAGCAGGCGCTCTCGCCCATCGCCCTCGGGGTCGTCGAGCGCACCCACGTAGCGCGGGTCGTCGCGCGCTCGCTCCACCGCGCACGAGCGTCCGGTCCGCGCCGCAAAGCCCACGAGGCCCATCGCGGCCCGGCCTTCGCGGGTGGGCTCGGTCTCGGTCCACACGGAGCCACTGTCCGCGTCGTGGAACAAACAGTACGTCCGATCGGCCCGCGTGAGCTGCTGGGTGGCGTCCTCGGCCACGCCCGCCGCCGACTGGAGGTCGTTGCGCGTCGCGAACCGGCTCGACAGCGCCAGCACGCGCTGGAGGCGGGCCGCCGCGGCCGGCGAGGCGATCTCCTCGGCGGCCAGTGATCGGTCGATCACCGCGCTGTGGACCAGCGCGGCGACGTCGGCCGCGGGCAGCTGTCGCGAGAGCACGAAGAAGATCCGCTCATCGGCGGGTGCGGGCGCGTCCTTGTCGCTCGCCACGACGAGCAGCGGAAGCCGGCCCACCGCATCGAGCAGCGACCCCAGCTGGGGATCGCGAAGCGACAGCCCGGTGATGAGCGCCTGGACATCCTGCCCGAGCGCATCCTCGAGCTCGGCGGCGCCATGGGCGATACGGGTGTCGGCCAGGGTCGCGAGGCAGTCGCCCAGCCACGCTGCGGTCGCAGCGTCCATATGAGCAAGGAGCACGCGAGGGCGCGGGGCCGTCACCGGGTGCCCGTTATAGCATGGGGCCCGCGAAACCCCGGTGGAGGGCCGTCGCCGCGCGAGCCAGAGCCTGCCCGATGCCGCGGTCGATGCCGCGGTCGATGCAGGGGATGCTGGAGTTGTTCGGACGGTCGCGACCCTGCTACGGTCCTCCCACCTCGCGCCGCGCGCAATATCGCCGCCAAGGAGCCCGTACGATGCCCATTCCCTCCTTTTGGCGCCGTGCCACCGCCGCTACGGCCCTCGGTCTCACCCTCGTCGGCGCGCTGTCGATCTCCACCTCCGCCGCCGCCCAAGTGGCCTCGCGCGGCGAGGTGAAGGGCAGCGTGCTCGGCATCGAGATGAAGGTTCGGCACTTCACGCTCAGCAACGGGCTGCGCGTGTTCGTGCTCGAGGATCACAGCACCCCGATGTTCGCGCTGCACATCGCCTATCACGTGGGCTCGCGCGACGAGGTCGCGGGGCGCAGCGGGTTCGCCCACCTGTTCGAGCACATGATGTTCAAGGGCAGCGAGAACGTGCCCGAGGGCGGTCACTTCAAGTACATCCAAGGGGCCGGCGGCACGCTCAACGCGTTCACCACCGCCGACATCACCCAGTATCACGAGGTCGTCCCCAGCCACTTCCTCGACATGGTGCTGTGGCTCGAGGCCGACCGCCTGCGCTCGCTCGCCGTCACCGACGAGAACTTCGAGAACCAGCGCGAGGCGGTGAAGGAGGAGCGAGCCCTGCGCTTCGAGAACCGCCCCTACGTGATGGGCCTGCTCGGTTTCTTCGCCGAGGCCTGGTCGGGCACCGGCTACGGCCACACCACCATCGGCAGCTCCGAAGACCTCTCCGCCGCCACCACGGCCGACGTGCAGCGCTTCTTCGACAGCTACTACGTGCCCAACAACGCGGTCATGTCCGTGGTGGGCGATGTCGAGTACGACGAGCTCGAGCGCAAGGTCGACGAGCGCTTCGGCGGGCTGCCGCGGGGCCCCGACCGCGCGGCGCGGCCCGCCATCGACCATGCGATCTCCGCTCCGTTCGAGCGCACATTCGAAGATCGCTTGGCCCCGCAGCCGCTCTACCTCATCGGGTGGAAGACCGTGCCCGAGAGCGACGCCGACTCCCAAGCGGTGCGGATCCTGATGAACGTGCTGCTGCGCGGCGACTCCTCGCGCATCACTCGATTGCTCAAGGACGAGCGCCGCATGGTCGTGGCCTCGATCCCCACCGACTCGATGGGCGGGGGCATCGACGCGGGTCTCGCCGCGGGTGCGTTCGTACCCGCGCCCGGCACTGGCTTCGCCGCGATCAAGTCGCTCGTGAGGGACGAGGTCTCCAAGGTGAAATCGCGCGGGATCACCTCCAAGGAGCTGCAGAAGGCCGTCAACCAGCTCACGGTGGACACCGTCTCGGAGCTCGCCACCAACAACGGCCGCGCCCGCGAGATCGCCCAGGGCGCGCTGTTCTACGACGACCCGCTGCACGCGCTGACCCAGCTCGCGAAGTACCGCAAGGTCACCGCCAAGGACATCAAGCGCGTGGCCAACCGCTACCTCACCGACAATTGGCTCACGCTCGAGATCGTGCCCAAGCCGGCGGCCAAGACCGCGGCCAAGCCTGGTGAGGAGGGCGCCCAGTGAAGACGATCGCGACCCGCATCGCCCGCGGCCTCGTGTGCCTGCTGCTCGCCTGCAGCGGCGGCTGCGAGACCAACGGTGCCGGCACCGTGCCTCCGGGTGGCAACGGCGGCTCCGACCCAGGCCCCAGCGACCCCGAGGTTGCCCCGCGCGGCCGCACCTGGCCCGCGCCGCCGCCTCCCACCGCGCCCAAGCCGGTCAAGTTCCCCGAGGTGGCCGACTTTCGCCTGGCCAATGGCCTCGCGGTCTACGTGATCGAGAACCATGAGGTGCCGATCGTGACCGCACAGGTGGTCGTGCGCGCGGGCACCATGGACGACGAGCTCCTGACCAACCTCACCGCGCGCATGCTGGGCGAGGGCACGCGCAGTCGCTCCAAGGCCAAGCTCGACGAGGCCATCGAGTCCGTGGGTGGCACGCTCCGCGCCTATGCCAGCACCCATGTGTCCACCGTGTTCTCGCACGGGCTCTCCACCAACCTCACGCTGTCGATGCTGCTGATGGCCGACGAGGTGCAGAACCCCGAGTTCCCGTCCGCCGCGCTCGACAAGCTCAAGCAAGAGGCCAAGGCCGGGCTGCGCAACCGCCTCGCCCAGCCCAACGAGCTGGCCAACGCGCTGTTCTACTCGATCGTCTACCCGTCCGAGCACCCCTACGGCCGCGCGCTACCCACCGAGGCGCAGATCGATCGCATCACCGTCGACGACGTGCGCCGCTTCCACTCCACCTTCTATCGCTCCAACAACGCGTTCTTGCTGCTCTCGGGCGACATCACCGTCGACACCGCCAAGCCGCTCGCCGAGCGAGCGTTCGGCAAGTGGCCCACCGCCCAGCTCAAGGACCTCCCGCCCAACCCGCTCAACCGCTTCGTGCGCTACGAGCTACCCGGCGAGCTCGTCGTGCACCTGGTCGATCGCCCCGAGGCCACCCAGGCCACGATCCGCGTCGGCAACCTCGCGCTCGCCCGCAACCACGAAGACTGGGCCGCGCTCGAGATCGCCAACGAGATCCTCGGCGGGGGCTCCAACGCGCGGCTGTTCCAAGACCTTCGCGAGGAGCGCAGCCTCACCTACGGGATCTACTCCTCGATCACCGAGGGCCAGGCTCCCGGCGCATTCGTGATCGAGACCGACACTCGCACCCCCACCACCGGGGCGATGCTCGCCGGCATCTTCGAGCACATCGCTCGCCTGCGCGCCGAGGACCCCCCGCGCGCCGAGTTCGAGACCATCGTGCGCAAGCTCGTCGGCTCGTTCCCGCTCCAGATCGAGACCCCCGATCAGATCGTCGACAAGGTCGAGGACCAGATCGTCTATGGCCTCCCCCCCGGCTACTGGCAGACCTATCGCGACACGATCACCCACGTCGAGCTCTCCGAGGTCCGCAAGGCCGCGCTGCGCTACATCCACGCGCTCCCCGTGGTCGTCGTGGTCGGCAACGCCAAGGTGATCCGCCCGCAGATCCGCACCGTGCTACCGACCGCAAAGGTCGTCGAGTACGACGCCACCCTGCGGCGCAAGCCGTGATCCACCGCGGGTGATCCACCGCGGGTGATCTGTCATGATGGTCGGGCCGTGATGGATCCCGCCCACAAGCGCGCGACCTACGACGATCTCCTCGGATTGCCCGAGGGCGTCAAGGCCGAGGTCATCCACGGCACGCTACAGGTCCAGCCCTCCCCCAGCCCGCGTCACTCCAAGGTGCAAGGCGCGCTGCGCCGCTTCGTGGGCGGTCCGTTCGACGACGACGACGGCTATGGCGGCCCCGGCGGCTGGTGGATCCTGATCGAGATCGACGTGCGCCTGGGTGTCCACGACATCGTGCGCCCCGACCTCGCGGGCTGGCGCCGCGAGCGGCTGCCCGCGCCCTGGGATGCACGACCGATCGAGCTCGTCCCCGACTGGGTCTGCGAGGTCACCTCGCCATCCAACGCACGCCACGACCGCGTGACCAAGACACGCCTCTACGCGGAGGTCGGCGTACCCGCGCTGTGGCTCATCGATCCCATCGACCGCGTGCTCGAGGCGCTCGTGCTCGATGAAGGAGCATGGCGCGAAGCCGGCCGCTTCAGCGACGGCGACGTGGCGAGGATTCCTCCGTTCGAGCAGATCGAGCTCGACGTTGGCCGGCTGTTCCCGCCCGAGGCCTGAGCCACACGACCCACCGTCAACCGGGAGCCGCCCAGTCCGCGCGCAGCAACGCGTAGAGGTAGAAGTCGTGGCGTTGTCCGCGACACACGCGATAGCTCCTCAGGCAGCCCTCGCGCACGAACCCGCCGCGCTCGAGCAAGCCTTGCGAGCGCATGTTGTCGACCCGGACGAAGGCCTGCACGCGATCGACTTGGTCCTGTCCGAACCCCCACTCGAGCACACTGGCCACCGCTTGGCGCATCAGTCCCTTGCCCCAGTGCGCCTGCGCCAGGTCGAAACCCAGCTCTGCCCAGCGATGCACCTTGGACCAATCGTTGAAGCCGCATGTGCCAATGAGCTGATCATCGTGTGACCGCGCGATCCCCCACTTGGACAGCTCACCCGCCGCCCAGCGGCTCATGGCTCGCTCGATCATGCTCTCGACGAGTGGCACCGATGGAACGGAGTAGCTAGTCAATTCCGTGACGGCGGGATCCCGCAGGTAGGCGTAGAATGCGTCCGCGTCGGCTGCACGGAGCGGGCGCAGGCGCGCGCCGTCGAGCTCGAGCGTGGGCGGATGTTCTGGCTGGTCGACCATGAGCCTCAGCGCCTGCGGCCCGCGCCAGCGTAGCGGGGTGCGTCGGCGGCTGCAACGGCGGGTTGGAGGGGTCGCAGAGCGGCGGCGGCGGCCACGGCGGCTGGCAATTTCAAGCGAGGGTGAGAATCGTGTGTCCGTGCGGGTCGAGCGAACTAGCGCTCGGCAGCCTACCGCATCACTCGTCCCCGACCTCGGCCCACTCCGCCTGCACTCCGAGCTCCGCCACCCTCGACTCCAGCTCCTTGCTGTCGATGTCCGTTCCTTGCTGTCGAAGGATCCCGCGGATGTCGCTGATGTGCTTGGCGCTGTGCCCCTCGCGGTAGTACTGGAGCTTGCGCGCGATCACGTACTCGGGTGGCGCCACGCTGATGACCGAGTCACCGAGCGGAATCCGGCGTCGGTTGGCGAGAGCCCAACGATGCAGCGGATCCTCGCCGCAGATGTAGATGTCGGCCTTGAAGCCCGTCTCATGGTGGATGATGTTGAAGTGGCCCCGCTGCGCGCGCTGAGCCTCGACACGGATCACCTCGGCCGGCGCACAGTAGAATTCTTCGTCGGGAAACGCTCGAACCAACGCTCGAATGCTCCGCTCGTCGAGTAAGACCACGAGATCGATGTCATGGGTGAGCCGCGGCTCACCGTAGAGCATTGCCGCCACGCTGCCCGTGACGATGGCGTCGATCCCCGCCGCCTCGAGGCGCGAGGTGAACAGTGTGAACAAGTCACTCATGGTGGAACAAGAACGCGTCGCGCACGGCCTTGCTCACCTCCGCTTCGCTCCACTGGGGATGCTCGACGCGAAACCACGCCGCCTTGAGCGCCCGCGCCGACCAGTAGAGCCGCTCCGCCGCGCGGAGCTTCTGCTCCGGCGTCATCCGGCGGAAGATCTCCGTCTGCGGATCCTCGAGCTTCGGCTCGTCGACCATCTCGGTGAGCGTACCACGCAAGCCCGAATGGAGGGCTCCCCGCCCTCACCCCTCGCGCTGCCAGTGCCCGGACTTCCCGCCCTGCTTCTCGATCAGCACCACCTTCTCCACCGTCATCCCGCGGTCCATCGCCTTGCACATGTCATAGATCGTCAGCGCCCCCACGCTCGCGCCCATCATCGCCTCCATCTCGGGACCGGTGCGGTCGATCGCATGCACGTCGACGCGGACCTCCACCCCGGGCAGCGCCTCGAGGATCTCGAAGGTCACGGCCACCGCGGTGAGGCGCACGGGGTGGCACAGCGGGATGAGCTCGGCGCAGCGCTTGGTCGCGGCGATGGCTGCGATGCGAGCCACCCCGAGCACGTCGCCCTTGCCGACCTTGCCGTCGACGATGCGCTGCAGCGTGGCGGGGGCCATGCGGACGCGGGCCAGCGCCACCGCACGCCGCGCGGTCTCCGGCTTGGACTCGATCTCCACCATGTGAGCCGCCCCGGCGGGCGTGAAGTGGGTGAGTGGGTCGTCGCTCGCCATCGGTGCGAGGGTACCCCGGCCCGAGGCCTTCCTTGGGGGCCGTAGCGCCACGCTGGCCGGGTTTGCGCCGGCCGTGGTATCTCTCCCGCGCGCGCGGGATCTGCTCCACATGAAAATCGGCATTCCTAAGGAGATCTTCGAAGGCGAGCGGCGGGTGGCGGCCACGCCGGACACCGCCAAGCGGCTGCAGAAGCAAGGCTTCACGGTGCTCATCGAGACCGGCGCCGGCATCGAGGCGAGCTTTCCCGATGCGGCCTACGAGGCCGCCGGATGCACGGTCGTCGACGGTCCGGTCGCCCTCTACGCCGAGGCCGACATCGTCGCGAAGGTGCGCCCGCCCGGGTACCACCCCGCCGCGGGCAGCGAAGAGGTCGAGCTGATGAAGGAGGGCACCACGCTCATCTCCTTCTTGTGGCCGGCGCAGAACACGTCGCTCGTGGAGATGCTCGCCGAGCGCAAGATCAGTGCGCTGGGCATGGACCAGGTGCCTCGCATCAGCCGCGCGCAGAAGCTCGACGCGCTCTCCTCCATGGCCAACATCGCGGGCTACCGCGCGGTGGTCGAGGCGGCCAACCACTTCCCCCGCTTCTTCACCGGGCAGATCACGGCCGCGGGCAAGGTGCCGCCGGCCAAGGTCATGGTGATCGGCGCGGGCGTGGCGGGCTTGGCCGCGATTGGCGCGGCGCGGGGCATGGGCGCGATCGTGCGGGCCTTCGACACCCGCCCGGCGGTGAAGGAGCAGGTCGAGAGCATGGGCGCCGAGTTCCTCGAGCTCGAGTTCGAGGAGGACGGGGCCGGGGCCGGCGGCTACGCCAAGGTGATGAGCCCCGAGTTCATCGCGGCCGAGATGGCGCTGTTCCTCGCGCAGGCCAAGGAAGTCGACATCATCATCACCACCGCGCTGATCCCCGGCAAGCCGGCGCCGCGGCTCATCACCCGCGAGCACGTGGAGGCCATGCGCCCGGGCTCGGTGGTGGTCGACCTGGCCGCCGAGCAAGGGGGCAACTGCGAGCTCACCCAGTCCGGCAAGGTCGTCGTCCACAACGGCGTGAGCATCGTGGGGCACACCGACCTCACCAGCCGCCTCGCCTCGGTCGCCAGTCAGCTCTACGGCAGCAACATCTCGCACCTGCTCGACGACATGGGCAAGGCCGAGGGCTTCACGATCGACGTGAAGGACGAGGTCGTGCGCGGCGCCCTGGTCACCCACGAGGGCGAGGTCACCTGGCCGCCCCCCAAGCGACCCGAGCCCTCGCCCGGCGAGGTCAAGAAGGCCGTGGGCTCCTCGGCCCCGATCGTGGTCAAGAAGAAGGGCCACGGCCACGGCAGCGGAAAGCCCGGCTCGCCGCTGCCGCTGCTGGTGGCCGGAGCCGCGCTCATCGGCGTGGGCATCGGCGCACCGCCTTCCTTCCTGGTGCACTTCACCGTGTTCGTGCTCGCGATCTTCGTGGGCTGGCAGGTGATCTGGAACGTGTCCCCCGCGCTCCATACCCCGCTGATGAGCGTGACCAACGCGATCAGCGGCATCATCATCATCGGCGGCATGCTGCAGGTCTCGGGCCCGTCCATGTCCGCCACGGTGATCCTCGGCGCGGCCGCGATCCTCGTGGCAACCATCAACATCGCGGGCGGCTTCTTGGTCACCCAGCGCATGCTCCAGATGTTCCGTAAGTAGAGGGAACAGGACATGTCCCAGAGCCTGCTCACCGTCGCATACATCGCCGCTAGCGCCCTGTTCATCCTGAGCCTCAGCGGGCTCTCCAACCAAGAGTCCGCGCGCCGCGGCAACCTCTACGGGATCATCGGCATGGTGATCGCGCTGGTCGCCACCACGGCCGGGGCGGGCGTGAGCGGGGCCGGCTACGGCGTGCTCGCGGCCGCGATCATTCCCGGCGCCATCATCGGGGCCGTGCTCGCCGCGCGCGTGGCCATGACCTCCATGCCCGAGCTGGTGGCCGTGCTCCACAGCTTCGTGGGCCTGGCCGCGGTGCTCGTGGGCATCGCCAGCTACCTCGGCCCCAACACGCTCTCGGGCACCGAGCTGAACATCCACCAGATCGAGATCTACGTGGGCGTGTTCGTGGGCGCGATCACGTTCACGGGCTCGGTGGTCGCGTTCGGCAAGCTGCGCGGCTCGATCAGCGGCAAGCCGCTGATGCTCCCCGGGCGCCACGTGGCCAACCTCGCCATGGTGATCGGCTCCTGCTACCTCGGCTACGAGTTCGTGGCCGCGGGGCACGGGAGCGATCACCCCGGCCTGGTGTCGCTGCTCATCATGACGGGCATCGCCTGCGTGATCGGCGTGCACATGGTCATGGCCATCGGCGGCGCCGACATGCCGGTCGTGGTCTCCATGCTCAACAGCTACTCGGGCTGGGCCGCGTCGGCGGCGGGCTTCATGCTCGGCAACGACCTGCTCATCATCACCGGCGCACTGGTCGGCTCGAGCGGCGCGATCCTCAGCTACATCATGTGCGCCGCGATGAACCGCTCGTTCATCAGCGTGATCCTGGGGGGCTTCGGCACCGATGGCGGGGGCCCGGCCACGGCCAGCACGACCCCGCAGGGCGAGTTCACCTCGATCGAGGTCGACGAGGTGGTCGCGCGCCTCAAGGACGCCGCGTCGGTCATCATCATCCCCGGGTACGGCATGGCGGTCGCGCAGGCCCAGCACTCGCTGTCCGAGGTGGTGAAGATCCTGCGCGCCAAGAAGAAGAACGTGCGCTTCGCGATCCACCCGGTGGCGGGGCGCCTGCCCGGGCACATGAACGTGCTGCTCGCCGAGGCGAGCGTGCCCTACGACATCGTGCTCGAGATGGACGAGATCAACGACGACTTCCCGGGCACCGAGGTCGCGCTGGTGATCGGGGCCAACGACATCGTGAACCCCTCGGCGCTCGATGATCCCAAGTCGCCGATCGCGGGGATGCCCGTGCTCGAGTGCTGGAAGGCCGGCTGCACGATCGTGATGAAGCGGTCGATGGGCACGGGCTACGCTGGCGTCGACAACCCATTGTTCTTCAAGGAGAATTCGGACATGTGGTTCGGCGACGCCAAGAAGAACATCGACGCGCTGCTCACCAAGCTGCGCGAGTAGGTCGCAACCGGCCGCATCCGGCCGCAACCGTCCGCGACCACGCACGTCCTGCTGGGCGTGCGTCCCACCTTCGTCGATCCCTTCGCCAAGGTTCGTAGCCTCGGCGGCACCCTGGTCGTCCTCCTCGGCATCCGCGCAGCCATGCGCGTGCTCAACTACGTGACCTTCCGCGTAGCCGTGCCCGCGGGCCCGATCACGGCCGAGCAGGGCGATACCCTACGGATGCTCGACCTGGGCCTCTTGGGGCTCGAGAACCTCGTGACCCTGGTCGCGATGATCACGTTCCTGGTGTGGATCTACCGCGTGTTCGTGGCGATCCGAAACACCGGAGGGAGCACCAGCTGGTCGCCCGGGATGGCGGTGGGCGGGTGGTTCATCCCGCTGGCCAACGCGATCCTGCCGTGGCTGACCGTGCGTGATGCGCTCAAGTCACTGGGGAAGCCCACGGCGCTCGCGGGAGCGTGGTGGCTGACCTGGCTGCTCGTGATCCCGATGGCCATGCTCAATACGCTGGCGCGGGAGATCATGCTCGTACCGGAGCTCGCCATGGGCCTGCACGACCTGCCGATCGGCGAGATCTTCGAGCTGACGGCCTCCCTGTACTGGCCCTACGTCTTGCTCGACACGGCCACCTGGGTGCTGCTGCTGGTGATCGTGTCGACCGTGAACAAGGCCCGTCGACCCACCTACGGCTGAGCCCCAGCCCGGCTCACAGTACGACCGATCTCCTTACGAAATTCCAGCATTGGCGGGCTGGTTCCCGAGCGCTACAACGGAACCGATGCCCGCGCGCCCGATCCTGTTCGTCGTGGGCCTGGTGTTGTGCCTAGGCGGCGCGATCACCTGCGCCACCGCGCCGGCGAACGAGCCCCACGAGTTTCCCACGCGCAGCGACAAGGCCGTGATCGGCGGGCTCGTGCTGGTGGTGCTCGGCACGGCGGGTCGTGAGGCCCGCGGCCGCCAGATGCTGGGCCGACGAAGCAAGCGCAGAGTGGCCCCGAGCAGCGCGACCCCGAGCCCGGCGGCAGGGGCAGACGAGGGCGCGACCGCGAGCACCGACGCCGACCCTGCCGTGCCCCACGACTCCTGAGTCGCCGGCCGTCGTATCCTCGGCCGCGCTCGACGATGCCGCTCATCCACTACTACGTGCACGGTCGCGGCCGCGGTCATGCCACGCGCTCGCGTGCGGTGATCTCCTGCCTGCAGCGCGCCGGCCTCGACGTCGTGGCGTTCGCGGGCGAAGCCGCGGAGCCGCTGCTGCGCGACCACGTGACCACGCACGCCGTGCGCTCGCTGCTGCCCACGACCGGTCGCGAGACGCCGCGCCTGCTCGCCACCCGCGTGCGCGCGGCGGTGGCCGCACTGCGACGTGAGCGCGTGGATCTCGTGGTCTCCGATGGCGATCTCCCCGGCACCCTCGCCGCCCGCGCCAGCGGCCGCCCGAGCATCGCGGTAGGCCACGGCCTCGTCTTCCACTGCTGCGTGCGCCCCCCCTCGCTCCCCGCGGCCCCGTGGCGCCGCGAGGCGCTCAAGGCCGCGATCTCCACGCTCGGGGCGCAGCGGCACATCGCGGTGAGCTTCGTTCCCCTGCCCGTGCGGCGCGGTCGCCTTGCGCAGCCATGCCTCGAGCCCCCGCCGCGCGCTGCGACGCCGCGCACGCCCGAAGGCCCGCTGTTGTGCTACTTCCGCGACGACGCGCCGAGCTCGCTGATCGAGCGCCTTGCCGCGCTGGACCCCCCCGTGATCCTCTTTGCCACTCGCGACCCGGGCGTCCCCGGAATTCAGCACGAGCTGCCCTCCCGCGCTCGCTTCATCGAGGTGCTGAGCCAAGCGCGCGCCGTGGTGGCCACCGCGGGCAGCCAGCTCATCGGCGAGTGCGTGGCGCTCGGCGTGCCGCTCATGGCCCTGCACGCCGAAGGCGACGACGAACAGCTGCTGAACGTACTCATGCTGCGCGAGGCCGGGCTCGGCGACGGCGGACCGCTACCCACGCTCGACGACGCGCGCCTGACCGCATTCTTCGCGCGGCCGCCCGCGGCTCCGCCGAGCTGGTCGGCTCCCGACGTGGCCACCGCGGTGCTCGAAGAGGCGCAGGCCCTGCTCGCCGCAGCGCGCAAGCGAGGGACCCGATGAGCGGACCCAACGAGGCGGCCACCCGCGGCACGCCGTTCTCGCGGAGGCTCGCCGCCTTCATCGAGCGCCGCGCGGGGCTCATCATGCTGGTCACCCTCGCGTTCGCGGTCCTGGCCGGCCTGGGCGCCAGCCAGCTGCGCGTGGACCAGCGCCTGCGCAAGCTCCTGCCCGACGACTTCCCCTCGGTGGCCGGCATGGACCGCGTGGCGGCGCGCCTGGGCAATCAGAGCGACATCTACGTCGACATCCGCAGCCCCTCGCGCGAGGCCAACATCGCGTTCGGCGAGGCGCTCGCCGCCGATCTGCAGGATCATCCCGACCTGCGCTGGGCGCTGTTCCGCCGCGACCTCGCGTTCTTCGAGCACCATGCGCTGCTCTACGCGAGCGTCGACGACCTCCTCGATCTGCGCCGCCGGGTGATCGAGCGCATCTTCGAGGAGACCCGCACCAAGGCGTTCGGCGAGCTCTCGCTGGTCGATGACGAGTCCGACCCCGCCAACCCCGAGGCCGGTACCCACTCCGAGGCCGATCCGCTGGACCTCGACGAGGCCGAGATCCGCCGCCGCTACGGGCTCGAAGAGGGCCGCTCCGAGTACTTCGAGGCCGACGACGGCCAGCTGATGGTGCTCAAGGCGCGCCCCGTGCAAGAGAGCAGCAACCTCGAGTTCGCCAATCGCCTGCAGGGCGATCTCGAGGCGCGCATCGCCGCGCTCGATCCCACCCGCTTCCACCCCGAGCTCTCGATCGACCTCCAGGGCTCGTTCATCCAGCATCGCAATCGCGCCAAGCAGCTCCAAGGAGAGGTGGCCGGAGGCACGGCCGCCGCGGTCCTCGCCTTGCTGCTGAGCATCGCGCTGTTCTTTCGCAGCGCGCGCGCGGTGGCGTTGGTGCTGGGCCCGCTGTTCGTCGCCGGTGCCGGCGCGCTCGCCTTCGCGTGGGTGGTCTACGACGTCCTCAATTTGGTCTCGGCGTTCATCTTCGCCGTGCTGCTGGGGCTGGGCATCGACTTTGCGATCCACGTGCTGGCGCGCTATCGCGACGAGCGCGCGCGAGACCACCGACGGCCCACCGCGCTCGCGATCACGCTGGCCACCACCGGCCGCTCGAACATGGGCGGAGGTCTCGGTACCGGCCTGGCCTTTGGCGCGCTCACCATTGCCGACTTCCAGGGCTTTGCGCAGTTTGGCGTGGTCGCGTGCTTTGGCCTGCTGCTCTCGCTGCTCACGTCCATGGTCGTGATGCCCGCCGCGGTGGTGCTGAGCGAGCGCTGGCGGCCGTGGCCGCCGCCGCGTCGGCGAGGGACCGACGGCACGCTACCGCGCTGGGTGGGGCGGCTCGGGATGGCGACCGTGGCAATCTGCGCAATGCTGGGTATCGGAGTGTCCGCATACGCGGCGCGGGGCGTGAGTGGCCTGGAGTTCGAATACGATTTTCGTGCGATGGGCCCCAAGGACGCCGAGGACGCCGAGAGAGCGGCCGATCGCCAGACGACCTACCGCGATGCGATCGGCAAGGCGCTCACGGTCGCGCCCGCGATCGCGCTCACCAACACCCGCGAGCAGGCGCGCGCCGTGCACGAGCAGCTGATGGCGCTGCGCGTGATGCAGCCGCACGAGGCCGCGGCGTTGCTGGCGATCGATGCCAACCGCGAGCCCAGCCTCATCGATGCCGTCTCCCCGCAGGGGATGGAGAAGCCCACGCCGCCGCCGCCCAGCTCGGCGCCCAGCTCGACGCCCGAGCCTGCGCGCGCCGAGCCGACCGCGGCACCCGTCCCCTCCGACGACGACTGGGACGCCGACCCCGAGCAGTGGGCCGCGGGCGAGCTCGGGCCCGACGAGGCCGGCGGCGACTGGGACGCCGACCCCGAGCAATGGGTGGAGACCAAGCGCGGGGTCACCAAGCAGCGCGCGCCTGGCCTCGACGAGCCGCGGTTCTTGGCGATCGAGCGCGCCGAGGCCGAGCGCACCATGCCCAGCTCCGCCACGCTCGAGCAGCTGCGCGCCTACGAGCCCCAGCGGCGCATGGACATGGCCGATCGCTTGGGCGCGGTGACCTCGATCGATGCCTTCGTGCCCTCCGAGCAGGCCGTCAAGCTCGAGATCATCGCCGACATTCGCACGCGGCTCGACGCCAAGCGCAGCGCGATGTCGGCCGCCACCCAGCAAGACATCGACGCCTGGTACGACAAGCTCTCGATCACCGCCCCGATCGACGTGCCCCAGCTGCCCCGCTGGGTGCAGCAGCAGTTCGAGGACGTCGACGGCAACGTGGGGCTGTTCGTGATCGCGTGGACCCGCGGCTCGAAGGCCGACTACCTCAACGCCCGCCGCATCTACGACGCGTTCGCCACGCTGCAGACCCCCGCGGGCGAGGTGGGCGTGGCCGCCGAATTCTTCGTGCTCCCCGAGGTGTTCGAGGCCATCGAGCACGACGGCCCCCGCGTGCTCCTGCTCGCCGCGATCGCGATGCTCATCACCACCACCCTCACCTTCCGCAGCGCCGGGGGCATCGCCGTGGTGGTCCTCGTGGTGGGCAGCACGCTCTCGTGGGTCGTCGCGCTGATGCTGGTGCTCGGCTGGAAGCTGAACTTCTTCAACGTGATCGTGCTGCCGCTGCTCATCGGCATGGCGCAGGACGACGCGCTGCACATCTACGAGCGCTGGCGCGAGTCGGGGCCCGGCCACCTGGGGCTCGTGCTGCGCGAGACCGGCGGCGCCGTGTTCCTCACCTCGCTCACCACCGTGTGCGGCTTTGCCGGGATCTTGTTCGCCAACCACCGCGGGCTGCAGTCGATGGCATGGACCGCCGTCGCCGGCATGACGCTCGCGCTCATCGCCTCGGTGGTGCTGCTGCCGACGGCGCTTTGGATCGCCGATCGCTTCCGACTCGCCAAGCTCGCCCAGCTCGCCGAGTCCGCCCAGCCGTCGGGGGAGGGTGAGGTCTAGTGCGGCTGTTGTTGGTGAGCCAGGACTTCCCGCCCCACGTCGGCGGGATCCAGACCTATAGCCTCGAGCTCGCGCGCCGACTGGTGCACTGGTGCGAGACGCTCGAGGTCATCGCGCCCATGGCCCCCGGCGCCGCGGCGCTCGACCGCGAGCTGCCGTTTGCCGTGCGACGGGTGCGCTCGTCGACCAACGCGCTCGCGCTGCGCGGCCTGCCCACGATGATGCGGCGCGCGATCACGGGGCGCTTCGATGCTGCCCTGCACGCGCAGTGGAACACCGCACCCGGGTCGCTGCTGGCCCGCCGCGTGGGACACCCGCGGCACGTGTTCGTGGCCGCCCACGGTCGTGAGCTGCTGCTGCGCCCCGCCGCGCGCATCAACGTGGCCCAGCGCTTCTACGACGCGGCGCGCCGTCGCGTGCTCCATGATGCCGACGGGATCTTTGCCGTGAGCCGCTACACCGCCTCCGTCGCGCGCGGGCTGGGTGTCGATCCGGGTAAGATCCACGTGGTGCCCAACGGCGTCGATGCAGCGCGCTTCGAGCTGCCCGACGCGGCCGAGCGAGCGCTGCGCTTCCGCGAGCGCCACCAGCTGCTCGACCGCCCCTGCTTCGTCACCGTGGCGCGGCTCCAGCCCCACAAGGGCATCGACACCGCGATCGCAGCCCTCCCGGCGCTCTTGCGCAAGGTGCCGCGAGCGACCTACGTGGTCGTCGGCGACGGGCCCGATGCCGAGCGCCTGCGGGGGCTGGCCGCCCAGCTCGGCGTCAGCGCGCACGTCCGCATGCTCGGGCGCGTCTCCGACGACGAGATCGTCGATGCGCTCGTGGCCTGCGATGCGTTTGCGTTGCTCTCGCGCGAGGCCCCGCCCAACGTCGAAGGCTTTGGGCTCGTGCTGCTCGAGGCCGGCGCCTGCGGAAGGCCCGTGCTTGGTGCCCGCAGCGGCGGCATTCCCGACGCGGTGGCCGAGGGCGACTCGGGGCTGCTGGTCGCGCCCGATGACGTGGAAGCCACGGCCGGGGCGCTCGCGCGACTGCTCGGCGATCCCGAGCTCGCGCACCACCTGGGAGAGGGCGGCCGACGACGCGCACGCGGGGTGCTCACTTGGGACCGCGCCGCGCGAGCGATCTACGAGACGATGGCCGCCTCGCTCGACGCCAGCGACCCGGGCTCGCACCAGGGGACCGACGGGCGCACCCAGCCGGAGCCGCCGCTGCGGCAGTGACCGCGGCCGCGTGACCGCGACCGCGAGGCGCTACTTCGCGGTCAGCACGTAGATCGCGAGCGCCGCGAACGCGAGCGCCAGCACGATCACGACCTTGACCAATGAAGAGCGGCCCTGCTCGGGCAGCTCGTCGAGGTCGTCGAGGAGGTCGGGCGCCGGCTGCTGAGGCTGGGCCCCCGACCGCGAGGCCGAGCTGTTCATCGCCTCGAGCGCGGCCTCGGCCACCGAATCGGAGCTCTTCTCGCGGTCCTTGGCTTGCTCGCGCTGATCCTGGAGGCGGACGAGCTCCTGTACGTCGATCAGCCCCGAGCCCGCGCTGCCCTTGGCCTCGGTGGCGAGCCGAGCACGGCGCGTGTCGGCGGGCGGCGGCGTGGGCTGGCGCTCGGTCCGAGCGACCACCTGCGAGTCACCTTCACCGCGCATGCCTGCGGCCAGCGAGGGCGCGAGCATCTTGATGTCGAGCAGGCCCGACTCCTTCTGGCTACCCGGGGCCGGCGTGGCTAGACGCGCGCGGAGCTTCTTGCTCGGATCGGGCG
>JBFIJN010000048.1:0-28634 GCA_041600735.1 Nannocystaceae bacterium
AGCGCGGCGGGGCCGAGGATCGCCTGGATGCGCATGAGCTCGGGCGAGAGCGCGAGCTTGCCGGTGGGGATCGCGAGGAACATGTCGGCCACCAGCACGGGCACGCGCAGCGCCGCCACCGAGAGCCACGCCCCCGGCTCGCGCGCGGGGTCGATGTAGACATTCGAGGCGTACGAGCCAAAGCCGAGCCCGCGGTGCAGCGCCACGTAGGCGATCACCACCAGCGCGAGGGGCACGAGCGCCCGCGCCCGCTCGGCCCGCGTGCCGGGTCCTGCGATCAGCTCGTAGAGCACGAAGAACGGCAAGATGCACAGGGCATACTCGCCGCCGGCCATCGCGAGGCCCACGGCGAGCGGGGCCAGCCAGCGCCCGCGTGACCAAGCGTGCTCGCGGTACCGCACGTGGGCCCACAGGGCCAGGAACGCGAACGTGGCCGAGACGATCGCGTTGCGGTTCGCGAGCCAGCCCACGGGATAGGTGTGGCACTCGTCGAGCACATACAAGAGCAGCGCCACCCCGGCCCAGCGCGCGGGCAGCAGCTGGCGCAGCAGCAGGGCGGCCGCCAGCACCATCAGCGCCCACCACACGAGCGTATGCGCGTGGTGCCACCCGCCCGCGTAGCCGAACAGCTGCACGTCGACCCCCATCAACAGGCTCGACAGGGGCCGCAGCGCGCACAGCTTGAGCTCGGGGTGCGACCACCACGCGAGGCTGCCGCGGCTCATCAGCTGGTGCACCTCGCTGGGGTCGCCCTTCGAGAACGAGAACAGATCCCAGGGCCCGCGCTCCACCGGGTACTGGCCCTCCAGCATCGCGAGCTGGGCAAAGTCGTCCATGCCGAAGCCCGCCCACAGCGAGGGCGCGCGCAGGGCCAGCCCGAGCACCAATACCGCCGCGACCCACAGCCAGTAGCGACGCTCGCTCGTCACGCGCTCGGCTCTTCCTGCTTGCGCTCGCGCTGCACGTAGGTCCCGCGCAGTCGCATGAACGGCGCCTCGATGCCGTTGTACGCCAGGAATGAGAGCCCGAGCGACGCGGGCAGCACCACCAAGAGCGTGTTGGCGGCCGCGTCGAGCTCGGGGGAGAACCCGAGCCCATGGTGGAAGTCGAACACGAGCCCGCGGTCGTACAGGCCCTGCATCACCATGAAGTGGCACAAGTAGGTCGAGAACGAGAGCTCACCGAGGTACGCCAGCCCCTTGGAGATCTTGGGGTGCAGCACGCGGGCGAAGCTGAGGTAGCCGAACACGAATACCGTGCAGGCGAGCGCCTCGACCGCGGGCCACAGCGCCTTCCACCACTCCTGCGCCGGCCAGCCGCCGAGCTGATTGAGCGCGAACGTGCACGAGAACAGCGCGACCAGGGCCGCCACCAGCCACCACGGCGAGCGCTTGGTGACCTCGCGACGCAGGTGTACGCGCGCGAGCAGCATGCCCAGGATGAACGCATCGATGCGCCCGGGCAGGTGCCAGTAGGTCATGTCGCGCACCGAGGTCGCGATCAGGAAGCCCACCACCCGCAGCGCGATCGCAAACGCCAGCAAGTACAGCAGCGGCTTGGCGCCCTCGCGGTTGAGGAACGTGTTGAGGAACGGGAAGATCACGTAGAACTGCAGCTCGACCGCCACGGTCCAGAACGTGGTGGACACCGGCCACAGGTTGAGCGCGGCCAGGCTGTTGCCCATGATCGTGGCCGAGGCCATGAAGCCCGGCCAATTCACCCGCTCCGGGAACACGGCCATCCCGAAGAACAAGATCGCCAGGTAGACTGGGGCCACGCGCAACATCCGGTTGCGCATGAACGGCACATAACGGATCTCGCGCCCCGCCCCGACCAGCGAGAACATGAAGCCCGAGAGCACGAAGAACATCGTCACCACGATGTGGGTCTCGATGATGAGGCTCCACAGCGGGTTGCTCGTGGTGATCCAGGTGTCGTTGGTCAGCCCCGGCGGGTCCCAGCGACGGTGCAGCAGCCAGAAGCTGTGGTGGAACACCACGAGCAGCGAGGCAAAGGCGCGGATGTGGTCGACCCCCGCGATGTACTCGATGTTCTTGCTCCGCACGTCGGCCTTCGGTGAGCCCCGCGAGGTCCGCGCGAAGCTCGCACGCCGCCATGGTGGCGCAAACCGGCGCGCTTGGCGATGGGTCGAACCCCTCGCGGCGGCTGGGGCGTTAGCGCGGGGTTCGTGCCCGCGTTCCCTCTGTTGGGCCCGCGAAAACCGCGCGGGAACTACGATGCACCGAACCCGTGGGAGGACCTAGGTGACCGAGGCCATCTCGATCAGACCCGCGCCTGATCGCTCAGCCCGCGCCCCCGAGCTCGACGAGGTCACGCTCGCGCGAGCTCAGCGGGGCGATCTGCGCGCCAAGCGGGCTCTGGTCGAGCGGTATCAGCGCCCGGTGGCGGCGCTGGTCTCTCGGTTGTTGCGTGGCCAGGCCGACCCCGGCTTGGTCGAGGACATCGCCCAGGAGACGTTCCTCCGGGTGTTTCGGGCGCTGCCCAAGTTCGATCGCCATGGTCCCGCACGACTATCTACTTGGATTCTCACGATCGCGAGCCACCGTTCGATCGACGAGCTACGTCGTCGTCGCTTGGAGACTCGCCCCTTCGACCCCACCGCGTTCGAGGTTCCGGCCAACGATCGCGCCGACGACACCGCGGAGCGCAGGATGCTGGCCCGCCTGCTGAGCGAGGCGATCGACAGTCTCTCGCCCGAGTACCGCGCCGCGTTCGTGCTGCGCGAGTATCATGGGCTCGAGTATGCCGAGATTGCCAAGGCGCTGGGCATCGATCTCGGCACCGTGAAGTCGCGGCTCAACCGTGCTCGGTCGCGCCTGCGCGAGGCGCTAGCGGAGGTCTACCATGCGTGACAGCGATGAACGCCCTCGCCTGCGACGCGTTCGCAGCGATGCCGAGCACGATGCCGAGCTCGATGCGCGGCTCGCCGCGGCGATCGATGCCTGGCGCGAGCTTGGTCCCGAGGGGACGGGTCGCGCCCCCGAGGACGAGCTCGAGCGCGACGCGAGCTTCCTCGATCGCGTGATGGCAGCCGAGGCCACGCGGGCGCAGCCGCGGGCCGTCAACCTGCCGGTCGAGGTCCCGCTGGTCGCCGCGCGGCGTCGCCGGCTGTGGCGCGTGACGGGGCTGGGCATGGTCGCCGCCGGCCTCTTGGCGGTGCTCGCAGGCGGCGTGCCTCCGTGGTCCGAGCCCGAGGCCGGCGTGCCGCCCACGCTCCCCAGCGAGACTCCGGCCGCCGCGAGCCCGGTGGCGGGGGCCGGCCTCGAGGTGCCCGAGCTCGCCGCCGAGGGCACCCCCGGGCGCCCGGTTCCCCACGATCTCGGTCCTCGCATCGGAGCCTACATCGCCGACTACGGGCGCAACTACGGTCCCACGTTCAGGTTCCATGGCGTCGTGCTCGTGGCTCGCGGGGGCGAGGTCCTCTACGAGCAAGCGTTTGGCACCGCCGATGCCCAGACCGGCGAGCCCAATACCGTGCGCACGCGCTTTCGCCTGGGCCTGCTCACCGAGCCGTTCACGGCCACCGCGGTGCTGCAGCTGCGCGACGAGGGGCTCTTGGAGCTCGACGACACCCTCGATCACTACTTGCCCGAGCTGCCGCGCGGCAACCAAGTCACCATTCGCGATCTCCTGTCGCATCGCTCGGGCATCCCCAACTATACCGACTCGCCCTCGTTTCCGGTGTGGAAGGCCGAGTACCACAACACCAGCGCGATGCTCGAGCGACTCGCCAAGCTCCCGCTCGAGTTCGTGCCCGGCACCGCCACGGCGCCGAGCAACTCCAACTACTACCTGCTGGGGGCGATCATCGAGCGCATCACCGGGGCGAGCTACGGTGAGCACATGGCCGAGCAATTGTTCGGTCCCACGGGCATGACGCAGACGGGGTTCGGCGACGCGTGGGAGACCGGCGAGCAGGCGCTGGGCAACGTGTGGAGCGACGAAGAGACGCTCGAGCCGCCCTCGCCGATCGACATGTCCACGTTCGGTGCCGCCGGCGGCCTGGTCTCGAGCCCCGCCGATCTGCTGGCCTGGGACCGGGCCATGCGTGCGGGCGAGCTGCTGTCGAGCGACAGCATCGACGAGATGAGCACCCCCAGCGAGGACGGCTACGGCTACGGCTGGCTGGTCACGCGGGCCTACGGCCAGCGGCTGCTCAGCTTCCCCGGGGCCATCGACGGCTACAGCGGCTCCATGCTGCGCTTCCTCGACGACGAGACCCTCGTGGTCGTGCTGGCCAACACCGAGGTCGTGCCCGGGGCCCAGGTCGCGCAAGACGTGGCGATGATCGTCTACGGCGACGAGCCGCCCAAGCGCAACGAGCCCGCCGAGGTCAGCATCGCCCCGGTCACCTACAACAAGTACGTCGGCACCTACGGCATCTCGGCCCAGACCCGCGAGATCTATGCCGACGCCGTGCCCGCCGAGCGCTTCGATCTGCTGGGCACCGTGCACGTCGAGCGCGAGGGCGATCGCCTCTACTTCAACGTGCCGGGCCACGCGCGCACATGGATGCACCCCATGGGCCGCAACCGCTTCTTCTTCAAGGATCACACCGGCAACAAGGTGAGCTTCGAGCTCGGCGGCGACAACCGAGCCACGCGCATGGTGGTGCACTACCAGGGGGCGCGGTTCCTGCTCGATCGCGTGGCCCCGCACAGCCTGCGCTAGGCGCCCGCTCGGGGCGGCGCTCGCGGAGCGGTCCCGCGCTAGGTAAGCTCGGAGCCATGAGCATGCTCGCCGAGCTCGTCCGGCAGGCCGGGCCCCCCATCAGCCGCATGCCGCAGCGGCTTCGTGATACTCCGGTCACCCTCGCACGCGATCGCAAGCTCGAGCTCGAGGCGCTCCTGCACCTGCGCGACGGCTTCGTCACCCTCGGCGGCGCGCTGATCGTGCGGCCCACGGTCACCGTCGCCGCGGTGCGCGGGGTGGAGGACTGGAACCAGCTCACGCTGTGGCGCACGCCGTACGGCCGCGCGAGCGCGCTGTTGTTCTTCGCCGAGAGCATCATGGGGGTCCAGTTCGCGCTCCACAAGGACGAGGTCGTGGCCTTCGATCCGATCACGGGGCAGTGGGACCACCTCGCGTTCGGGCTCGACCGCTGGGCCGAGCACGTGCTCGACGATCCTGCGGCGCTGGGCCGCGAGCGGCTCGCGGCCTGGGTCGCCGATCATGAGCGACCATCGCCCTCGCAGCGCCTCCAGCCGCGCGTGCCCGACCCCTGGCACGACGAAGACGCAGGCGAGCCCGAGCTACGCCTCATCGACGACCTCGAGCTCATGCGCCGCTACGCACGGCTCTACAAGAGCACCCGCGAGCATCCCGGGGTGCTGCCCGAGGGCTTCGACGCGTGGTGGTGGGGCGACGGCTAGAGCGTGTCGTCTTCCCCCGCTCGCGCCGCTGACCATGACAGCGGGTGCCAGCCCGAACTTGAGCCTTCACAGCGCGATGCGCATCGTCTGGTCGGCGAAGCCCTCGAACGACAGGCGCCAGCTCGCGGTCGGCCAGCGCAGCTCGAGCGCGCCGCGGGACGGGAGATAGGCCGCGGTATAGAGCGTGGCGAAGCGCCGCGCGTAGTCGCGGGCGCGCAGCGGCGGGACGATGAAGCGTGCGATGACCGACTCGAGCGTCTCGCCGGGGTCTTCCAGCAGACGAGCGAGCTCCGCGTGGCGCTCGACCGTGCCCGTGATCGCGGCATGCGCTGGCCACTCGACGCGCCCCTGATGGTTGGTGGCGACCGCGTCGGCGACGACCTGCGCGGGTCGATCGGGATTGAGGAACACCGTGGCCATCGCGCCCACGCGATCGATCACGCCGACCGTGTAGCACATGTGGCAAGGCAGACGCTGGAGCGCTGCGACGGCCTGCGCCGTGTTGGTGCACGTCTCGAGCACGTAGCGCAGGATCAGCGGGATCCCGAAGCCGTCGCCCACGATCTGGCGGCCGCCGAACGCGAGGCTCACGGTCACGCCGTGCGCGTTCATCCCGTCGAGCGCGCCCCACAGCGAGTCCACCGAGGCGATCACCCCCACGCCATTCCATGCCGAGTGCAGCAGCAGCCCCTCGCAGCGATCGAGCTCGTAGTCGTAGTTGCGCACCAGCGCCGGCTCGCCGCGGTTCCATAGCAGCTGCGAGCAGCCGGCCATGAAGGCCGGCGGCCGGTAGAGGCTGAGCATGCGAGCCATGCGGTCGCCGCCGCCCGCCAGCTCGACGAGCTGCTTCCAGATCGGCACGAGCTCGGGCATGTGCGTGCGCAGGGCCACGTCACACGCGAGGTAGCTCGGCCGTGCTCTGTCGCCCTCCGAGAAGTACCAATACTCGTAGGCCGCGGCGACCCGCGCACAGTGTTGAGCCCAGGCTGCGCCCGGGCGCAGCTCCTCCATCGCGACGAAGCGCCACTCCATTCTGTCTCGAGCTTACAGGAACTTGAAGCCCGCGACCTCGGCCACCCGCGTGGCTTGCTGGGCCTCTCGCGGCTGCAGCGGTCGCCCCTCGAACTGGGAGTGGATTCCCGCGATCCACGACTTGGCGCGGGCGGTGAGCTGGAAGTCATCGTCCATGAGGCGACCGGGGGTCACCAGGATCCCCAGATCGGCGCCCTCGTAGAAGTAGTCCCCTGCGCCGCTGATGCGCAGCCAGAACGCGTTGCGCTCGTTCTGAGCGGTGCGGCGGTGGGTCTGCGTGCGCACGAACTCGATCGTGTCATCGTCCTTGAGCGTCCAGATCCCCGAGGCCGGCGCGGAGGTCACCTGCTGGACCGAGTCGGCGGTGAACTTGACGACGAGCTGGCTCCAGTCGTCGATGTAGTCTGGGTCCGACCAGCGCTCGTTGAGCGCCGCCACGTCGAGCTCGAAATCCACGCCCGAGAACTCGAGCAGGTGGAACAGGAACAGCGGAGCGTCCGCGTGCGCGAACGAGGCGAGGTTGGTCATCGAGCTCGCACCCGTCACCCGCGGGTTCACCTCGCCGAGATACACGTCGTTGGTGTCGAGATCGTAGAGGTAGTCGCACTCGAAGTAGCCGCGATAGCCCCGCTCGCGCAGCGCCTCACCGAAGCGGAACGTGGAGTCGCGGGCCTTGTCGCGCACCTCGCGGGGGAACGCGCCGCCGAACACCTCGTTGCCGCACCAGCCGCCGCGGTACGGGGTGAGCTCGGAGAAGCCCACGAGCTCGGTCATCAGCGGACCCACGATCGTGCCGTGCCGCGTCACGCAGGCCTCGAGCGCGGCGCCGCGGCAGCGGATGCGCTTCATGACCTTCACCTCGCTCTCCTTGGCGATCTCCTCGGCGTGCTCGTTGTACTGCTCCTCGTTCTTGATGAAGAACGTGGTGTGACCCGAGTCGCCGAACGCGGTCTGGATCACCAGGTCGAGCCCGAGATCGGCCTTGCCGGCCACGCTGACGAGCTCGTCCCAGCTGCTCACCTTGGCCAGCGTGTTGGGCACCGACGGCACTCCGGCCTCGTTGCCGATGCGCGTGGTCATGATCTTGTCGTCGATCTCCTCGCGCAGCTTGGCCGCAGGGAAGCAGATCTCGAGCTCGAGCTCCTTGCACAGCGCCTCGGTCTCGTCGTCGAAGAACAAGAACACCGCGCGGCCTGGGCCACGCGAGCGGATGTAGTCGACGATGGACTTGTGCTGGAGCAGATAGTTGTTGATCTCCTCGATGCTCTTGAACACCCGATCGGTCGGGTTGGACGGCGTGATCACGTTGGGGTGCTGGCCGTCGAAGCAATCGATGTAGTTGATGAACTTCCAGTTCTTCACCCACTCGTCGAGCCCCAGCAGGTTGAACGGCGTGGCGCTCACGAAGTACGTAGGCACTTCGTTTCGATAGAAGAAGCGGCGAATGTCCGAGATCGAGGTTAGCTTCTTCATCGTGGTCCTTGCGTCCTTCTGGGCTTCTCTGCGAGCTGTTCTTGCTTGAACACCCGCAGTCCAAATTCTGGGTTGTATCCGTGGATTTCTTTCACATCGAGTGCACTTAGGTAGTCCAAGATCTCTGGGCTCACGATCTGGCCCGGTACCAGCACGGGGAACCCGGGCGGATAGGGGGTCACGAAGCTCGCCGATACGATCGCGCCGCCGCTCTCCATCGCCTCTTGCAGCGGGCCGTCGAGGCGCAGGAAGTCGCACGACGAGTCGTCGCGCCCCAGGTAGAACGCGGAGCGCAGATCGCCCTCGATCGTGCCCGTGTCATCGTCGGTGAAGCGGCCATGGAACCCGCTGAAATCGGGCAGCGGCGGCAGCTGGCGGGTGAGCTCGTCCACGCGGACCTCGTCGATCCTGCGCTCGAGGTCGCTCTCGACCGCGCGCTTCTCGATCAGCTCCCGCGCGATGCGGCTGAGCACCTCCAGCAGGTACGCGACGGCCCCCCGCGTGCTGCCGATGTTGAGCATGAAGAGCACCGTGTTGCGCGAGGTCTTGTTGATCTGGATGTCGAAGTCATCCATCAAGTGCGCGCGCAGGCTGTCGCCGTCCATCCCCGTGTGGCCCACACCGATGGTGACGCGGGTCGGGTCGAGCACGAACTCGTCGCGCTCGAACGCGTCGCCGAGCTGCTGGTAGCCCGAGCCGGGGCGGTAGAATTCCTCGAGCCCCGAGGGGCGGTGCTCGGCCGGGATGAGATCGCGCGGCTTCAGCACCTGGAAGTAGCGGGCGAGCTCTGGGCTCTCTTGCACGCGCTCGCGCAGCGTCATGGCCAGCGCGACGCTCTGCTGCACGAACTCGTAGCCCTCGAGCTCTCCCTGGCGCCGACCCACGTCGAGCGACGCGATGATCTGGTAGTTGGGCGACGTGGACGTGTGCGTCATGTACGCGTCCTCGAACGCCTCGGCGACCCGGCGGCCGTAGTCGAGGTCGTAGACGTGGATCATCGAGCCCTGGCGCAGCGAGGTGAGCGTCTTGTGGGTCGACTGCGTGGAGTAGCAGCGCACGCGCGTGTGACGGGGATCGGGCCACAGCTCGTTGTCGAGCACCGTCTCGGTGTCGTCGAGGTCCTTCTCCTTCATCGTCTCGTGCCACGTCGCGTACTGCTCGCGGTACGCGGGGCTCTCGAGCGTGTAGCGCAGCCGTCGCGCGGCCGCCATCGCGGAGCGTCGCCGGTAGCCGGGCGAGAAGCGAGCGAACCCATACCAGGCCTCGTCCCACACGAACACCATGTCGGGCTTGATCGCCAGCACCTCGCGCATCACCCGGTAGGGGTTGTAGATGATGCCGTCGAACGTGCAGTTGGTGAGCAGCAGCATGCGCACGCGGTCGAGCTTGCCCGCGCGTCGCAGCGCGAGCAGGTGCCGCTTGATCTCGCGCAGCCGGACCGCGCCGTACATCGTGTACTGACGCAAGGGGTAGGGATCCATGTACACGGGGTGCGCCCCCGCGAGCACCATCGCGTAGTGATGCGACTTGTGGCAGTCACGTGACACGAGCGCGATGTCGCCGGGTGACAGCAGCGCTTGCATGACGATCTTGTTCGCCGTGCTGGTGCCGTTGGTCACGAAGAACGAGCGATGGGCCCCGAACGCGCGCGCCGCCTTCTCCTGGGCGCTCTTGATCGGACCGTGGGGCTGCAGCAGCGAGTCGAGCCCGCCGGTGGTGGCCGAGGTCTCGGCCAGGAAGATGTTCTCGCCGTAGAACTCGCCCAGATCGCGGATCCAGTGCGACTTGAGGATCGACTTGCCCCGCGAGATCGGCATCGCGTGGAACACCCCCGTCGGTCGTCGGCTGTACTCGCGCAGCGCGTTGAAGAACGGGGTGTCGTAGCGATCGTAGATCCCGCGCAGGATCGTGAGGTGGAGCTCGACGTAGTCCTCTTGGTGGTAGAAGACGCGGCGGAACGACTTGCCCGTGTGCCCCGCGATGTTGCGCAGCGGATCGTCGGTCACGAGGTAGAGGTCGAGCTCGGGGCGCACCGCCTTGAGCGACTCGGCCAGGCCCCACGCTGGGTTCTCGGTGTGGCGCTCGATCGAGGCCCGCACCTCGGCGTGGCGGAGGTACGCGCGCAGCAGTCGGTCGCGGGTGCGCGACTCGACCGGGAAGTTGTAGCGAATGACGACGCACTGGATGTTGTAGTTGAACTGCGCGGCGATGACCGCGTCCTCGAGGCTGTTGACCACGACCACGTCGTAGACGTACTCGTCCTGATCGCGGCGCATGCCGAGCAGCCGCTTGCGCGTGTCCTGGCTCGTATCGGAGCCGGCGTCGTCGACGACCAACACCTCGAAGTAGGGCCGCACCCCGTTCGCCCCTGCGTGCTCCATGACCTCGGCGCTGGCGGCATCGAGGTTGTCGTAGTCCTCGTGGAAGATCTCGCTGATGTCGCGCCGCCGGTAGAGGTCGCCCACCAGCAGCCGCACGAGCCGCTCTACGTGGCGCGCCTCGGCCCCGTGGTGGCCTCGGCGGTGCTGGTTGTCGATCTGCCGGCACGCGCGCAGCCCAGGAAACGCGAAGTATCGCTCCACCTCGTTGAGGGTCGCCAGCTTGGCGAGGGTCTCGTGCGAGAGCTCCTCGACGTCGACTTGCTGGCGTGACTTGCGGTCGAGCCGCGCGGTGAGCCGCTTGAGCTCGTTCCACAGGTCGATGCGATACTCCGAAGCATCGTAGTAGGGCAGGTAGTCGGGCTCCCGCTTCACGGTGATGTCGGTCGCAGTCACTTGACCTCGCGTCTTCTCACCAGTGCACCGGGGTGGGGAAGGGGCTCCACTCGCGTGGGCTTTCGCAGCGGGCCGAGGCCCTCGAAGAAGCCGTGCTCGTGCCAGTCGTCGCCATAGACGGGGAACTTCACGGTGCGGTCGCGAAAGCTCTTGAGCGGCTGCCCGAGGCCCTTGAGGCCGATCTCGCGGCTCCGTCGCGCGCGCGACACGTCGATCTCGATGGGGAACAGCTCCTCACCGCCGCCGCACTGGTGCAGCACGTCACCGTGCGGCCCCACGACGATCGAGTGACCGATGCCACCGTCGCCGAGGCCGTTGACGTCGAACAAGAAGCACTGTTGCTGCGCCGCCGTGGCGCGAGCGATGGCCAGCTCCACGTTGCGATCGATGCTCGAGGTGAGCGTGGGGTGCAAGATGACGTCGGCCCCCATCGCGGCCAGGGTGCGCGAGGTCTCGGGGATCCACATGTCGTAGCAGATCGACACGCCGAAGCGGCCGATCTGCGGGACATCGAAGGTGAGGAAGTCGCCGCCTCCGGTGACCCCTTCCTCGTAGGGGTAGAACGGGAACATCTTGCGGTAGCGCCCCACCACGTTGCCGGCGGGGTCGATGACGCTCGCGGTGTTGTAGACGACATCACCGTGGCGCTCGAACACGCTGCCGGGCAGCAGCCAGATCTTGTGGCGATGCGCGAGCTCTTGGAAGTGCGCCTCGGTGTCGGTCGGGAACACCTGCGCGTGCTGAGTGAGCGGCCCGAAGGGAGCAAGCTCGCTGAACACGACCATCTGCACCCATGGGTAGATCTGCATGAGCACGGCGAGGCGAACCTCCATGTGCTTCACGTTGGAGTGGATGGCGGACAGGTTCATCTGCACGCCGGCAATCGCAAAAGGAGTCATGTGGATGGTTGCTCTCGAGCTGCAGTGAGGATCGAGGTCTCGAGCACGTCGAGGCCTCGCGCCAGGTCTTCGTCCGAGATGATCAGCGGGACGAGGATTCGGATGATGTTGTTGAAGGCGCCGGCGGTGATGACGAGCACGCCCTCGTCCCGGCAGCGGGCCGCGGCGGCCGCGGTCACGGCGGTGGCCGGGCGCAGCGGATCGCCGTCGTGGCACAGCTCCATGGCCATCATGGCCCCGAGCCCGCGCACGTCCCCGACCACGCTGCACTTGCCGCGCAGGGCGTCGAAGCGGGCGCGCACGAGGTCACCGATCGTGCGCGCGTGGAGGCTGAGCTGCTCGCGCTCCATCACGTGCAGGGCGGCGAGCGATGCGGCACAGGTGACCGGGTTGCCGCCGTAGGTGCCGCCGATCGTGCCGGGGCGCGCGGCATCCATGACCTCGGCGCGACCGAGCACGGCCGCGATCGGAAGACCGCCACCCAGCGCCTTGGCCCACGTGGAGAGGTCGGGCACCACACCCGAGTGCTCGAACGCGGCCCAGTACCCGGTGCGGCAGAAGCCGGTCTGGACCTCGTCGCAGATCAGCAGGATGCCGTGTCGGTCGCAGATCTGGCGCAGGCCTTGGAGATAGGCGGGCGGCGCGACGAGGAACCCGCCCTCGCCCTGGACCGGCTCGATGATCACCGCGGCGACGTGCTCGGCCGGGACCGGGCCCAGCACGAAGCGGTCCTCGAAGCGGCGCAGATACTCGGCGACGAGCGCCGCCTCGGACCTGCCGTGCCCGTCGCGGAACACGTTGGGGAACGGCACTCGATAGATCTCGGGGGCAAACGGCCCGCAGCCATACTTGTAGGCGCTCTTGGCCGTGAGGCTCATGCCGAGCAGCGTGCGCCCGTGGAAGCCCCCCTCGTAGCAGATGATCGCGGGGCGACCGGTGGCCTGTCGGGCGATCTTCACCGCGTTCTCGACCGCCTCGGCGCCGCTGTTCACGAGCATTGCCTTGGTGGGACCGCCGTGTGGAATGAGTCGTACCAGCGCCTCGCACAGCTCGACGTAGGGCTCGTAGGTGGCGACGTGAAAGCTCGCGTGCAGGAGGATGCCGGCCTGCTCGCGGATCGCGGCCACGACCTCGGGGTGACAGTGGCCCACGTTCATCACGCCGATGCCGCCCGCGAAGTCGATGAGCTCGCGCCCGTCGGCGTCGATGATGCGAGCGCCGCTCCCCGAAGCGGCGGTCACTCCCCCCGCGAACATGCCGACGCCGTTGGAGACCACGGCCCGACGCCGAGCGATGAGTGCTGCGCTTGCTGAGCTCAACGGCTGGCCTCCTCGAGTCCGATCGAGACGTACTTGATGTCGAGATACTCGTGCATCCCGTGGTGGCCGCCCTCGCGGCCGAAGCCCGACTGCTTGACGCCGCCGAACGGTGCTTGTGCGGTCGACGGTGCGCCGTCGTTGGCGCCCACGATGCCGTACTCGAGGCGCTCGGCCACCCGCCACACGCGAGCTGCGTCGCGCGTGTAGAAGTATGAGGCGAGGCCGAACGGCGAGTCGTTGGCCAGCTCGATGCCCTCGGTCTCGTGGGTGAAGCGGCGGATGGGCGCGACGGGGCCGAACGTCTCCTCGTGGCTGACCTTCATGGTGGCGTCGATGCCCTCGAGGATGGTGGGGCGGCAGAATCGCTCGGTGAGCCCAGCCGCGGGGCGGATCACCTCGCCTCCCGTGCGCAGCGTGGCGCCGCGGGTGCGCGCGTCGTCGATGTGGTCGCGAACCTTGGCGACCGCGTCGTCGTCGATCAATGGGCCGATCGTGGTGCCCGGCTCGAGCCCGGACCCGATCACCTGCGACTCCAGGGCCGCCGCGAGCTTGGTCACGAACTCGTCGTACACGCCAGACTGTACGAAGAAGCGGTTGGGGCAGATGCACGTCTGGCCCGCGTTGCGGAACTTGCTCTTGATCGCGCCGGCCACGGCGGCGTCGACGTCGGCGTCGTCGAAGACCAGGAACGGCGCGTGGCCACCGAGCTCCAGCGACAGCCGCACCAGGTTGTCGGCCGCGGCGACCATCAGCTTGCGGCCGACCTCGGTGGAGCCGGTGAACGAAACCTTGCGCACGCTGGGATCGGCGAAGATCGCCCCGCCGATCGCGACCGGATTGCCGGTGACGATGTTGAGGACGCCGCGAGGGATGCCCGCCTCGATCGCGAGCTCGCCGATCGCGAGCGCCGAGAGTGGCGTCTGCTCGGCGGGCTTCACGACCATCGTGCACCCCGCGGCCAGCGCGGGGCCGAGCTTGCGGGTGATCATCGCCGCCGGGAAATTCCACGGCGTGATCGCGGCGACCACCCCGACCGCCTTGCGCAGCACGAGGATCCGCTGATCCGGGCGCGAGGCTGGGATCGTCTCGCCGTAGACCCGCTTGGCCTCCTCTGCGGCCCACTCGATGAACGAGGCCGCGTATGCGATCTCACCGCTCGACTCGGCGAGCGGCTTGCCCTGCTCGCGCGTCATCAAGCGGGCCAGGCGCTCACGGTGCTCGAGCATCAGCGCGGCCAGGCGCTGCAGCGGGCGCGCTCGCTCGGCGGCAGGTCGGTCCCGCCAGCTCGGCAGCGCGGCTCGAGCGGCGGAGATCGCCGCGCGAGCGTGCTCGGCCCCGCCGTCGGGCACTTCGGCGATGACTTGGTCGGTGGCAGGGTCCTTGACTACGAACGTGGCGCCAGAAGGCGCGCCCGTCCACTCTCCGTCGATGAGATTGCGTGTTTGCACGATAGTTGAGAGAGCCGTTGATCGGGGCCGACGGTCGATCTGATTCGACACACCTCACTCGCGATCAATTGGCTCGATATCGGACTCATCATTACTCAATTCACCGATGAATTGCAACGCGTGAGCGTGTGATGTGCCGCGTTGCGATCGCGAGAACGCGATCGCTCTCGCGTCGATGCCGACGCGGCGCAACATCAGCGCGTGCACGCGCAGGAGCACGTGGGCGTGCCGTGCACGCGCACGCGCACGAACGGAATCGTGACAGTGTCACGAACGCTAGCTGGCGCCTGCGCACGCGAGCCCACGCTCGCTCGCTCGTTCGCTCGTTGGCGGCGCTGGCCCGGCGACGGTGTCGAAGCCCCGGCGCGTCGAGAGCCCAGAGACGGGGATGCGGGGGATCTCACGGGGCGTGGCCAGGCCACGGGGCGTGGCCAGGCCCGGGCTGACTCTTTGTTCAGCCGTCGAGCGTGATGAACCGGCCCTCGTGATTATTTTCAACAAGATCGTGGGGTCGAGGGTGCATCCGGAATGCCCCGTGGCGGGACAACCCGCCTCGGTACTGCCCGATGACCGCCCATGACCTTCAGCGAATCGACCTGCACGTGCACTCCAAGTACGCGGGTCGCTTCAATCCCGTAGTGCTCAAGCAGCTCGAGGTGGACGAGTCGTATACGGAGCCCAAGGACCTCTACGAGCGGCTCCTGCGGCGCGAGATGTCGTTGGTGACCATCACCGACCACGACGCGATCCAGGGGTGCCTGGAGATCGCGCACCTGCCGTACACCTTCATCTCGGAGGAGGTCTCTGCGCGCTTCCCGGACAACGGGGCCATCATCCACGTGCTCACGTACGGGATCACCGAGGCCCAGCACCACGAGCTCCAGCGCCTGCGGCGCGACGTCTACGAGCTGGTCGAGTACATCCGCGAGCAGGACATCCTCTCCGTGCTGGCCCACCCGTTCTCGTCGGTGAACCACCGCCTCACGCCCGATCAGCTGCGCAAGTCGCTGCTGATGTTCGACACGATCGAGGTGCTCAACGGGCAGAAGGACCCGCACCACGAGGCGTTCGTGCGCGACGTGGTCGCCAAGGTCGACGATCGCATGCTCGAGCGCTGGGCCGAGCAGTACGAGATGCCCGTGCCGCCGCGGCGCAATTGGGGGCTGACGGCGGGCTCCGACGACCACGTGGGCTGGTCGATGGCGCGCGCATTCACCAGCTTTCGTGGCCCCCGTACCTTCGAGGGCCTGCGCGCCGCGATCCGTGGGCGCAACACCGAGGTGCACGGGCTCGAGAAGAACTGCGAGAGCTACGCGCACACGGCCTACTCCGGCACCATCGATCACGTTCGCACCAAGTTCGGCAAGGCCAACCCGGACGGCACGCAGACCCCCAAGATGTCGACGCTCAGCCAGCTCGTGGAGCTGGCGACGAGCCGCAAGCTGCCGGCCGATCTCGAGTCGCTGCCGCCGTTCTTGCAGCGCTTGGTCCCGGCGGCGCTCGAGACGATGGCCGAGGCCGACGAGCTGCCCCAGCTCGCGGGTCTGATGGACCGCGCCACCACGCCGGAGGTCCACCGCGAGATCTACGAGCTGGTGCACGGGACCCTGCTGCGGGCGTTCAGAGCGTGCGCGACGAAGATCCGCGAGGGTGGCAAGGCGTTCGACGCCGACGCGGTCATCGACGAGATTCCAACCATCATTCGCTTGGCCGCGCTCAACCTGGGCTACTACTTTGGCTTTCGCTTCTTCAATGGAGAGCGACGCCGCGGCTGGGGGCTCTACGAGAGCCTCGAGCTGCCCGATCCGGTGAAGCGCAGCGAGCGAGCCGCGGTGTTCTGCGATGCGCTCGACAACGTCGACGGGGTCTCGATCGGCCTGCGCCGCATCGTGCACGAGATGCGCGAGGACGGCCGCGAGGTGTTCTTGTGCGGCGCGCACAGCGACGACTCGGTCGACACCCGCGAGGGCGACGAGATGGTCCGCTTCCCCACGCTGGGGCGGTTTCCCCTGCCTGGGTATGCAGACTACGAGCTGGGATGGCCGAGCCTCATCGAGGTGATCCGCTGGCTCACCACCCACGAGATCGACGTGGTGGTGAGCACCACCCCCGGGCCGGTGGGCGTGGTCGCGATGTTCGCGGCCAAGATGCTCGACATCCCGGTGATCGGCCAGTACCACACCAACGTGGGCGACTTCGCCTCGCGCATCCTCGGGGATCCGACGATCGGTCGCATGGTCAACGGCTTCACCGGGTGGCTCTACAACAACATGAAGGAAGTCGCGGTGCCCACCCGGCAGACCGCGGGCCAGCTCGTGGAGCAGCTCGATCTGCGAGCGGAGCGGGTGCGCGTGGTGAGGCGCGGGGTCGATACCCAGCGCTTCCACCCGGGGCACGGCGATCCCTCGTTTTGGCCCAAGCAGGGCCTGCACGGCCACAACACGCTGCTCTACGTGGGGCGGCTGTCGGTCGAGAAGAGCATCGATTTCCTGGCCGAGGTGTTTCGCGACCTCGTGGATCATGGCGCCGACGTGGAGCTGGCGGTGGTGGGCGATGGCCCCGATCGCGCTCGGCTCCAGCACGCGCTCGAGGGCTATCCGGTGGCGTTCACCGGCTACCTGCGGGGCGAGCAGCTGGCTGCGGCCTATGCCTCCGCGGACCTGTTCGTGTTCCCGTCGACCACCGATACGTTCGGCAACGTGGTGATGGAGGCGCTGGCCTCCGGTACGCCCGCGCTGGTCAGCGATGTTGGCGGCCCCTCCGAGCTCGTGCATCACCGCGAGGCGGGGCTCGTGCTGCCCGCAGGGGACCACGGCAAGTGGAAGGATGCGATCGAGACGATCGTGTTCGATCGCCAGCGCCGCCTCGCGATGGGCCGCTGCGCGCGGCGGCTGGCCGAGGAGTCGACATTCGCGCGGGCGCGGGCCGAGCAGTGGTCGTTCTACGCCGACAACATCGCCCGCTTCCGCGACGATGTGCGGGTCCGCCTGCGCTAGCTCGTGATAGGACCCGCACTCGGGTCTCTTGTGCCCGCGAGCCAGGCGTGCAAGACATCCCGGGATGCTTAGACGAGGGATGCAAGCGGAGGCGGTGGTTCGCGAGTTGTTCGAGAGCGCAGGCCTTGGCTCGCGCGACAAAGCCGAGACGGTGGTCCGCGAGCTGTTCGAGCACGCCGACATCGCCATCGGCGGGACTCGCCCCGGCGACATCATCATTCACGACCCGCGCTTCTACGACCGACTGCTGCGCGACAAGTCGATCGGCCTGGGCGAGTCCTATATGGACGGCTGGTGGGAAGCCTCTGCGCTCGACGTCTTCATCGAGAAGGCGCTGCGGGCCGACCTCAAGCTCAAGATCGCCGACAGCTGGCGCTTGAAGCTGCTGGGTGCACAGGCGCTCCTGTTCAATCGTCAGAACGTGGAGCGCTCGCGCGAGTCGGTCGCGGCCCACTACGACATCGGCAATGATCTCTACGAGCGCATGCTCGACCCGCGCATGGTCTACACCTGCGGGTACTGGAAGAACGCCACCACGCTGGCCGAGGCCCAAGACGCCAAGCTCGACCTCGTGTGTCGCAAGGTCGGGCTGCGCCCGGGCATGCGCGTGCTCGACCTCGGCTGCGGCTGGGGAGGCTTTGCGCTGTTCGCCGCCGAGAAGTACGGCTGCGAGGTCGTGGGCGTGACCGTGTCGAAGGCTCAGGCGCAGCTCGGACAGGAGCGCGCGAAGGCGGCCAAGCTGCCGGTCGAGATCCAGCTCTCCGACTACCGCGATGCTCGCGGCCGCTACGATCGCGTGGTCTCCATCGGGATGATGGAGCACGTGGGCCACAAGAACCTGCGCACCGTGATGGAGGTCGCCCACCGCTCGCTCGCCGACGACGGCGTCGCGCTGTTCCACACGATCGGCAACAACCGCAGCGTCATGCACGGCACGCCGTTCGTGGAGAAGTACATCTTCCCCAACGCGGTGACCCCCTCGATCGCCCAGATCGGTCGCGCGCTCGAGGGCTTGTTCGTGCTCGAAGACCTGCACAACATCGGGCCCGACTACGACCCCACGCTGATGGCGTGGTGGGAGAACTTCGACGCGGCCTACCCCGATCTGCGCCACAAGTACGACGAGCGCTTCTACCGCATGTGGAAGTTCTATCTGCTGGGGGCGGCCGGCGCCTCGCGCTCGCGCGACGGGCAGCTCTACCACTTGGTGCTGACCAAGATCGGTCGCGAGCAGCCCGACTGCCGCATGAGCTGAGCTCGGCCCGCGCGGCTCGGTGGGTGCGGCTCAGTCGGAGGCCAGCGCGGGCGCGGGAGCGCGGCCGAGCTGGCGCATGCGCCGAAACACCGAGCGCAGCGTGGTGCCCCACGGGGCGCTCTGGTAGCGCACGCCGTGGCGCTCGCAGATCCGACGGATCTCGGGGGCCACCTCGCGCAGGCGGTTGGTCGGCCAGCGGGGGAACAGGTGGTGCTCGATCTGGCGGTCGAGGGTGCCGCAGAGGATCGAGATCGGTAGCGGCACCTCGAAGTCGTTGGCGGCCTCGACCTGCATCGCGTACCACTCGGCACGGCTGCGGGCGCGGGTCTGCGGGTCGTAGTCGCGGGTCTGCTCGCCCACGTGGCCGCAGAAGATCGTGGCGGCCGAGTACACGCTGCGCAGCACCTCGGCCAGCCAGTTGCCCAGGGCCACCTTCCAGAACATGGGACCGGCGAGCGCGGGGAACAGCACGTACTCCTTGCCCCAGTAGGGCAAGAGCTTGCGCAGCGCCCGACGATGAGTGCGGATCACGGTCGCGCGACTGCGGTCCTCGATGAAGTCGAAATCTCCTGCGCGGCGGGTGTAGAGATCGATCATGCCGCTGAAGTGCATGGCCATGTTGAAGCTGAAGCTCGGCCAGATGAACAGCGGATGCCAGGCCTGGTGCTCGTGGAACGACTCGTGGGGGACTCGCTCGTTGAGGCGGATGGTGCCATAGCGACAGTCGGGGTCCTTGCCTACGACATTGGTGTATTGGTGGTGACGGATGTTGTGGCCCTCGTGCCAGGACTGCTCGTCGATGGGGCTCTCCCACCAGTAGCCCTTGCTCTGGAAGCGCTCGGCGCCGGGCAGTCGATCGAACGCACCATGGAGGACGGTGTGCCCGACCTCGGCGCCGTGGAGCTGCTTGTGCACGGCGAGCGCCAGCACGCCGAGGCCGAAGCTCACGGGTTCGAAGCTGAAGTGGATGAGGCCGCGGCCCGCGACCTCCATCGCGCGCGAGAACAGGGCGACGCGCTTGATGTACGCGACGTCGTCGGCCCCGATCTCGGCCTCGATGCGGGTGCGGACGGCGTCGATCTCCGCGCCGAAGGCTTGCAGGTCGCGCGGTTCGAGGGCCGGTTGAGGAGTGGATGCGACCATGGTCGTCATGTCTTCGTTTGTAATACAAACGAAGACGACGTCAACGGAAATCAGACAGGGTCTGGAAAGATTCGCGGCCCCCACTAGGAAATCCCGGACGAGTTGTAATACAATCGATGGCAGGCATGGCGACCGACCCCCGCAAGAAGCGCAAGGAAGAACGCGAGCTCGAGAAGCAGCTGCGCAAGGACCGGCTGATCCAGACGCGGGTCGACCGTCGGCTGCAGAAGGTGCTCGTCGACCAAGCGCGTAGTCGGCGAATCTCCGTCTCGAACTTGGTGCGCAACATCTTGGAGGACGCGCTGGGTCTGCGGCCCGAGGCGGCGGCGGAGCCCGAGCCGGCGGCGGTGGATGCGGGACCGAACCTCGATCATGTGTACGCGTGGAACTCGGTGATCCTCGGGCGCGACGCCGAGTGCTCGCGCTGCGGTCGCGCGCTCGAGGTGGGCGGTCGCGCACTCGTAGGGCTAAGTGAAGACCCGACGGCCGCGCGCGCGTGGCTCTGTCCCGCGTGCGGCAAGGACCTCTGATCGAGATCGGGCCAAACCATGGCGGGCGCGGGGGAGCGCAGGCTCTCGGGTGATCTTGGGGTATCCTTCGTCTTCTCCCCATGGTTCGTTCCCCCAGCTTCGTATCTCGACTCGCGTTCCTCGGCCTTGGTCTCTCTTGCCTCTCTGCGAGCGCGTGCTCGTCGAGCGCAGGCGATGAGAGCGACGGCGGGACCGACTTCCCCGTCCCCCAGATCCCCGAGGTCTGCGATGGCTTCGAGGCCCAGGACGTCACCAGCCCGACCGCGAGCATCACGGGGCAGGACTGCAACGAGAGCGCGATCCGAGCCGCGGTAGAGGCGGGCGGCATCGTGCGCGTGGAGTGTCCCGATGCGCCGGTCGTGTTCACTTCGCAGATGGTGGTGACGCGCGACACCGTGCTCGACGGGGCCGGGGTCACCGTGCTCGACGGCGGCGGCTCGACGCGACTGCTGTGGAAGCGCACCGGGTCCACGCTCCACGTTCAGAACATCACGCTCCAGAACGCGCACGCTCCCGAGGCGCTAGGCAACCCCGACGTCACGCAGGCCAACTGGGCGGAGTGGGCGGGCGGCGCGATCCTGGCCCAGTGCCACGACGACGGGCAGGCGGTGGGCGGTGCGCTCTACGGCAAGAACCTCGTGTGCCGCGACAACGCGACCGGCTCGCACACGCGCGACCCGCAGACCACTCAGATCCTCGATACCGGCACCGGCGGCTGCGTGTACTCGTTCACCTGCCGCTTTCACTGTGACGAGTGCGAGCTGGTCGACAACCGCGCCACCAACGGCGGAGCGATCGGCACGCTGGGGGGGAAGATCGAGCTGACCCACTCGAGCTGCGTGGGCAACACGGCCCGCTACGACGGCTCGACCAACGACAATCGCGGGTTTGGTGGCTGCCACTACCAAGACGGCACCGAGACCGCGCCGGGCGAGGACGAGACCAACTACGTCCACATGTGTGGCAACTACCTGGCCGACAACCATGCCGATGACTCGGGTGGTGCCGTGTCGCTCTACTACCGCCAGTACACCAATACGTCGGTGGCGTTCCTACGCAACGTGTTCGAGGCCAACAGCGGCGGTGAGTCGGGGGGCCTCTATCAGGGCGGCGGCGGAATCTACATCTATGTGGATCCCGACACGAAGATCTCCTGGGCGCCCGATGTTGGGCCCGATCAGCTGGTGGTGAGCGGAAACGCGTTCATCGACAACTCGGGCGAGTACATCGGTGGCGGCGCCGCGATCTACAACATCTGGCAGACGGCGGTTCGCTTCGACAACAACCTGTTCTTGGGCAACGAGGTGCGCACCAACGACCAGAGCACCGGCGGTGGCGGCGGCCTTGGTCTCGTGGGCGCGTTCTTCGACCTCGAGCAGAACACGTTCGTGCGCAACCGGGCCGGCAACTGGTCGGGGGGCATCGCGCTCGGGGCAGGCGGCGTGGCGCTGCGCAACAACCTGTTCGTGGAGAACTCCGCGCCGACGGCCCAGGGCGATCTGGCCCCCTCGCCCACCGAGCACGTGACCTGGTCGCTCGATGAGCAAGACGACGGCCAGGATCGCGGCTTCCTCGTGTTCGCGAGCGGCGGCAACCTCTACTATCCCGGCACCCTGGCCGACGGCCAGCCGCGGCCTACGCCGGGGGCGGTACTCGTCGATGTGGACCCGGGGGTGGGCGAGCTCGTGCGCGGCGATGCGTTCCCGTACTACCTGCCGCTGTCGTCGACGAGCCCCGCGATCGATGCGGGCATGGAGCTCGACACGGTCGAGGTGGACATTCGCGGCCAGCCGCGCAACGGCCTGCCCGACATCGGCGCGTACGAGGCGGACGGCTAGCGGCTGGCGGCTCGCTAGCAGGATGCACCGCGCGACATGGCGCGGCGCACGAACTCATAGAGCTCTTGCCGACGAAACGGCTTGAGCAAGCATGGCGGGCCGTCTTCGGCGGTGACGGTGGAGCGGGCGTGGAGCAGCCGCGGGCCGCCGCCGGTCACGTAGGCCACGCGCGGCGCGAGGTCGGGGCGTGCGGTGGTGATCCAGCCGTAGAGCTCCTCGCCCGACTCGCCGGGCATCATCAGGTCGCACAGCACCAGGTCGTAGCGCACGCCGGGGGACAGCAAGGCGCGGGCCTCTGCGGCGGACTCGGCCACGTCGACGCGACCGAAGCGACGCAGCATGGCCTGCAGCCCGCGGCGGATCTCCGGCTCGTCGTCGACGACGAGCAGCCGCGCCTCGTCGGGGCTGGGGCGCGCGGCGACGGGGCTGGCCGCGGGCGGCGGGGTGGGTCGAGCCTCGCGCTCCTCGACGAGCTCGGCGGGCAAGCGCACGGTGAAGCGAGTGCCTTGGTCGGGCTCGCAGTCGAAGTCGATCTCACCCTCGAGCTCCGCCACGTAGTTGTGGCAGACGGCGAGGCCCAGGCCGGCCCCGCGACCCACGGGCTTGCTCGAGACGAACGGCTCGAAGATGTGATCGCGGATCTCGGCCGCGATGCCCGGGCCGGTGTCCCACACGTTGATGTAGACCCACGAGCCCTCGCACCAGGTGTCGACGCCGAGCGCGGCGTTGGGCTGCCCGGGGTCGAGGGCGTGGGCCCCGTTGACGAGCAAATTGTAGAGCACCTGGATCAGCCGCGAGGGGTTGGCCCGCACCATCGGCACGGCCTCGAGCGAGGTGTGCACGCGGATGTGGCTGACCATCTCGGTGCGCGCCATCTCGAGCGCGGAGCGCACGGCCTGGTTGATGTCGACCGACTCGCGACGGCCGTGATCGCGACTGTAGCTGCTCAGCCCTCGCACGATCTCTTGCACGCGCTCGGCCCCCTGACGGGCTTGCTGCACGAGCGGCTGCACGCGGTCGAGCAGCGGATGGGGCTCGTAGCCGGGCTCGGGCTCGAGGCCGCGGCTGAGCTCGTCGAGGCACATCATCATGTAGGTCAGCGGGTTGCCGATCTCGTGGGCGACGCCCGAGGCGAGCACCTGCACGGCCGCGCGGCGATCGGGGATTCGCCCGAGCTCTTGCGTGATGGGCCGTGCGGGCGGCTGGGCCTGCGTGATGCGAGGCGGGATCGGGGCGACGCTGAGGTTGGCCCGGATCGGATCGCCGGGTGCGGTGGGCACCAGCGCGAGCGAGAGCTGAGCGGCGAGCGGGAGCTCGTGATCGCGGAGGAGCTCGCTGGTCCACGCCGGGGCCGAGCCCTCGCGACACAGGCGCTCGAGCCGCGAGATCACCTCCTGGGTCGCGGCGGCCCCGAGCAAGCCCACGAGGCCGGCCACCTTGGACCCGAGCTGGCGCCGCGCGGCGAGGTTGACCTTGAGCAGGCGGCCGCGCTCGTCGAGCTCGAGCAGCGGAAATGGTACGTGCTCCCTGGCGTCCGCAAATGCGACGACGTCGAGGAGATCGGCGGCGCTCGGGGGCGCGTCGCTGGTCCCGCTCATCGCTATTCGTCCTACGCGGATCGGTCGAGTCGGTCCAGGGCCAACCGCCCCAGTGTCCGAAAAGGGACGCAATGGATGTAAGTGTGCATACAATTGTCTAGGATCTGCATTTTCACGAGTCGGCGACCGCAGACCAAGCGCCTTGCAGGTGGGCCGCGGCGGCGCGGCGAAGCGGTGGCTCGAGCGCCTGCACCAGCACGCCGAGCAGCGCGCTGGCCTCGGTAGGGAGCGCGGAAACGAGCCCCGCGTGCAGCTCGAGCGTGTCGTCGCGCCATCCCACGAGCGCGAGCCCCGGGTCGCCCCAGCCGATGCGCGCCTGGGAGAGCACGTGGCGAAGCGCGGCCTGCAGCGCGCGCGGGGCCTGGGCCACCACGACCTCGCCGAGCACCTCGACCACCGCGGGCGGCAGCAGGGTGCCGTGCAGCGCCAGCGGTCCGGGCTCGAGCGTGGCGGGATCGGTCAGCGGCTCGCCATCGGGCTGCAAGCGCACGAGCTCCGCCCACACGTGCTCGCCGACGGCCGCGCACACGAGGAGCGCCTCGGGCTCACGCCGAAGCTGACGCAGGCTCGAGCGCTCGTGATCGAACGGGTGCCCGTCGAGCCACACGCGCTCGATCCCCTCGCGGTGTTGGATGCACAGTCGCGGTCGCGGCCAGACCCAAGCGTGGGGCGCAGGATGGAAGTCGACGTCGATCTCGTTGCGGGTCCCGGCGAGCGCGCGTGTCTGTGCGTGGGCGGTGAAGCGGGCATGCGCGGCGGCGAGCGGCTCGGGCACGCGAAAGCTGGCCGCGAGCGCGTGCCACAGAGCCTCGGTGGGGTACGGGCCGTGGTAGCGCAGCGGGCCCACGGCCGCGCGCTCGGCCTGCCATGCGAGGAGATTGAGGATCGCCGTGCCTGCGCCGCGCGGGAGCGCAGCGGGGCGATCGAGCGCGGGGATCCGCGTGGGGCAGCGCCAGTCGCTGGCGCTCACATGAGCGAGCACCCTGCCGTCGCCAGCACGCACGAGGTCGCAGCGACCGAGCACCGGGTGATCGCTCGCATCGAGCTGCAGCGCCAGCTCGCGCTGGTCGGGCAGCCGCAGCCACAGGCACTGGGGATCGCCGAGCTCGCGGTGCACGAGCACCGTACCGTCGGCGCTCGTCACCCGTAGCGGGAGCCCGTCGTCGTGCTCCCACTGGAGTCGCGCGTGCGTGCTCGTGGCCTGCATCGCGGGCAGGGTACCAGCCTATGCCGCGGCTGCGGTCAGCGGGGGCGGCGGTGATGCTATACGAGACGCGTGCCGGACCCGCACACGCTGCTCTTGTCCACGGTGACGCGGCTGCTCGACGACCCGGTGATCCCGGCGAAGTTGCTCGCGCTGGGCGAGGCCGCGGCCGTGGTCGCGATGGCCGATGGCAGCCTCGCGGCCGTGTTCACCCCGGCGTTCGGCCCGCCCGAGCGCCTCGGCGCCAACCTGCGCGGTCTCGTCGAGGACAATCCTGGTGCGCACCTCAAGCTCGTGATCGTGGGGGGCGATCTGGCGCTGCGCGAGCAGCTGCCCAAGGGCGGTGCGGGCCTGCTGGCGCGTCGCGCCGTGCAGGTGTTCCACCTGTTCGAACGCGAGGCCGCCGAAGGCCGCGAGTGGGCGCTCTGGACCGGCGGCGGCGGGCGACCCGACTCACCGCTCGGGGTCGCGCTGCTGGCCGCGACCAAGGCAGAGGGGCCGCCGCCCGACCGCACGGCCCTGGCCGCGCGCGTGGATCGACCGCCACCGCTCTCCGCAGACGAGCACGCGCGGCTGTCCGAGGGACGAGCCTTCGTCGCCAGCCTACAGGTGCAGCCGCGGGGTACGTGGGCGCTGTTGGCCGGGCTCGCGGTGGTGTTCGCGCTCGAGGAGCTGTGGGGGGGCAGCGAGACCGTGCCCACGCTCATGCGCATGGGCGCCAGTGCCCAAGACGAGTTCGCCCATGAGCCATGGCGGCTGCTCTCGTCCGCGCTGCTGCATGCCGGATGGTTCCACCTCGCGATGAATGGCATCGCGTTGCTCGTGCTCGGCAGCTTCGTCGAGAAGGTGCTGGGGGTTGCGCGCTATGGCGTGATCTTGGGGGCCGCCGCGGTGGGCGGGAGCCTGGCCAGTGTGCTGCTGTCTGGGGCCATGCTCAGCGTGGGCGCCTCGGGGGCGATCTGGGGGGTGCTGGGGGCCGCCGCCGCGCTCTCGTGGCGCCCGGGGCAGGTGATCCCCGCGGTGGTCGTGGGCCCGCTGCGCCGCAATGCGATGGTCAATCTGGCGCTGTGTCTCGCGGTGTCGTTCCTGCCGCAGGTCGACGTCTGGGCGCATCTCGGCGGGGGTCTGACGGGGGCCGCGCTGGTGCTGAGCGGTGTGCTCACGCGTGGGCTCGCGCGCGCCGAGGGGCAGGTGCGTGCCCAACCCGAGCCCGGGCGTCGCGGGTTCGCGATCGTCGCGGGGGTGATGGCGGGGCTCGCCGTGGCCTCGCTCGCGGCGGCGTGGTCCACGGGGCGGCCGTGGCAGCTCGTGGCCGCGCCCACGTGGGCTCGGCATGCGCTGGGCGAGGTGTCGATCGAGGTGCCGACCCTGCTCGGCGAGCCCGTGGCCACCACGGACGCGGGCGCATCGATCTGGGTGTTTGGCGATGCGATGATCGATCCACTGCTGGTGACGGTGGTGGTCGAGCCCCATCAGCTCGAGGGCGAGGCGCTCGCGCAGCACATCCTCGCGTTCGAGCGCGGCGAGGGCCCCGACACCCCAGCCGACGCCCGTGTGAGCCAGCCCTGGCAGCGCCGCGCGGGCGAGGGGCCGCCGAGCTACACGGTCGAGTATGCATTCGAGGATGGCCAGCGCCTGGGCTTGTTGATGCAGGCGCGCGACGACGCGGATCTGTGGGTGAAGAGCGAGCGCTGGCCGTCGTTGGCGGCGCGCTGGGCCGAGCCCGTGCAGCGGATCTACGACTCGATCGAGTCCGTCGCGGATCGGTAGCGATCTGCGTCGCCCTGGCGCGCGAGCGCAAGCGCAAACCGCGTCGTTCACAGAGTGGTCGGGATCCCCGTCCTCGTGGTGCGTTGCGCTCGCCGCAAGTGGTGAGCCTGCGCGCCTGCTCCGACTTCGCGAGCTGCGGGGGCCTGGACGATGACCAACACCGTAACGCCCAAGATCACCACCACGTCCGAGATTTGGTTCGATCCCGCCGGGGGCAGCGACAAGCCCACCAAGGTCCTGTTCGCGATGACGCAGACGGACGCGGGGACGTTTCCCTACGCGGGCGGGGGCACGATCACGCGCGACAAGGGCAACATCACGCTGTTTCGCGACGAGCCGTGCACGCAGCCGCTGGTGTTCTCCGAGGGCCAGGCGCGGGTGACCAACGCGGAGCTCGAGACGATCAACGGCGACGGGACCACGGGCTTGATCGCGTGGATCAAGGGCACCGAGTCGAGCCTGGTCGTGGGAACGACGACCAAGCTCGCGCTGAAGCTCGATCTGCTCGAGCGATCCGAGCGCAAGAAGACCGACTTCAACACGCTAGCCAAGACCAACACGATCGACGTCAACAACGCGGACCCGGGGGCGAGCGTGGCGCTGACGATGAAGGCCGCGGGGACGGCCACGCCCACGCTGGTGATCGGGGGCCTCGACGACGCGGACACGCGCGTGTTCTCCGACGCGCCCACGCCCGTGATGTTCGGCTACACCGAGGTCGTCGGCGAGTCGGGGACGCACTATGACGGCAATGCCGAGCTCGTGCTCGACCCCGCGGTCGCCAAGCTGCAGCTGTTCAAGGACCAGCCCTGCACCGACGAGGTGGTCATCGCCGCGGGCAAGGCCACGATTGCCAGCGCCGATCTCAACAGCAAGGTCTTCTACCTGAAGGCGGCTGGCGACGCCGTGCCGGCATCGGTCAAGCTCACGCTCACGCTCCAGCCCGCGAGCGATCCCAAGAAATTCGTGCCGCAGCGCCCGCTGACCAAGGCGGTCACGCTGGCCCGGGTCAACAAGGTCACGGCGAGCTTGGTGGCCACGATCCCCGAGGCGCTCGAGGACACGGTGTGGTTCCCCTCGCTCGCGGCCGTCGATCCTCCCTCGATCGCGCTGCAGGTGGCGCAGACGCAGAAGGCCGACGCACCGTACACGGGCGATGGCGTGCTCACGCGCAACCAGGCCGGGCTCGAGCTGTTTCGCGACAAGGCGCTGACCCAGCCGCTGCCGTTCCGGGGCGATGCGGTGGTGATCGCCAATGCCGAGCTGGTGGGCCCGCAGCCGCTCACCCTCTACGTGGCGGGTACGGCGGCCGCCGCCGTCCAGCTCACGCTCACGCTCTACGATCCCAAGCAGCGCTGGCTCGAGATCGGTGGCGCGAAGCAGGTCACGCTCACGGCCAAGCCGGTCAACCAGGTCGCGGTGAAGATCGCCTACGGCGGGATCGCGGTGCCGGGACGCGTGGCGCCGGCGAGCATCTTCATCACGCAGAGCAACCCCGCGGCGGGGGCGTACGAGAAGAACGGGGTGCTGCGGCGCGCGAGCACCGACCTGTTGCTGTTCACGGGCCAAGAGCCGTCGGGCGCGGGCCAGGACCCGGTGTTCGCCGACAACAACCCCACCGTGTCGCTGCTCAACGCCGAGCTGGTGAAGGCCGACAAGGTCTACTACGTGGGCTGGAAGGGCGACAATCCGCCGGCCGCGGCGAGCACCGCCGGGCTCACGCTCGAGCTGCCTGCTTCGGCCAAGCCGTACGTGGTGACGGATCCGGCGACGCAGCTGCGCCCCGGCGTCGCGCTCGCGCCCGTCGCACCGATCGGTGGGAGCACCACGGTCACGCCCAAGATCGAGACGGAGTACGATCTGGTGTTGCTGGCCACCTCCGAGACCAAGCCCGAGACGCGCACCAGCCCCACTCGCGCGCGCTTCTACGTGGAGCGCAGCACGCCGGCGGTGGCCTACCTC
>JBFIJN010000049.1:0-27436 GCA_041600735.1 Nannocystaceae bacterium
GGCACTAGCGCGCGCACCCGCACCGCGTGCTCCTCGATGCCCATGATCTTGGGCACCACGTAGAACACCTGGCCGCCGCGCGCGAGCTCCTTGCGGATGCCCTCCTCGATCACCGCGTCGCCCTGGCGGGTGAGGAACGTGCGCACCGCGAGGCGATCGACCGGCGGGGTCATGATGAGGCTGATCTCGCGGATGCCGAGCAGCGACATGTGCAGCGTGCGGGGGATCGGCGTCGCCGACAGGGTGAGCACGTCGACCTTGGTCTTGAGCTTCTTGAAGCGCTCCTTTTGCGCGACGCCGAAGCGCTGCTCCTCGTCGATGACCAGCAACCCGAGGTCGTGAAAGCGAACGTCGCGGCCCAGCAGGCGGTGGGTGCCCACCACCACGTCGACCGTGCCCTGGCGGATCCCCTCGACGATGCGCTTGTTCTCGGTGGGGCTCACGAAGCGGTTGAGGTGCTCCACGCGGACGCCGAAGCCCTCCATGCGCTCGCGAAACGTGTGGTAGTGCTGCTGCACGAGCACCGTGGTCGGCGCGAGCACGGCCACCTGCTTGCCGCCCACCGCGGCCCGAAACGCGGCGCGCAGCGCCACCTCGGTCTTGCCGAAGCCCACGTCGCCGCAGACCAGCCGGTCCATCGGCTGCGGCCGCCCGAGATCGGCCTGCACCGCCTCGATCGCGTCCTGCTGATCGGGGGTCTCCTCGAACGGGAACGTGGCCTCGAACGCGGAGTAGCTCTCGTCGGCGGGCGGGAACGCGTGGCCATCGAGCGCCTCGCGCTGCGCGTAGATCTGCAGCAGCTCCTCCGCCATCTGGCGGATCTCGGCCTTGACCTTGGCCTTCTTGTTCTCGAAGCTCGCGCCGCCCATCTTGTCGAGCCGCGGCGCCTTGGCCTCGGCCGCCACGTAGCGCTCGATCTCGCCGAGTCGATGCACCGGCAGGTACAGCTTGTCGGTCCCCGCATACTCGACTTGCATGAAGTCGCCCGGCACTCCGCCGAGCGCGAGCTTGCACAGCCCCAGGTAGCGACCGACCCCGTGACTCACGTGGACCACGTAGTCGCCGACCGCGAGCTGGGAGAGGCTGCCGAGCCCCGTGCGCCGCCGTCGGGGCTGGGCCTTGCGCGTGATCTTGCCGAACAGATCGGCCTCGCTCAGCACGAGCACGCGATCGCCCGGCGCCGAGAACCCGCCCGAGAGCTCGCCGGCGATCACCTGCACCCGCGTGGGCCCGCGCTCCGGGCCACGCAGCGGCAGCGCGGCGCCGGAGGCCTCACCCGCGCGGCGCGGCGGATCCAGGCGCAGCCCATAGCCCCGCAGCAAGCTCGTGAGTCGCTCGGCGTGGGTGAGGTTGGGCGCGGCCAGGATCACCGACCAGGGGGTGCGCAGCTCATCCTCTTCGTCGCGACCCAGGCGACGCACGTGGTCGACCAGCGGGCGCAGGATCTCGCCCCCCTTGCGCCCGCGCGCGGCATCGAGGGCCGCGCGCAGCGGCAGGTTGGCCTCCACCTCCAGGCGCGCCACCGGTCGGTCGTCGCTGCGCTCGGGATCGTAGAGGTCCGCGCGAGACATCACCACCGAACAGGCGTCGAGCCGCGCCCGCAGCTGCCCCGCGTCCACCGCGAAGCCCTCGGGCGGCGCCACCAAGCGCAGCGCCTCGACCGCGCGGGCGTGCTCCTGCACCCGCTCTTCGTCGAAGCGCTCGGCCAGGTGACACAGCATCGCCGGGTCCTCGACCAGCCAGCGCGCGTCCTTGGGCAGGTGATCCCACAGCGGGACCATCGCGTCGTGGAACGCGGGGCCCAGCGCGTCGATGCCGAAGAAGTCGAGCCCCGCGGCCAGGTTGTCGAGCACCTGACGGCTCGTCGACGTCGGCACGTTGCCCGCGTCGGCCAGCGCCAGCACCCGCGCGCGCAGCGGATCCGTGGTCGTGGACACCGTCTCGCGCACGGGGTGTATTGGACATTCCTCGATCGTCCGCAGGCTTCGCTGCGAGTCCGGATCGAACAGCCGCATGCGCTCGATCTCGTCGCCGAACCACTCGAGGCGCACGGGGAAGCGCAGCAGAGGAACGAACACGTCCATCACGCCGCCCCGCACCGCGAAGGTGCCGGGATCCTCGACCACGTCGGTGCGCAGGTACCCCGCGGCCACGAGGGCGGCGATCGCCTGCTCGCGCGGCAGCTCGGTCCCCACCGTGAAGTGTCGGCACAAGCCATGGAAGGCGGCCGGGGGGATCGTGCGCCGCACCAACGCCCGCACGCTGGCGATCACCACCCTCGGCGGCTCGATGCCTGCGTCCACGCGATGGCTGCCGAGTCGGTAGAGTGCGGCCAGCCGCGTACCCACCGCGCGGGGATCGGGCGAGAGATCGGCATAGGGTGAGACGTCGATCTCGGGAACCACGAGGATCGGGTCATCGAGCAGGGTCAGCCCCGCCTGGGTCTCTTCGCCGAGGAAGAACGCTGTATCCGAGGCAATGGCGCGGGCCGTGGCGTCATCGGGGGTGATGAAGACCACCGGGGACGGGTGCGGGTGCCTCGCTGCGGCCGCGAGCAGCAGGCCGCGCAGCGCCCCCTCGGCCCCCAGGATCCGCAGCGGGCGCGCTTCGGCCAGCGCCGTGGCAACGAGCTCGGCGGCATCGTGGGCAGTGTAGGTAGGCACGGGTTCGGCCGCGAAGGGTAGCAAACTAGCGCTCTGGGACCTCACTCGGCCGAGTTGCCCCCTTCGCCCTACCCTCGAAGAGCAGACACTAGACGTAGGTGGAAACACTACCCAACGCCTTCGTAGACCCCCCTAACCCCCCGTCAACGCACAAACGCCAGCACGAAATCCGGCCCCGAAAGGGCCATTTTTAATTGTCCGACTCCCGCGCCGGGTGGTAGCGTGTCCGTACGGAGCATAGCTGGGAGGGGTTTCGGCTATTGCTCTGTGCGTCGCTCACGCATTTCACTCGCCATGATTCAATGCCGCTCCCACGCTCGCGTGGGTGGGTTGATTTCGAGTCGGTCTCGATTCAATGGACACTCTGACATCGCGCATTGCGTTCGGTGCAAGCCGTAGCACTTCCTGGGTGGGGGCCCGGGAATGGCCACGTCGGCATCCCGCACGTTCGCTGTCAGTCTCCTCGGTAGGGGCCTCGTCCCTCCGACCCGTGCGGATCTCCAGCCACTGCGTGTAAGCGTCGCTTCCTTTTCTAGAGGTCATAGGACCTTGGCTCCGGGGGATACGGGCCAAAAAGGGGGACGAGAATGATATCGGGGATCGCGACACGTAGAACGTATTTAGAGCTCGCAGGACAGAAGCTGGCCGCGCTCTGCGATGCCTACGCACTGGATACCCTCCAGCGCCAGCGACTCATGAGCATGTTGTGGCTCATGGGCAGCCCTTGGGGAGATCAACCGCTGGGGGAGCGGCCACGGTTCTTGTCGGACATCACCGACGACCACTCGCCCTTCGAGCTCTCGATGGCCTTCGGCGACGGAAACCCAGAGTTCCGCATGCTGATGGAGGCGCTGCCTTCGGATCCGCTCATCAGCTCGCGCTGGGAGGCCGGCCTCGATCTCACCAAGCGCCTCGAGCGACAGTTCGGGTGCTCACTCGAGCGGTTTCATGCCATCGAGGAGATCTTCAAGCCGACCGATGAGTATGCCCGCTTTGCAATGTGGCATGCGGTGAACGTCGGCGAGAAGACTACGTTCAAGGTCTACCTCAATCCCAATGCGCACGGCACTCGCCACGCGGAGGCGCTGATCCAGGCCGCGCTCACGCGGCTCGGCGTGCCCCAGGTGTTCGACGGGCTCCCGATCGTGCGCCCGGGTCGCGATCAGATCAGCTACTTCTCGCTCGACCTGACCGAGGGCGAGGACGCCCGCATCAAGATCTACTTCTGCCACCACAACGTGGGGATCGCGGACCTCGAGACCTTCATGGAGTTCTCGCGACACCACCGGAGCGGTGAGGCGGCCGAGTTCTGCCGCGCGGCGAGCGGTGGCGCGGTCCGCTACGACGGCCTGCCGTTGCAGACCTGCTACGCATTCGTTGGGAACGAGCCCGTGCCGCAGAACGTCACGCTCCACTTCCCCGTGCGCTCGTACACCGACAACGACCAGCAGGCGATGGAGCGCATCAGCAGCCTGATCCCCGCCGCCTCGCGCGGCGCCTACGAGCGCCTCGTGAAGATGTTCGTCAGCCGAGATCTGACCACGAGCACCGGAGCCCAGACGTACGTATCCTATCGTCGTCAAGCCGACGAGCGCAGGGTAACCGTCTACCTCTCGCCCAACGCGTATCGCGACCAGACCGCTCAGCCGCTGGTCAAGCGCACCGCGTGGGACTCCGGCGCTTTCTCGATCTCCGCGTAACGCTCCATGCCCGACGACCCGACCGAACCCACCGATCCTCTCGACCCGTATCTCGGCACGCTCGCGGAGCCCTTCCGCATCAAGGTCGTCGAGCACATCCGCCTTCCTCCTCGTGCCGAGCGCGAGGAGATCCTGCGGCGCGCGTTCTACTCGGTGATGTACCTCGACTCGGCCGACGTGTTCATCGACCTCGGCACCGACAGCGGCACGGGGGCGATGAGCGCCAACCAGTGGTCGGCGATGATGCTCGGGGACGAGGCCTACGTCCGCTCGCAGAGCTACACGCGCTTCGAGGCGACGGCGCAAGAGCTCACCGGGTTCGAGCACGTGATCCCCACCCACCAGGGTCGGGCGGCCGAGCACATCTTGATGAACCTCCTGGTCGGGCCGGAGGACATCGTGCTGTGCAACGCCCACTTCGATACCACGCGCGCCCACGTGCAGCACCGCAGCGCCACCCCGGTCGATCTCGTGGGCGACTGGCTGTGGAGCTACGACGACGGCCACCCGTTCAAGGGCAACTTCGACCTCGAGCGGCTCTCGCTCGCGCTCGAGCGCTACCACGAGCGCATCCCGCTCATCATCATCACGATCCTCAACAACTTCGCGTGCTCGTCTCCCGTCTCGATGGAGAACATCCGCGAGACGGCGAAGCTGGCCGCGCGCTACGGCATTCCGGTGTACTTCGACGCCTGTCGGATGTCGGAGAATGCGTTCTTCATCAAGCGCCGCGAGCCGGGCTACGCCGACAAGTCGATCCCCGAGATCGTGCGAGAGATGCTGTCCTACGGCGCGGGCTGCTGGATGAGCGCCAAGAAGGACGCGATCGTGAACATCGGTGGCTTCCTCGCCCTGCGCGACGAAGCCCTCGCCCAGCGCTGCCGCGAGCAGCTGGTGCTGTTCGAGGGGTTCCCCACCTACGGCGGGCTCGCGCGACGCGACCTCGAGGCGATGGCGGTAGGGCTGCGCGAGGGGATGAACGAAGACTACCTCGCCCACCGCATCGGCCAGGTCGCAGACCTCGGCGAGCAGCTGGCCGAGGCCGGGGTCACGATCAGCAAGCCGTTCGGAGGCTCGGGGATCTTCGTCGACGTCGAGTCGCTCTATCCGCACCTCGGCCATGAGCAGTTCCCCGGAATCGCCCTGGCCAGCGACCTCTACCTCGAGGGCGGCGTGCGGGTCGGTGCGATCACCTTCCACATGAACCGCGTCGACGCCAAGAGCGGAGAGATCGTCGAGAAGGTGTTCCAGTTCGCGCGCTTCGCCGTGCCCCGACGCCTCTACACGCGCAGTCACCTGAGCTACGTCGCCCGTGTGATGCGCATCGTGAAGGAGCGCGCCCACCTCAATCGAGGGTATCGAGTGGTGCACATGCCCGAGGTCCTCGGGCACTTCTTCGCCAAGTTCGAGCCGCTCGGCTAGAACATCCCGCAGGCCGACCCCAGCACCCCGCTGGGGTCGACCCGTTGCTTCGTGGCCGCGAGCTGGGCCCAGTGGGCGCCAAAGTGCTGCTGCCAGTCGGCGGTGGACATCGGCACTGCGCTGATCGGATAGAGCGACCCGCCGAGCGCCCGTGCGCGCTCGTAGAGCTGGCGGTTGTGGTGCACCAGCGCCTCGACCTGCGGCGGCGAGGCCCCCGGGACGCAGCGCAGCACATCGAACAAGTACGCGCGATCCTCTCGCGAAGGCACGGGGAGCAGCTTGGTGCTGCTGCGGCGCGGGTCGATGGGATAGATGAGGATCATCGCCCCTTGCACCCCCAAGCTCTCGGGCCCGAGCTCTGCGACGGCTTCGTTGGCGAACCCGCGCAGCGCGGAGCCAGGCAAGAACACGTCCACCCAGGGGTGAGGCGCCCCCCACAGGCCCGACGAGTGCCACGACTCGACTTCCTCATCGAGACGCAGTGCATACTCGAGCGGGCTCAGCTCGCAGCTGACGACATCACCTCGGGCGATCGCGTGGTGGAGGACCTCGGAGACGGCGCGCTCGGACTCGTCCCCGAGCTCCTCGATGGCATCGATGTGAAAGGACCAGTGGCCCGCATCGTCCACCACGCCAACGGCACTGATCTGATCGCAGCAATCCTCGTAGACCAGCGACTGGAGCTCGGTCAACATCCGATCGAGTGATGTGTAGACTAGGCGGTGGTGGCGAATGCGCTCGGGGGCCGCGACCAGACGAAGACTTGCTCGCACGATGATGCCAACCTGGCCCAGACCACCGAGCACGGCCTCGAACAGCTCGCGGTCCTCTTGGGGGGAGCAGTCTCTCAGCTCGCCGTCCCCCGTGACCACGCAGGCGCCCAGCACGTGGTCGGTCTGCAGCCCGGCGCGAAAGCTGGTGGCCCCCACGCCACCGACGGACAGGGTCCCGCCCACGGTGAGACCGGCGTAGTCGGTCAGTACGGGAGGGATCAAGCCGTGGGGCAGCGAGGCGCGCAGCACGTCGCGCCAGCGTGCGCCCGCCCCCACGACGGCGACCCTCCCCTCGATCGCGACATGGTCGAGCAGGCTCGTGTCCATCACCCAGCCATCCGCGGCTTGGCACTGGCCATATACGCTGTGGCCGCTGCCTCGGGCCACGACGCGCACGCCCTCGCGTCGGGCGGCGTCGACGAGGCGCGAGACCTCGCGTGCGTCGACTGGCCGTACCATCGCCCGCGCGGAGCGGCGCACGACGTGGCCAAAATCGTCGGACGCGAGCTCGCGCATCCGAACATCCGTGGGATCGTACTGCGCCATGGGATCCAACTTCGGGGGCTGAGGTCACGGCACGTCCTCATTCGGGACGCGGACGAATGCGCGCGTAGGGACGCGCACTGCGGGTACTGTGGGGCGAGAATAGCTCAGTTCACCTGGCACGAGCGTCGGCGCGTGTGGCCGAGAATGGGACACTAACGGACGCGCGACCGGTCACCATTCCTCCGCGCGCTGCGCTCTTGGGACGGCTCCCAAGCTTTTCGACCGCGGCGACCCCATGCTAGGCTCCAACCGCTCCCTGGAGGGGAGCCGCACCACCATGAACATGGCCATGTCGATCGTTACCTGCGGCGACCTCGACGTCACCGTTTGGTTGCACACGGAACAGGACCCGGATCAGACGCTGTGGAATCAGGCCGTCAAGAAGATTACGGACCTGAAGAAGAAGCGACCCGACGTGTCTCGGATCCGTACGCTGGCGGTCACCGATGGTGGGGCACCCAACTCGATTCAGCGTGGTCAGCTCTTCGCCGACGTACTCGAGGGCAAGGCCACCTCCGCGGTGGTGACGACGATCCTCTCCAACCCGCTCAAGCGCGGGGTAGCGACCGCGATCTCGTGGCTGAATCCCAGCTTCCGCGCGTTCCAGCCCGAAGACATGGCCGGCGCCTTCAATCATCTGCAGCTGACCGAGCATGTCGATACGATCATCGAGGAGCTCGTTCGACTGCAGAAGAGTCTGCCGCCGGTAAAGACACTGTCGCTGATGCAGGCGCAGCGCTAGCAACCGGTGTTCCGCCAGTCACTGGCGTAGCCCCACCAGCCGCTGGCGTAGCGCCGGCCGCCGCTCAGCCCGCGAGCAGCAGCCGATCGGAGACCCCGAGCTCGCCCGCCATGGCCTTGGCCAGGCGCAGCACGTTGGTCCTCTCCTCCTTGGAGAGCTCGAGGAACTCGAACGCCGCCTCTCGATCCCCCGGCTCGAAGGCCTTGATCTCGCGATTGAACCAGCGAATGGCGGTGACGATGCCACGGGCCAGGCGGCTCACGGTGATCACCGCGACGCGCTCCTTGGGCGAGTCGGGCCCCAACCCCTCGGTGAGCTTCTCGAGATCACCGCGCTGCATCGTATTGGGACCCCCGCCAGCGCTGAAGATCGCCATGCGGTAACCCGGGTTCAGCTTGCGCATCGCGTCCAGATAGACCTGCCACTCGGCGGGCGCCGGGGAGTCATCGGTGAACACGGCAACGACCAAGCTGGGCGATACCAATCGAATGAGAACCGAGGGCTTGTCTGCGGTGTCGTGCTTGGCCAAGGCAACCTCGTCTTCGACGCGGACGATAGCATGACCAGGGGCCAACGATGAAGCGCAGACCTTTCGCCGTGGGGCCGCCACGGGGTGGGGGCCCAACATCGTTGCATCGCAGGACCAGCGGCCGGTCGGGATTTCTCTCCCTCGATGCGCAGGTCTCGCGCGCATCGAGGGGCCGCGGACGGGCGAAACCCCGACTACGCCGCCGTCGACGACTTCGGGGACGCGACCAGGGGCAGCGTGTCGAGGCCGCGAAAGCAGATCGAGAAGTCGCGATACTTCGGCGACCCGGCGACGGCCCAGTGGCGCAGCCGGGGAATGATCGCCGTGAGCCCAGCGCGAAGCTCCAGGCGGCCCAGTCCGGCACCAATGCAGCGGTGGACGCCGACCCCAAAGCCGATGTGCTTGGTCGCATCGGCTCGCATCACATCGAACACATCGGGGCGCGAGAACGCGCGAGGATCTCGGTTCGCGGCCGCGATCACTGCGTACATGAGATCGCCGCTTCGCAACGCGCACCCGCCGAGCTCGGTATCGGCTCGGACGACGCGGTGCATGATCTGCGTGGGGGAAGTGAAGCGCAGGATCTCGTCGATCACCTGGTCGAGCTCCACGGCGCCCAGCTCCACGCTCGCGAGCTGGAGGGGGTTGGCGAGCAGCGTCCACAGGCCCAGGGCCAGCGCGTCGCCCGTGGTCAGCACGCCCGCGGTGTAGAGCTGCACTGCCGCCCCGAGCGCTTCTTCGGGGGTCCAGACCTTGGTCTTCACCAGCTCGCGCAGGTGCACCAGCAGCGGGGTCTCCGTCTGCGAGAGGAACAACAGCTCGGACATCGACTCGTTCAGCTCGAGCACGCGCGCCAACATGGTGGCGCGTCGCGAGTCGTCGGCCAGCGCGGGCGAGCCGCCAAACAGCGGCCCGGCCTCGAACGTCCACTGCTGCCACTGCGAGGCCTGCTCGGGCGAGATGCCGTACAGCAGGCCCATGGTGATGGCGGGGATCCGTGCGCAGAACTCCCCCTCGAGATCGCATCGAGATCGCGTCTCGAGCTCGCGGGCCAGGCCCTCGGTGATCCTGGCCAGCGCCGACTCGATCCCGACCATCGCGTTGCGAAGCGCAATCGCCAGACCACGACGAACCACCGAGTGCTGCGGTGGATCGAGGAACAGGAAGTCTTGCTCGATCGCGTCACAGACGATCCGCGGCAGCAGCCGCTCGAAGCGGTGCCCCGGGAGCATCGCCTCGATCATCGGCTTCGCCCGCGCGCTGGAGAAGCGCTGGTAGTCCGACAAGACCTGCCGACAGCCCTCGAGGTCGGTCACCAGCCATCCGCGCAGCTCTTCCACCCACACGACGGGACCGCGCGCGCGATAGGCGTAGTACGTGGGGTAAGGGTCCGCGAAGAACTCGGGCGAGAGGAGCGGAGCGAGGTCCGGGATCACCCTGTCAGCATGACCCTTAGCTCGCTCGACGACGGGCCTCACTTGGGCCACGTTGAAGACTTCCGCTGAATCGGCTGTACCCGTCCTTACCAGCTGTGCACTCACCAAAATGCAGCTGGATTCACCCATGGGTAGAGCGCATGAAATGTAGGACAGGCGTTCTCTTACGCAAGCTCGGGGAGGGTGCACTCGTGGCGGGAACGTGATGTGACGGCGCGCATTTTTTGGGCTTTTGCCGGCGCCGCGCCGCGAGTTATGATTGAATGGCGTCGAGGTCGCCACTTGGGCCTCGCGTGACATCCGAAGCAATCCTGGGGGACCCGCGATGAACTCGTGGGAAGGATGATCGGATGTCTCATTCAGTCGAGGGTCAGGGTCGCGTCATGTGGAGCAAACAGTCCTCACGGTTCATCCCATCATCCCTCGACATACGAATCTCGCACGACGCCCACGAACGGTGAGCGTCTCGAGCGGGTGACGGGGCCACGCGGGCCTCGGCCGACCGCATTCGATTCGTAGGGTCTCATTCATGCATTGGGGGAATGATGCAAGGTCATGAGAGTGACGACGAGGGAGAAATTGGGGCCTCCGCGGCCTCGAGCGCATTGATCGAGGTGCTCGACGACGAGCACTTCGCGGGGGTCCTCAAGGTGTTGCACGCCGCAAAGTCGGGTCGGCTGCGCACCAACAAGGGCATCTTGGAGGTGTCCCCAAGGGAGTGCTCGGCCCAAGACACCGAGGATCTCTTCGAGCTCGAGCTGCTCAATCAACCACCGGCCGCGCTCGAGGCCCTGATGTTCGAGGAGCTCGAGCTCGACTTCGGTGACGCGGTGTTCTCGCTCGAGGGATCGGCCGTGCGCTGGGCCGGCGGCCAGCTGCTCGTGCGCCAGCCTCGACGACTGTTCAGCAAGGGCCTGGCCAACATCGTCGTCTCGGCGGGCCTCGTGCGGCTGCGGTGGTCGGCGGGCAAGATCATCCTGCGCGCCGAGGTCCTCGAGATCTCGATGAACGAGATCCTCATCGAGGGGGCGGGCCCGAGCGTCGTGCCGGGGCACCCGCGACCGGTGACCATCGAGTTCTACGAGCATGGTCGCGAGCACCTGACGGAGATTCACTGTCACGTCGACGTGCGCCGAGGCGAGCGTCGACCCGCGTGCGCGCGCCTGCTGCTCGTCACCGGCGAGGAGCGCGGCGACCTGGTGCGCCTGTACCGATTGCTGCGATTCCCTCAGCTCATCGATCGCGGGGCCGTCGACCGCCACGACGTCGTCGACCTGTTCGAGCGCTCGCGCTACCTCGCGCTGCGAGAGACCGACCAGGTCGCGCCCTCCGAGGCCTGGTGCTGTCCAGACTTCGCCAGCGATCTCTCGATCGACACGATCTATCGCGCGGACGATGGGGCCCTGCTCGGGCACGTGTCGGTGACGCGCGCGTACTCGAAGACGTGGCTGGGTCACCAGCTCGCCACGCTCAAGGGGCACCCCGAGAGCGCCGCCTCGCGACATGCGCTCTACCGCCACTTCGCGTGCGCGCCCCTGCTCTCCGACGGCGAGGATTGCTTCTTGCTCGGCTACTACGATCGCGAGCTGCGCTGGCACCAGCTGTTCTTCGAGTCGTTCGTGGACTGGGTGGGTGACGAGACGCAGTCGGTGGTGGTGGAGTTCGATCGATTCGAACCGATCGCGGGGACCACCAACGCCCTGCCGGCCGAGTGCCCAGATGACATCGTGGTCGAGTCCCTCCATCGGCTCGACGTCGACGAGTGCGTCGCGCTCATCGGCGAGCAGCTGCCGGACCTGGCCGCGCGAGCGCTCGACATCGACGCGGAGCACCTCGAGTCGGTCGCGCTGCACCCCGGGTACCTGGAGCGCGGGGTCGAGCGCACGCGCCAGGTGTTCGTGCTGCGCGAGGGCGGCGGGATCGTGGGGGCCGCGCTGTGCGAGACGGGCAGCCGCCACTTGTCGCTGTTCAATCTGCTGAACATGGGCCAGATCTTCCTCTCCCATGGGCGGAGCTCTCGGCTGGGCCGCGCGGTCTTGCTCGCGACGGTCCGCAATTTCTACGGATCACGGGGAATCCCCGACCCGGTATTGGTGGCACCACCGGGCGCCTTCGACCACCCCGAAGACGTCGGCCTCGAGCGTGAGGAGACGATGGGCTGCATCATCTGGTCGGGCGAGTCGCTGCTACAGTATCAATCGTTCATCAGCTATTGTTTCGCCAAGATTGGCACGAACGCACTAACGAGCGGAGCGGCCGCAACCAGCAGAGGAAACCATGGGGAATCGCCACAACGCGCACCTCGAACAGCACTACCTTCCTCACGTGAGCACCACACGTCAGCGAATCACTCGTGATCCTCGGCTGCAGGAGTTGCTGGCCCCCGACACGCCCCCGGCGCGGGTGCTGGCGTTCCTCATCCAGTTCAGCGCGCGCGGGGTGAGGATGACCGAGCCGGTGGAGAGCTGGATTCGCCGAGCCGGCGAGCGCTGCCTCGAGCTCGGGTTCACGCGCATGGGCAAGGCGCTGGTCGAGCACGCCAAGCACGAGGCCGGCCACCACCAGATGATGCTCGACGATCTCGCGCTGCTGCTGCCGCGCTGGGAGCAGCTCGGCTACCCGGGGCTCGCCGTCGACGGCCTCGTCGCGCAGGAGCCCACCGAGGCGATGGATCGCTATGTCGCCATCCACGAGGACACGATCGCGAGCGACCTCCCCTTCGCGCAGATAGCGATCGAGACCGAGGTCGAGCGGATGTCGACCGTGCTGGGCCCCGCGCTCCTCGATGCATGCCGAGCCGCGCTCGGTGAGGATGTGCTGGCATCGATGAGCTTCATCGCCGACCACACCGCGCTCGACGTCGGACACACGGCGATGAACGAGGCGGAGCTCGACCGGCTGCTGGCCGAGCACCCGCAATACGGTGAGCCGCTCGCCGGGGTCGGCAGCCGGGCGCTCGACATCTACCTCGACTTCTTGGGGGACTGCGTGGAGTCCGGGGACATGTTGCTCGCTCACGCGATCCCGCACTCCGCGTGAGGCGGCGCAGCGCTCCCGCCAGGCGCGAACGCGGATGCGCGTCGGCGGGGCGCGCGGTCGCCCGCAGGGCGGAGGCCTCGCCCGCGAAGCCTCACGCTGGCCGACCGTGACGCGGGCCGCTGAGAAATTGGCTTGCAGTCTCGCGGGCGGTGGTCGACAGTGGGTCGGGGAACCGGGGTTCGAGCCGAGGCCAGGCCTCCCTTCAACCTTGGGGCGCGACGGGGACCGCGGTTGGCGGAGCGCCACCTCCATGGAGGGAATGGGGCTCAATGCTTGATCCGGCGGGAACTCGAGACGCCATCGAACAGAACCTGGCGACCAACCCCAGAGCTCGAGCCCAGGCCGAGAACGCACCCACCATCGAGATCTCGGGCCTGCTTCCCGAGGGCACTCCCGGCGTGCTGCTGGACCTCACCGAGTGGGGAGTGCGTGCGGTGCTGCCGGGGCCTCCCGTGCTGGCGCTCTCCGAGATCAGCCGCTTTCGCATCCACCGCGACGGCAAGATCCTCATCGCGAGCTCGGGGCGCCTGCTCGGCCGCGTGGAGCTGGACTTTGGCTGGGAGGTCACGCTGTGGATCGTCGACGACGACAACGCACCGTGGCGCAAGCTCGTGCGGCGCATCGGCGCCTTCACCACCGTCCTGGCCCACGACCGGTCCCCGCTGCCGAGCAGCCGTCTGCCCTCCGATCGCATCACGCCGCGACTCGTGTCGCTCACGGCTCTGCATGCCCGTGCGCAGGTGCGGTCGCTCGACGACCCCGATGCGCAGCCGATCTCGGGGCGCCTCGACCCCGACCGCGGGCTGCTGCTCGAGTGGACGCCGGGCGCGACGGCCCTCGCCCCTCCGTTCGAGATCCAGGTGGAGGGGCCGTTCTCCACGCTGCGCTTCACCGAGAGCGCGTTGACGTGGAACGGCCCGCCTTCGCCCGAGGCGGTCACGGTATTTCGGCGACGGCAGCTGCGCCGCGTGTCGGTTCCCTCCGGCGCGCGAGTGCTGGTCGCGGGCACTGGCGACCCGCCCGAGATGCTCGAGCTGCGCATGCAAGACGTCTCGTTCGGAGGAGTCGCCGCGCTGCTCGACCGCCCTGCCCCGCACATCGTCCCGGGCGCCGAGGTCCCCGATGTCATCATCACCTGGCGTGGCGGCCCGGGGCTGCGCTTCTCGGGGCGCGTGCGGCATCGTTCTCCGACATCCAAGGCCGGCGTCGACATGATCGGCATCGAGCTCTCGATGGCCCGAGATCCCCAGTACGAGCGCTGGACTCGCGAGGTCGAGACCCTGCTCTACCCCACCACGCGCAGCCACGATCACGACTTCGAGCGGATCTGGAGCCTGTTCGAGGAGTCGGGCTACTTCGACCTCTCGGAGAACAAGCGTCAGACCTCCGACTTCCAGCAGCTGCGCAGCTCGTTCGAGAATGCGTATACGCGGATGAGCAACAACCCCTCACTGGGGTGCCTGGCCTACTTCGAGAGCGCCACGCGCGTCGAGGCCACGATGACCGGTCTGCGCATGTGGAGCCGCAGCTGGCTCGGCATGCACCTGTCGCGCAGCCAATTGCGCCCGCACTTCGCCAACTCCGACAGCGTGCCGCTGCGCGACATCCACTATCACATCTTCGAGCGCGCCGGTGCGAACGCCGACCTCGACTGGACGCTGATCTTCGTGCGCGACGACGCACCTCGACTGAGCAAGGCGCTGTATCTCGACTTGTTCCTCTCCACTCCCGGGTCGTGTGGAGTTCCGTTCGAGGCGTGGAAATTCAATGTCTACATGCGCGGAGAGCTCGAGGCTCCCGATGTCTACATGGCCAACCACGATCAGGTCGAGCACGTGCTCGAGCAGCTGATCCGGATTCGGCCGATGCCGTACCTCGAGGCCCACGATCTCCTGATCGAGGACTACTACCAAGAGGACCTGCGCGCCGAGTTCGGCTTCCACGGCCTGCTGCGCGAGCGCACCATGCTGGTCGCGCTCGAGCAGCGCACGATCGTGGCCGCGGCCGTGCTCGAGGCGGTCGAAGACGGTCTCCACCTCTACGGTCTGCTCGACTCGGTGCGGCTCTACGAGATCGAGCCCGGCGGCCATCGCATGTTCGGCCCGCTGCTCATCGCGGCCAACGAGTGGTTCTTCGCGATGGGCAAGAGCAGCTTCGTGTGCTTCGACGAGAACGGCCACGGCAGCACGATGCGCTCGGAGGGCGGGCTCAGCATCGGCAAGGCCGTGACGACGCACCTGCCGCGGCACGCGACGCCCGAGCTGCTCGAGCGGATCTCGGAGCTCAGCGCTCCCAAGTAATCGCGCGCGTCAGTCGCGGCGCGCGAGGATGATCGACGCGAGCGCCGGGCGCGACGCGTGCGGCCGAGCGCCGTCTTCGGCGTTGAGCGGCCGCCCCATGCGGAACACGACCTGCGGCCGGTGTCGGGTCTTCAGCCGCCCGCGCAGCGCCAGGTTGGGTGCGGTGACCTCGGTGATCCCAGCGTGCATCGCGACCACGAAGTCGTGGCGGAGCAACGTGAGCGCCACGCGCTGGTACGCCCGCCCGGCCGCGAGGCGCTGCGCGAGGTCGTCCTTGGCCACCGTGATCACCCCGACCGCCGAGGCGCTGCGCATGCCGATGTTGCCGACCTTGGCGAACCCCGCGGTCTCGTCGGGCAGCAGCGTCAGCTCACCGCGGAGGCCGCGATGGAAGCGACGTGCCGCATCATCCGAGAGCCCGAATTCACGCCCGCGCATGCCCAGCGGCGACGGATCGTCGTTGTCGAGCAGCCAGTCGCCGAGCTCGCGGGCGAAGCCCTCGCGGTTGATGACCGTGCTGTCGGCGAGCTCCTGGAATTTCCCGAGGAAGAGCTTGGTGGGCGCGTCGGCGATGAGGTGCAGCTGCAGCCCGGCGAGCGCAGCCACCTGCGCGCCGAGCTCTTCGCCGAGCTCGGGCGAGAGGACCACCGCGCGGTCGAACTCCGCGCGGACCATCTTTCGCCGCCGCATCAGCGCGCGCCACCCGGGTGAAGCATCGCCCTCGCTCGCGCGCGCGAGGTGGATGGTGGCCAGCCGCACGTACGGCTCGCCCTCGCCCTCGAGCGGACCAAGGGCCGCGGGCGCGACCTCGAGGGCCTCGACTCGCGCATCGAGGCCCACGTCGCGGGCGGCGAGCTCGACGTTGGCGATGGCGCAGCCGCAGCTGATCGCGGCCTGGCGACCGCTGGGATCGGAGTCCGGCAGCACCGCCCGACGATCGAGCCACACGCGGATCTCGGCCTCGGCCGGACGCAGCTCGAAGCGCTGCGGCACGGTGTTGTGGGAGGTCGGGGCGAGCAGCCCAAAGGCCGCCAAGTACGCCAGCTGTTGCTCGGATGGGGTCTCGCTGGACCCCTGGCCGAGCGCGACGAACTCGGCCGGCGAGAGCACGGCGATGCGCCATGCAGCCCACTGCGGCGCCTCGGGGACGTCTGCGGGTGCGCTGGGCTCGTAGCAGCGCTCGGGGTCGAGATCGATCATCGGCTCACTCCTTGGCCGTGCGCCCCAGCAGGTCGTAGATCACGCGATTGCCCCGCGGAGGCGCGTGGCCGAGCACGTGAAGCGCGAGCTCCTTGCCCCCGATCGCGCCCGAGGCCATCGCCGTGGCGCCCGACTGCGGCAAGCTCCCGGTCGGCTGCTCGCCGATGCCCTCGAGCCAGTCCTTGAACTGATCACCCGCATAGTCCTTGCCGCACAGCGCCTCGATGAAGGCGGGGAACTTGCTGCGATCCCCGGCCTTGGTGGCGGCGAGCGAGGCGAGCAGCTCTTCATCGGAGGCGCCGTGGCCGAGGCGTCCCGAGGGCTCGGCGCGATAGGGATTCCACAGCAGGTGCACGCGATGGCCGAAGTCGCTCATCATCAATACATCGACCCCGTGGCGGCGCGCGGCCTGGCGCACCGAGACCTTGAGATCGAGGTCGTCCATCTCTTCGACGAGCACGTCGATCGGGGGCTCGACCCCTGGCTCGCCGCCCAGGAACCGATCGAGGTTGTTGCGGGTGATCCCTTCTTCGTAGACGAAGAACTCGGTATAGGGATCGACCAGGCTCGACTCGTAGGCGATATATGCGGCTTTCGAGGTCCGCGAGACCTCGTAGGAATTGCGGGGATCGAAGCGGCTCGCGCGGCTCTGCGCGACGTGCCGCAGCGTCATCCGCTCACCTCGATTGAAATTGGTCAGCTCCACCCAGTCGGGGTCGGCGATCTTCACCTGCTTGGGCCGAGCCTCTCTCAGCCAGCCTTCGAGCACGTTGCCGCCCACGCTCACCCCGGCAAAGCCCACGACCGCGCCCTCGAGCCGCACGCGAATCTCGGCCCAAGACAGCGACTTGTCCGGATCGACGAGCAGCTTGCTGTTGCTGGTGACCAGCGCGAGCCGATGCCAGGCCTCGGGCGCGACCAGGTAGAGCACCTGATCGCGAGGATCGAACACATAGGTGCCGTAGTCGGGCTCGAAGCGCCCCGCCTCCATGGCCTCGGCACACAGCTCTTCGTAGCGACCCGCTTCTTCGTCGTAGAGGTCGCGAAGCGTGCGGCCGTCGGCCAGCTTGGGGGAATTGGCGAGCCGCGAGAGCGCCTTGTTGAGATCGTCGAAGGTGGCCCGAATACAGGGAACCTGCTGCCGCGGCGCGAGGGAGAGCTCCCCCACTGCGTCGTGGCGCAGCACGGCGGTACCATCGTCGAGGTAGCGCACCGAGCCGGTCTGATGAGCCTCGCGCGCGTCCAGGAGCAGCGGGCGTAGCCCGGTGCCCGCGGCGCCCCACGTCGGTGAAACGTCGTTCGAATTGTCGGTCACGGATCGGAATCCCCGCAGGCCCGGTATGTGGCGTGAATCACGTTCCAAGGCACGCCGGCCCGCTCCTATGTACCATTAAATCAGGCGTCGGCGATGGCCCGGCGGTCGTCGCTCCGTGCCCGCGGGGTCGCACGATTTCACCAAGGTTGGCATTCCCACGAGCCGTTGCGCTAGACTACGAGGATCAACCATGGACCACTCGTCCCCGCGATTTGCATGCCAGGCGCTCGACGGTACCGTGATCGGTGTACACACGAGCGAAGCCCCGACCGATGAGGACTGGGTTGCGTGGCTCGCCGCGACCCGGCGCGCTCTGGATGGGCACGGCTCCGTCCGCGTGCTGGTGTACAGCATGGGCGGCGGCCCCACCTCGAAGCAGCGCAGCGAGGTCAACGAGCTGTTCAAGGAGCGCCCGCAGCGGGTCGCCGTGATGCTCAACTCCCGAATTGCGCGCGGGGCCGTCACGGCGCTCTCGTGGTTCAACCCAGAGATCCGCGCGTTCGACCTCGAGCAGTTCGACGATGCCTGCGGTCACTTGGCGATCGTAGGAGAGCACCGCGAACGCGTCCGCGATGCTCTCAAGGCGATGCGAGCCAAGCTACAGCTGCTGTGAGCCTCGCGGCCCACTAGCGCCCTAGAGCACGCAGGCTTCGCCGCCGCCGGGCCCGGCGTTGGGGCAGTGCACGTCGGGGTCGGCCGCCGCGAGGTTGGCGTAGTACGCCCGGCACCCGATCGAGTGGCCGCTGTCGTCGGTGGCGCTGCCGGGGTACCAGCTCGCGCACTCGGCCCGGCACGTGTCGCGGTCCGGCCACAGGTTGAGGTCACCGTCGCAGTTGTTGAAGTAGCGGGTGCAGTAGAGCTCGCAGGTCGGCGCCTGCTCGTTGACGCAGGTCATGTCGCCGGCTGGACCGGCGTGGGGGCAGTGCAGCGCGGGATCGGTGCTCCCCGCGACCGTCGCGTGATAGGTGCGACAGCCCAGGCTGTCACCGCCGACATCGGAGGCCGCGCCCACCGGCCACTGCGCGCAGTTGTCCATGCAGTGCTGCTGGTTGGCGTACTCACTGTAGTTTTGGCAGGCGTCGAGGTAGACACCGCAGTATTCCTCACAGGTCGGGTCGCCCGCGGGTGCGTCGTCGGTACCGGTATCGGCGGGCGGAATCACGGTCGTGCTCTCGTCGCCGGACTCTTCCCCGCCCGTGCTCGAGCCATCCATCATGGCCGTGGAACCGCCCGCGCCGGTGTCCTCGGCTGCGTCGTCTTGGACGCAGCCGGGCGTGCCCAGCATCGCAGCCGTCCACAAGATCAAAATCGCGCCCCGCATGCTTCGCTCGTTCTTCATGGTTTCGTCCTTCGTGGCTGACCGTGGGTGGTCGCGAGCACTACGGGGGCCGCCCGGAGATGGATCAGCCGGCTGGCCGTGAAAATCGCACCGATCCAGGACCCCCAGCCCCCCGTAGAACCCGCGACGCCGAGCCAAGGCCCCGAAAGGGCGGGGCTGCACGAGGCCGGCGAGAGCGGGAATGACGACTATGAAGACACTCATCACAGCAGGGTTGGCGACGGTGGCCCTTGGCCTCACGGGGCTGATGCTGGCGCACCCCCAAGCTCGGGCGGCCGACCACGTCGACTCGCCCGAGGCGGGCGCCGACATGGCGGCCGACATCTCGGACCTCTATGCGTGGCACGCGGGCGACCGCGTCGTTGCGGCGCTCGGCTTCGCGGGGCTCGACATCCCCGGGACCGAGGGCACGTACGACCCCCGCGTCCTCTACGCGATCCACGTCGACAACGACGACGACTACATCGCGGACCAGACCGTATACGCCCGCTTCGGCCAGGCGGAGGACGGGAGCTGGGGGGTGCTCGTCGAGGGCATTCCGGGCGGCCAAGCGGCGGTGATCGGACCCGTCAACGAGGTGCTCGACGCGGGCCTCGGCCTGCGCGTGTTCGCCGGGGCGCGCGACGACGGGTTCTTCTTCGACCTCGATGGCTTTCGGGCCACGCTGATGTCGGAAACGCTCTCGTTCAACGCCAAGAACGACACGTTCGCGGGCACCAACATCACGATGATCGTGGTGGAGATGAGCATCGATGGGGTCGCGGCCGGCTCCGACAACCTCCACGTGTGGGCCACCACCAGCCGAAGGAACTAAGCGCCATGATTCGATCCACTACGACCCTCATGAGCCTCGGGCTGCTCGCAGCCCTGTCCTTGGGCGCTTGCGGCGATGACTCGAGCCCGTCGATGGACGGCACCGATACTTCGGCGACCGGCGGGAGCACGGGCATGGAGTCCCTCGACTCCACCGGCACCGGCGACCCGATGACCACCACCACCACGGCGACCACCGATACGACCGGAGAGACCACCACGGGCAATCCCGGCGGCGAGTACGACTTCGACCCCTCGCCGCCCGATGCCTTTAGCCAGGTCGATCGCATGGGGATGCCGGCGATCAACACCGCGGTGATCAGCAGCAAGGACGCCTACAACGCCGCCTCGCCCACCGACGACCTGGCGGGAGACTTCGTCTCCGAGATCGTGGACAACCTGACCGGGCTCCATGCGGCGCTCGACGACGACCTGACGGGGCTGGGCCTGGTTCCGTGCGATGTCGATACCTGCGTGGCCCAGGCCGCCCCGCTGGTGGTGCCCGACACGATCGCCATCGATCTGACCGGCACCGCGGGCTTCCCCAACGGGCGCCTGCCGGCCGACCCCGTGATCGACGTGACGCTCGCGGTGGTCCTGCTCGATCTGAGCGTGGGGGGCCAGGACGCGCTGACGCTGGTGGGGGTCAACCCGACCGCCAACGATGTGGCGTTCAGCGACGAGTTCCCGTACTTCGCCGCCCCACACCAGTGAGGTGGATGCGCCGACCGGGTCTCGGCCCGGGCGGCGCCGGCACGCCCTCCGCTCCGGCGTCGTCCCAGAAAAACTGGGCAATGTCAGTGATTTGGAGGGTGGATGAGCCCATGATGTAGCCGCGTGCGACCCACGCGGCTACGCTTGCGCTCGTGCGTTCCCAGGCTCGCCCCGCGGCAAGGGTCGGGCGGAACCGGCGAGGGAGCAGCCGTGCGAGCGGCCTTGGAGCCATCGTGCTCCTGCTCGGCTGCCATTCCGCCAACCCCTCCCCCGCCTCGTCCCCTCCCGTTAGCGCGAATACCGCAGAGCCAGTCACGGCCGAGGATGGCGAGCCCACCGAGGGCCGCGAGCCGCGAACCAAGGGCCGCACGCAAGAAGGCTGGCTCGACGGGAAGACCGCCCAGGCCGAGGCCGACCGCATCCTCGCCGAGGTGGCCGCCGCGCGGAACTTGAGCGTGACCGGGCCCGTGAACGTGGATGTGGTCGACAGACCGGGCATCCGCGAGTTCGCCAAGCGCTCGATGTACGAGCACACCACGCCCGACGAGCTGCGGCTGCTGGGGCGCGTGCAGGCGAGCATGGGGGTGATCCCACGCAACGAGGACCCCGAGCGCATCGTCTTGGATCTGCTCGAGGAGGGGGTCGCGGGATTCTACGATCCCAAGGAAAAGACCCTCTTCATCGGCGACTTCGTGGACAGGGTCACGCTGAGCATGGTCGTGGGTCACGAGATCGCCCACGGCCTCCAAGACATGCACTTCGACCTCGAGAAGCACCAGGAGCCGCTGCTCCACCGCAGCGACGAAGAGTCGGCGCGACGCTTCCTGATCGAGGGCGAGGCTCAGGCCACGTACCTGGCGTGGGTGAGCGGCGAGGCGGGCCTGCACTCGATCGACGACGGGGTGCTCGATGCGATGGGCAACCAGGTGCTCGATCTGGCCGGCATGGCGTCGACCTATCCGATCCTGGTGCGCTCGCTCCAGCTCCCCTACGCCGACGGCACGGCCACCGTGACCCGGCTGGTGCGAGACAAGGGCTGGGAGGCGATCGATGCCCTCTATGAGCGCCTGCCCGAGACCTCGGAGCAGATGCTCCACATCGACAAGCTGATGGCGCGCGAGCCTGCGATCCCGGCCAAGATGGATGTGGGCGCGCTGCAGGTGCTGATGCCCACCGCGCGGCTCGTGTGGCACGACACCCTCGGGGAAGCCGAGCTGCTGGCGATGGTGGCCCAGGTGCGGCGCTCCACGGTGGCGCGGCGGGCCGCGGCCGGCTGGGGCGGGGATCATTATGTAGCCATCGAGCGTCAGGGGGGCGAGCCCGGAGGCGTTCCGATGGTCGTGGCCGTGACGGTATGGGACAGCGAGGACGATGCCGAGGAGTTCGAGGAGATCTTCGGCGAGTACTTGGAGAGGATGGTCCCCGATCACGCGCTCGACCGGCGCGACGACGTGGTGGTGTTTGCCACGGGAATCCCGGCCGATGTCGAGGCGTCGCGGCTGATGGCTGCGGCGTGGAAGGGAGCTCGCGTGGGACCGCGCCCTGACAAGTCCAAGCGCCGGCGCCGGAGCAAGAAGGCCGACGCGAGCGCGACCGAGGAGCGCGGATGAGCGCCGTCGAGCGCCTGCTGGGGGCCGTGCGTCGCCGACAGCGGCTCGCGGATGCGGCGTGGGGCCTCGCTCGGGTCGCCCTGCCGCTCGGGCTGTGGCTCGCCGCGGCCGGGCTCGTGGTCGTGCAGCGCTTCGACGCGCCGCGAGAGATCCTGTGGCTGACGACGCTGCCGGTGCCGGTGGTGCTGCTGTGGGCGGGCCTGCGGCGTCGACCGTGGCGTGAGACCGCGCGCCGCGTGGACGCCTGCTACGGGCTCGACGATCAGCTCGGCAATGCGCTCGAGCTGGGCCGGCCGCGCAAGCCCGCCGATCACGAAGATCCACGCACGCTGGCGATCGTGGCGCTGATGCAGCAGCGCGCGCAGGAGCTGGCCGCGGGGCTCGACCCGCGCCCGGTGGTGCCGCTGCGCGTGCCCGCACCGCGCTGGAGCGACGCGCTGGCCGCAGCCGCGGCGATGGGGGCGATGTTCGTGCCGCCGCCCGACCCACCGGTGGTGTTCTCCGACGACGATCCCATCGTGATCGAGATCGACCGCCCCGCTCGCCACCCCGCGCTCGACCTGGCGCTGGCCGAGCCCTTGCGCGAGAACCTGCGCGACCTGGCCTCGGCCCATCAAGATACTCCGGCCGAGCTGGCCGAGGCGATCCTCGACGTGCTCGACGCGCTCGAGAAGGGTGAGATCGACCGGGCGACCGCGCTCGAGCGGCTCGAAGAGCTCGAAGAGCGGCTGGCTGCCGCCGAGGAGCGCTGGGAGGCCGAGCTCGAGGAAGATCCGGCCACGCTGGCCGAGGCGATGCGCGAGCTGGCCGGCGCGCTCGAGCAGCAGGAGCTCACGCAAGAGGCCGCCGAGGCCCTCGACCGCGGCGACGGCGATGCGGCCGAGCAAGCGCTCAAGGAGGCCGGCAAGGAAGCGGAGGCCAGCGCGGACGCGCGCGAGCAGCTCGAGAAGGCCTTGAAGGAGGCCGAGCGGCGGCTCGAGAAGGCCGCGCAGCAGCGCAGCGAGACCGACGCCAAGCTCGACGAAGCCGAGCGACGCCTGCGACGCGAGCAGAAGCAGGAGCCCAAGACCCCCGAGGAGCAAGAAGAGCACGAGCGCCGGCTCAAGCGCGCGAAGGAAGAGGTCGACCGGCTGCGCCGCCAGCAGCAGCGCGAGGAGAAGGCCAAGGATCAGCTCGACCAGCTGCGTCGCCAAGCCAAGGAAGCCGCGAGCAAGGGCGGCTCACCGCAGCAGCGCCAGCAGAAGCTCGACAAGCTGAGCCGCGGCGTCAACAAGGCCAGCCGCGCCGCCAACAAGTCGCAGCGCATGGGCCAAGCCCGCGACAGCCTCGAGGAGGCCAAGAGCGTGGTCCGTCGCGCGGGCCAGCAGGGCGAGGGCCAAGATCGCCGCCGCCAGCAGATGCGCAAGTTCTCGAAGGCCGCCAAGGGCCAGCGCGGCGACGAGGGCAAGCAGGGCGAAGGCAAGGGCAAGGGCAACAAGTCCACGCTCTTGGTCGAGGGCAAGGTCGGCGAGGGCGAGCCCCAGGGCTTCATGGAATCGCCCGGTCAAGGCGAGGGCCAGGGCGAAGGCGAGGGCCAGGGCGAAGGCGAGGGTCAGGGCGAAGGCGACGGCCAAGGCGAGGGCCAAGACGGTCAGACCGGCCAGGGCGAGGGCAACGGCCAGGCATCGACCGGCGACGGCATCGGCGACGGCTCGCTCGATCCGCTGGGCCAGGACTCGAGCATGCGCACCAACAAGCGGAACGTCCGCGTGCGCGCGAAGGAAGGCCGCGGAGTCAGCCGCGCCGAGGTGATCCGCGACGCCAGCCAAGAGGGCTTTGCCAACGAGTCCTACCGCGACGTCTACCAGGACTATCGCGGCCACGCTCAGAGCGCGATCGACAACGAGGCGCTCCCGGCCGCCGCGCGCCGCCGCATCAAGCGCTACTACCAGCTCATCCAGCCGCGCGACTAAGACCTGGCTTGTTGGCCCCCAAAGCCCCCAGAGGGGCCGTACCACGATGTCCACCGCGATCCCCACCCAAGACACCCAAGTGGCTCTGCAGGCCTTGCAGACCGATCTCCACCGCCTCGTCGCCGAGGTCCAGCGCGTGATCGTGGGCCAAGACCGCGTGATCGAGGCCGTGGTCACGTGCCTGCTCGCGGGCGGCCACGGGCTGCTCGAGGGCGTGCCGGGGCTGGGCAAGACGCTGCTCATCCGCACGCTGGCGCAGGCGGTTCACCTCGACTTCGCACGCATCCAGTTCACGCCCGACCTCATGCCGGCCGACATCGTGGGCACCTCGGTGCTCGCCCAGGGCGAGGATGTGGGCGGCGGGCATCGACTCGAGTATCAGCCCGGTCCGGTGTTCGCCAACATCGTGCTGGCCGACGAGATCAACCGCGCCACGCCCAAGACCCAGAGCGCGCTGCTCGAGGCGATGGCCGAGGGCACGGTGACCGCCGCCGGCCACACCCGCAAGCTGCCCAACCCGTTCTTGGTGCTCGCCACGCAGAACCCGCTGGAGATGGAGGGCACGTACCCGCTGCCCGAGGCCCAGCTCGACCGCTTCATCTTCAAGATCCGCGTGGAGTTCCCCGGCGAAGACGAGCTGATGACGATCCTCGAGCGCACCACGGGCTCCGACCATCAGGCGGTGAGCCCGGTGCTCGATGCGACGCGGCTGCTCCAGATGCGCGAGCTGGTGCGTGCGATCCCGGTGACGCAGAGCCTCACCCGCTACGTGGTCCGCGTGCTGCGAGCCTCTCACCCCGACGACGCCGCGGCGCCCGACCTGGTCAAGCGCTTCGTCCGCTTCGGCGGCAGCCCGCGCGGGGCCCAGGCCATGCTGCTGGCCGCGCGCGTGCGCTGCTGCCTGCAAGGGCGGCTGTCGCCCTCCATCGAGGACGTGCGAGCGGTGGCCCTGGCGGCGCTCCGCCACCGCGTGATCCTCAATTTCGAGGGCGAGGCCGAGGGCGTGCAGGTCGACGACTGCCTCGAGCAGGTCCTCAAGGCCGTTCGCACCGATTGAGCCGGAAGGCGGAGCGGGAGCACGAGATTCACGTGGGTTGGGCCGACAGGCTGCTTGCACGCCGCGACGCGAACGGCTCCTCCGCCGCTGTGGAGCTGTTCGACGACGCCTTTCTCGAGCGCCTGGAGCTCTTGCAGGTGATCGCGCGCCGGCTGTTCCGCGGGCGCCAGCGCAGCGAGCGAAAGACCCGCAAGGTCGGCAGCGGGCTCGAGTTCGCCGACCACCGCGAGTACTCGCCGGGCGACGACATCCGCTACCTCGACTGGACGGTGTGGATCCGCCTGCACCACGCGCTCATCCGCCTGTTCGAAGAAGACGAGGACCTGCCGATCCGCATCGTCATCGACGTGAGCGACTCGATGCGCACCAAGGACGGGGCCAAGCTGCGCTACGCGATGCAGGTGGGCGCGGCGCTCGCCTACGTGGGCCTGGCCAACCTCGATCGCGTGGGCATCACGTGCGCGTCGGGGCGTCATCACGCCACGCTGCCCGCGGTGCGCGGCAAGGGCCGCATCTTTCGCGTGTTCGAATTCCTGCGCGCGGTCGAGCGCGGCGGACCCACCGACATCCGCGGCATGTGCTCGCGCGTGGCGGCAGAGAGCCGCCAGCCCGGCCTCACGGTGGTGCTGAGCGACTTCTACGACCTCGACGGCGCGTTCGAGGGGCTCAACATGCTGCGCTTTCGCAAGCACGAGCCGGTGGCGGTGCAGGTGCTCGACCCCGCAGAGGCCGACCCCACGATCTCGGGGCTGCGCGGCGATGTACAGCTGGTCGACGTGGAAGGCGGCGTCTCGCGTGACGTGACGCTGTCCCCCCGCGCGCTGCGAGACTACGCCGACGCGCACCGACGCTTCTGCGAGCACCTCGAGTCGAGCTGCCGCTCGCGCGGGATCCACCTCGCGCACGCGACCATCGACGTGCCGTTCGACGACATGGTGCTGCGGCTGTTCCGCCAGGGAGGAATCCTGCGGTGACGTTCGCCGGCTGGACGATCGCGCAGATGTGGCCGGTGTTCGCGGCCGGGGCCGGCGCGATCACGCTGCTGTACTTGCTGCGCATGCGTCGGCGCCAGGTGGTGGTGCCGTTCGCCGCGCTGTGGGAGCGAGTCACGCGGGAGAGCGAGAGCCGACGCTTGTGGCGGAAGCTGCGGCGGCTGCTGTCGTGGTTGCTGCAGCTGGTGGTGCTGGCGCTGGTGTGCCTGTCGCTCGGCGACCCGCGCCCCGAGGTGTGGCTGCGCGATCCGGTGAGCCTGGCGATCGTCGTCGACGCCTCGGCGAGCATGGCCGGCCCCGCCCCCGACGAGCCCGACACCACGCGCATGGATCTGGCGCGGCGCCGCGCCGAGCAGGAGATCCTCGCGCTGGGTCCCGCGGACCGAGCGGTGGTGATCGGGGCCAGCGAGGAGATCGAGGTGGTCGCGCCGCTCTCGGGCGACCCCGCGGGGCTGGTACCCGGGCTCGGCCGCCTGCGCCCGCGCTACGGCGAGGCCGATCTGGCGCGCGCGCTGGCGCTGGCGAGCCTGGTGGTGGGCGAGCGACCGGGCCCGCGGATCCTGGTGATCACCGACGGCGCGCTCGATCCCGACGCGGTGCAGGCCCTGCAGGCGTGCAGCGCGGGACCGATCCCCTGCGAGGTCGCGCAGGTGGGCGGGCCGGCCGACAACGTGGCGATCACGGCCTTCGCCGCGCGCCGCTACCCGTATGCGCGCGACAAGATCGAGGTCCTCACCGAGGTGCGCAACCTCGGCGACAGTCCGGCCAAGGTGGTGCTCGAGGTCGAGGCCGACGACGCCGCGGTGGGTCGGACCACGCTGTGGCTCGAGCCGGGGCAGAGCAAGCGCGAGGTGCTGGCGCAGCTCGACGCCGCCCGCTCGCGCTTCGTGGCGCGCCTGGTTCGCGAGGACGGTGATCCGGCGCCGCTGGGCCTGCCGCACGACGATGTGGCGTACGCCGTCGTACCCCCGCTCTCGCCGCTCGACGTGGTGCTGGTCACCGATGGCACGAATCTGTTCCTCGAGGCTGCGCTGCTGGTGCTCGACGACCACGTGCGGCTGACGGGGCTCTCGCCCAAGGAGGGGCGCGAGGGTCGACGCCCCGAGCTCGCCGAGGCCGACGTGGTGTTCTTCGACGTGGGCGCCGAGGTGCTCCCCGCCACGCTGCCCGAGGCGCACGTGGTGATCTTCGACCCCTGGCGCCACCCGACCTCGCCCTCCCCCATCGCCAAGAAGGCCGACGTCGTGCGGCCGTTCCTCACCGAGCAGGATCGGGGCCACCCCGCGCTCGACCA
>JBFIJN010000050.1:0-27165 GCA_041600735.1 Nannocystaceae bacterium
GGGCACGAGGCGGCGCTCCTCGGGAGGGCGTGCCTCGTGCAGCTCGAGCACGAACAAGCGCTCGCCGCCCTGCTCGCGGCGCAGGAACGCCAGACGCGTGCCCTCGGGCGACCACTGCGGGGAGAGATCATCGCGGCGCCACGTGGTCAGGCGGCGCGGCTCGGTCCCGTCCGCGGCCATCACGTAGATCTCGGGATTGCCATCGCTCGTCGACACGAACGCGATCGAGCGACCATCCGGGGCCACCGCGGGTTCGAACGCGCCGTCCTTGGTGGTGGTCAGCCGCCGCAGCGCGCCGCCGGGCTCCCAGCGCCAGAGATCGCTGAACGCCTCCTCGGCATCGGACTCGAACACCACGAAGCTGCGGTCGGGCGCCCAGCTCGGTCCGCGCGCGCGCCGACCCGCCGGACCGATCGGCACGGGCTCGCCCACGAACGGGGTCCACACGATCTGCTCGAGGTGCGCCTCGGGCACGGCCCCGTCCACCGTGACCACGCGCGTGTAGCCCGAGCCATCGGCAGCCACCTCGGCCACGAAGTCGGCCGCGGGGTCTCGGGTGAGGCGCTCCTCCGGCGCTCCGGCGCGCCAGCGATAGACCTCGAGGTCGCCGTCGCGCTCGGACACGAACACGATCGATCCGGGCAGCGTGCTCGAGTCGAGGGTCGTCGTCGGGGCCTCGCCCGCGCGCGGGGCAGCTTCGACGGGAGCACCCTCGCCTGCGGATCGCTCGCTCGCGGACGGCGACGGCGAGCCGCCGCACGCGATCACGAGCGCACCCGACCACCCGATCGCCCCGATCGCCCCGATCGCCCCTCGCCTCGCGTTGCCCCGCCTCACGTGGGTGCAGCTTGCCATCGCCCAACGAACCCGACAAAGGCGGCGAGGGCCCCTTGGACCCGCGCCGCCTCGTGCTTCACGATATGTCGCCGACCTCGACGGCTACGGCTTGCGTACCCGCAGCGCGTCGGCCACGACGACCGCGGTGCCGCTGGTCCAGCGCGACAGCTGCACCTTGTTCCAGCCCGCCGAGAAGCTCCACGTGCCCAGCTGGTTCCACTTGCCGCCGTTGGTGCGCTGGTCGACCTTCACCACCTTGGCCGAGCCGCTGGCATCGAACACCACGTAGGGCGCCGTGGACGAGCGATTGTTGCCCGAGGTCCACCAGCCATCCACGCTGAACTGCCCGGCCTCGGCCGCGTAGAACCAGAAGGTCGCCGGGTCGGAGACCGCCTGTGTAGACGCATACCAGTAGCCCGACTCGTAGGTCTCGGCCGAGCTCGCCGAGGACACCCAGTTGTTCGAGGTGGAGATGAAGCCCAGCGCCGCGTCGTTCTTGGCGTTGTTGCTGTCGATGATGATCGTGCCGGGCCCGCCACCGCCGGGAGGCGGCGGATCCATCGCGGGCGGCGGATCCATGGCGGGCGGCGGCGGAGCGCCACCGTTGCAGTGAGCATCGATGAGATCGTAGTACTCGCTCCACGGCCAGTTGGGACCGGGATCGGTGCGGTTCCACGGCTGCAGCTTGCCGTGCCCCACGATGTGGTACTGGTCGCGCGGGATCGCGTTGTCTGCGGTGATGTTGCAGACCAGCTTGGCCGACTCGTCGATCAGCTTGGGCGCCCAGCTCGCCTGGTTGCCAAAGCCCGCGTGCTCGATCCCGATGGTGAAGTTGTTGCTGCCGCTACCGTTGAGCCCGCACTCCTTGCTGGAGTTGCGATTGCAATCGTAGGTGGCGGAGATGTGCCACGCCTTCTTGCTCTCGCGCACGAGCTGCGTGATCTCGTTGCCGTCCTCCTTGACCACGTAGTGCGCGCTCACCCCCGAGCCGCTGTTCTTGAGCCAGCCCCAGCACCCGTTGTACGCGCCCTCGCAGGTGTGGATGATGACCATCGTGGGCTTGCCCGAGGCACCGCCCGGACGGCTGCTGTAGTTCGGCGAGGGCCTCCACAGCGCAGCCGGATAGTCGGGCCCCGCCTCGGTGGCCGGGGTGGGCGGCGGCACGGTGAAGGCCGGCCACGCCTCGACCGGCTCGAGATCGCCCCGCGCCTCGCCGTCGACGTCCTCGACCGAGAGCCCGGCCCGCATGGTCGCGTAGACCGCTTGGTAGACGTAGGTCGAGCGCGCGACGTCGTCGTCGATGCCGCTGTACGCCGCCGCGACATCGGCCCACGCCCCGAGGTCATCGCGATCCTCGAGACCGCGCTCGTCGGCCTCGGCCGAGAGCCACGCGGCGGCAGCCATGATGTTGGCCGTCGCATCGGAGGCCGCATCGTCGGGATCGACCCCTGCGAGCGCGGCCGCGTCCTCGAGGCGATCGGCCCGCAGCGCCATCAGGCCGTAGGTGATCGGCTTGCCCTCGAACTCGGGCTCGCTCTCCACCATCTGCCAGCCAGTCTCGGCGTATGCGATCGACTTCAGCAGCGAGACCGGCACCCCGAACTCGTCGGACGCCCGCTCGAACGCGGCATTGAGATCACGCGGCTCGGCGTTGGGCCGCAGCGCGTCCCCCCCACGAGCATCCACTCCTTCGTCACAGCCGGGCAGCACCACGGCCAGCGCGAACATTACGGCACCCACACGAGCGATCCGCATCGACATCGTCTCCGTCTCCAAATTTCCCCTCGGCGATGGGGGCGATATCCCCCACTTGGCCGTCCACATCCGCGACGCGAGGCGACACCCGATGGGTGCCCGAGACCTCATTCGTCCAGCTTCACCTGACAACCTACATGGTGTGATCGTGTAGGGGAACATCAAACTTCGGAGCGGACACGAATTTTTGCGGCCGACCCATGACGAGTAGGTACGCCGCCCCACCGAGCGCGCGCGCTGGCCCAAATTCGCCGGTAGGATCTCGATCGCACGACTCCGTACCGCGGTACGATGGCCGCGTGGACGGGGGCTGGCGCGCCTTTGCAGGCAGCTTGGGAGGCCGATCGAGTGGTATTGCGGCCCTCGTGATCGGCACGCTCTCATGGGGCGCGCTTGGTTTGGCTGGCACCGAACATCCCGGCCAACCCAAGATCGCGGCGGTGGCCAGAACCGCCCCGACCCCGATCCCCGAGCCACAGACCCTCCCGCCCGCAGCCCCCACGGTCGAGGCCGTCCCGCTGGGTGCCGTCGACCCCGAGCCCACCGAGCCCGAGCCCGAGACGCCCGATGACGTGGGGGTGGCCGACCCCACCGAATCTGCCACTGTCGGAACGGGTCGCGCCCCGCTGGCCCCCGAGCTGCAGCCCCTGCCCCGCCCCCGCAAGCTCCTGCACCGCCGGGTCCCCCGCGAGTCGCTGCGCCAGATCGCGCTGCGCTACGGAGTGACCGAAGACAAGCTCCGCGAGTGGAATGGCCTCGCTGCCGATGCCCCCCCACCGCGGCCGAACCAGCGGCTCGAGGTCCACGCGCGTCGCAAGCCGCCGCCGCGCCAGCGCCTCGAGTACACCGTGCAGCAGGGTGACTCGTGGTGGTCGGTCGCGCTGCGCCACGGCGTGGATGGCCGCGATCTTCGGGCCTACAACTATCCTTACAAGCACAAGATGCAGCCGGGCTCCACGCTCGTCGTGTGGGTGGACCCCGTGGTGCACGCATGGATCGCCGAGGGACCCGATCCGCTGCCGCTCGATCGCGACCACGGGCTGCGACGCGGAGCGATGAGCGTGGGCTCGCCCGCCGACGGCGTGCTCCTCAATGGGCTGCGGATCCCCGATGACGAAGGACTGCAGCTCCGCCTGCCCCGCTCGGCCTACGGCACCTCGCACGCGGTCGAGCAGCTCGTGGCCGCCGTTGCGGCCTTCCACGAGCGCAGCGACTACCCGCTGCCGATCTCGGTGGGCTCGATGAGTCGACCGCGCGGCGGCCCGATCGGCGGGCACCGATCGCACCAGAGCGGCCGCGACGTCGACCTCGTGCTGCTGCGTCGGCCCGACGTCCCCGCCTGGAAGGAGCTCCGCGGCAGCCGCGTGCAGTGGGACGCGGTCTGGCAGCTCGTGCTCGCGTTCTCCGAGGTCGACGCGATGGTGATCTTCCTCGACTACGAGGGCCAGCGTCGCCTGTTTCGCGCGGCCAAGGCCGCCGGTGCCACCGCCGAGCAGCTCGATGCCATGGTGCAGTACCCGCGCGGCAGCAAGGCGGCGCGTGGCCTCGTGCGCCATGCCTCCGGCCACGAGCACCACCTGCACGTGCGCTTCGGCTGTGGCTCGTTCGAAACCGAGTGCGTGCCCTAGGGGGTGTCCCTCATTAGATCCCGCCGCGGGTCGCCCTGCAGTCGCCGCGTAGCGCGAGCCCAGGGGGCATGCGGGCTCGTCGGAGCCTCCCACTTGCCCGAGCGCCGCGCATGGCCCACCTTATGAGCCTTCCTTATGCTCGACTCGATACCTGGCTCGATGTTGCGAATGGCCAAACGGTTGCGCTGGCGGTGGCTCGGCGTGGCGAGCGTGGCGGGGGCGACCGTCCTCGCCTGCGGGATCGATGACAGCGGCCCCACGTCGAGCGCGCTGTATCGGCTGATCGACACCCACTGCAGCACGGCCACCGAGTGCGCGTGCTCGTTTGCCCAGGCCGACGAGGATGCCTGCACCCAAGAGCTCGAGGCGCGCTGGTACGCCCGCCTCTCCGAGGGCCAGGACCGCGAGCTGCAGTACGACGCCGAGTGCCTCGCGAGCCTCACCACCGCGATCGAGGAGCACGGCTGCTACTGGCCGGGAGGCTCCACCCCGCTGTGCGAGAGCTTCTGCGCCGTGTTCCACGGCGAGCGAGCCGAGGGTGAGGACTGCCGGGGCGAGGACAGCCTCGTGTCCGACTGCGCCCAGGGCCTCGTGTGCGACGACGGGACCTGCACCGCGCCCTGCACCGCGCTCGGCGGGCGCCAGTCGGGCGAGCCGTGTGCCAACGACATGTTCGGCGTCTACGACGACTGCGCGGCCGGCCTGTGGTGCAGCTGGTCCTCGGGCCTCTGCGAGGCCCAGGCCAGCCAGGGGCAGTTGTGCGCGGGGGGCGAGTGCGGCGAGGGGCTCACGTGCTCGTGGCAGACGGGCACCTGCGAGGCCGCCGCGGGCGACGGGCAGTCGTGTGACGAGCGCGAGTGCGCCGAGGGCCTGTACTGCGAGTGGCTCGGCAACGGTGCGTACTGCCAGCCCTACGCCGACGAGGGCGAGAACTGCTACCAGCGCGCCTGCAGCGAGGGCTTTTGGTGCGACCAGAACGACCGCTGCGTCCCGCCGCCGCCCGCAGGACAGCCGTGCCTGTGGGGCAGCGTCTGCGCCGACGAGACCCTGTGTGACTTCCAGACGAACACCTGCGTGGCCGTGCCCGCGCTCGGCGAGCCGTGCATCCAGTCGACCTGCGCGCGCGGCTCGTGGTGCGACACCGCCGAGGTCCCCGAGGGGATCTGCGCGGCCCGGCTCGCCAACGACGAGATGTGCGCAGGCCATCTCCAGTGCGAGAGCAACTACTGCCCCAACGGCTTTTGCTGGGCGCGGCCGGCCGAGGGCGAGGCCTGCGAGGGCGCCGGGATCTGTGCGGAAGGCCTCGTGTGCAATGGCACCACCTGCGAGCCGACCCTCACCCGCGCGCCGGCCACGTGCAGCTACCCCGGCTGGTAGCTCGCAGCCTCACCCGAGCTCGCCCCGCGGGGGTCCACGGGGCGCTCGTTTTGGGCTAGCGTGCAGCTCATGCGTGGGGAAATCGCGGGGCTCGTGCTGATCGGCACGACGGGGGGATTGCTGAGCTGCGGGGAGCCGCTCGAACCAGCGGAGCCGCAGGGCTCGGAGAGCGCCGCCTCGAGCGGCACGACCGAGGACGCGCCGAGCTCGGCCTCGGAGACCGGAGCGGTCGAGAGCTCGGACTCGGGCGCCGGCTCGGGCAGCGCCTCGGCGACCACCGGGGTCGACTCCTCGGGCGGCTCCGACGACGGCCCCCCACCACCCACCGGCGAGCCCGGCGTGGTGCGCTTCGTCGCGTTCGGCGACACCGGCGAGGGCAACGAGGCCCAGCAGATGGTCGCCAACGCGGCCGAGGTGGTCTGCGCCGACCGAGGCTGCAACTTCGCGCTGCTGCTCGGCGACAACTTCTACGACGAGGGCGTGACCTCGTCGATGGATCAGCAGTTCATCGACAAATTCGAGACCGTCTACGAAGGCCTCGACATGCCGTTCTACGTGGTGCTCGGCAACCACGACTACGGCCAGTTCGCCAACGACTGGGAGCGCGGCAACTACCAGGTCGAGTACACGCAATACAGCGAGAAGTGGACGCTCCCGCACTTCTGGTACACGTTCTCCTCGGAGAGCGGCGCCACCCAGTTCTTCGCGTTCGACACCGCGCGCATGATGTGGAACCACGATGTCGCGGACCAGCGGCAGTGGCTCACGAACGAGCTGCTCGCGAGCTCGGCCCCGTGGAAGATTGCCGTCGCGCACCACCCCTACGTCTCCAACGGCGAGCACGGCAACGCCGGCAACTACGAGGGCCTCTCGTGGCTGCCGTTCGCCAACGGCGAGCACGTGAAGGAGGCCATCGAAGACCTCGTGTGCGGTCAGGCCCACGTCTACATCAGCGGGCACGATCACAACCGACAGGTGTTCGATCCGATCTGCGGGACGTACTTCCTCGTCTCGGGCGCCTCGGCCAAGACCACGGAGTTCGTGTTTCGCGACGACAACCCCACCGAGTGGGGCGATGACACCCGCGAGGGCTTCTTGTGGGTCCAGATCGAGGGCATGGAGCTGACCGCCGGCTTCTACGATCTCGACGGCAACCTCGACCACGAGATGAGCCTGAGCCTCTAGCGCCCCGATGCTCGGAGATCGGCTACGTCGCGCGCTGCGGGAGCCGCTGCTCCACTTCGCGCTGCTGGGCACCGCGCTGTTTGGTGCATGGCACGTGGGCCAGGCTCGCACGGCGAGCGAGCAAGCCGCGACGATCGTCGTCTCCCGCGCCACCCAGGCGCGCCTCGCCACCGAGCTCGAGACCAAGCTGCGGCGCCCGCCCAGCGAGGCCGAGCTCGCGGCGGCGATCGAGCGCTGGAGCGACGGCGAGCTGCTCTACCGCGAAGGCCTGGCGCTCGGCCTCGATCGCGACGACCCCGTGGTGCGTCAGCGCGTGATCCAGAAGATGGAGTTCGTCGGTGACAACCTCGAGCTCCCCGCCGAGCCCGACGAAGCCACCCTGCGCGCCTACCTAGAGGAACGACCCGAGCGCTTCACGGGGCCGCCACGCTATGACTTCGTGCTGGTCTCACTCGCGCGCGCGCCCGATGAGCTCGACGACGCACGGGCTCAGCAAGTGCTCGCGCAGCTGCGTGCAGGTGCCGACCCCAAGACCGTCGGCGGCCGCTTCGCGAGCGGGCGGCTGTTCTCCGCGGCCAACCTGGCCGGGACCTACGGCCCCGAGCTCGCGGCCGCGGTGACGGAGCTGCCTCCCGGTGAGTGGGGGCTGCTCGCGGTCGCGCGCGGGTGGACGCTGGTGAGTCTCCAGGCCGTGCATCCCGGCGAGGCCGCGGCGTTCGAGAACGTGCGCAATCGGGTGCTGCTCGACTGGAAGTCGACGCAGCGCGGGCTGGCGCGCGAGCAGCAGCTCGAGGCGCTGCGCGGGCGGTACGCGGTGCAGCTCGAGCCGTGACCGCGCGACCCTCTCGCCGTGCTAGCGCCGGTTGTCGGTCGCCACGCCGAACACGTGCCCGGGTGCCGCCGCGTGGCAGCTGATGCAGAACCCCACCGCGCCCGTCTCCTGGGTCGCGCCGGCACCATCCACCCGCGCCCAGAACCAGTCGCTGCCGTCGGGATTGTAGCCCTCGGGACCGCGATACATCATGAGATAGCCGCTCTGGTTGCCGCCGGCATCGAGGTGCTCCTTCACGATGAGCGTGCCCTCGGGAAACGCGAGCGCGACGGGAGCCTCGGGATCGAGCGTGCGATAGAGATCGGCGGCGGCCGGGTCGACGAACACGTTCACCGTGGCCGCCAGACCGTGCTGCGAGGTGAACGAGGTGTCGTTGATCTGGACCAGCGCGTTCGCGTACTGACCGCCTTGCTCGATCACCTCGGCCTCGTCGAACGGCGCCTCCCCGGTGCTCGCGCCATCGGTTCCGCTTGCGGCCCCGGTGTCGGACCCGGGCGCCCCGTCGTCGCCGCACGCGGCGAGCAACAAGCCCAGCAAGAAGATGGAGGCCGAGGCCCCGCGTCGGTTCGAGTGCTCACGAGAGTGCATGCAACTATTCCTGGTCCAGTGGTTCCTGGTGCAGTGGTTGTGGTGCTGGGGCGAGCACGCCGTGCTCGACGAGCTGGGCCTCGGCCACGTCGACGTGATCGGGCGGGACCGCCTGCAGCGCGGGCGGAACGGCCAGCCCCTGGCGTCGGGCGAGCGCCACGAGGCCCGCCGCCGAGGGTCGAAAGCTGCAGGCGTGGAGCTGCCGCCAGTGGCGGTAGACGAACAGCACCACCGGCTGCGGCTCGGGGCGCTCGGCCGCGTCGGGATCGGCCTCGAGCGCGGCCACGAATTCGGGAATCGCGTAGCTGTACTGCCGCACCATCAGGCGCGACTCGAAGCCATCGCCCTCGTCGTCGGGGGCACGCTGCACCTGCAGGCGGATCCAGCAGTAGTCCGCGATCTCCTCGTAGATCGCCGGCTGGTCGGGCTGGCGCTCGCGCCGAGCGGCGAGGAACTCGGGCAGCGCCTCGCCGGCGCAATTGGGGTGACGCCCTCCCGGCGGGTGCGCGGCGATGTACTCGCGCACGAGCGTGGCCCACAGCGCTGCCTGGTCGCGCAGCACCAGCGCCCGCAGCGGGGCGTAGAGCTCGCGCAAGATCTTGAACAGGTTGCGCTCGGCGAGCACGCGATAGAACGAAAAGTCGTGATCCCCGCTGGGCGACGGACCGAGCACCTCGCGGGTGCGCGCGAGATCCTGGTGCCCCTGCAGGTACGGGCGCATCTGCGAGAAGAAGTCCGCGAGCGTGACGCTCATGCCGACCTCGCAGGGGTGGTCGACTCGAGCTCGGCCCGCTTCCAGATCGCGCGCGCACGATCGGCCTCGTCGAGCACCACGTCGAGCTCCGGGATGTCGGTGTCCCACTCGAGCAGCGTGGGTACCGGGCCCACCCGCGACAGCGCCTGCGCGTAGAGCTCCCACACCGGGTCGACCAGCGCGCGCCCGTGGGTATCGATCAGTCGCCCGCCCTCTTCGACGTGGCCGGCGATGTGGATCTGCCGCGTGCGATGCAGCGGCAGCGCCTCGAGGTTGGCCAGCGGATCCTCGCCGTGGTTGCGCGCGTTGACGTAGACGTTGTTGACATCGAGCAGCAGCCCGCAGTCGGCTTCCTCGACCACCGCGGTCACGAACTGGCCCTCGCTCATGGATGGACCCGGCATCACCGCGTAGTAGCTGATGTTCTCGACCGCGACCGGTCGCTCGAGTCGATCCTGGAGCTCGCGGATGCGAGCCGCCGTGTGCCGCACGGCCTCCTCGGTGAAGGGCAGCGGCAGCAGGTCGTAGAAGTTGACCCCGCCGATCGTCGCGTAGCACAGGTGGTCGGTGTAGAACGGCGCCTGCAGCTCGTCGAGCAGCCGCCGCAGCCCGTCCACGTAGTCGCCGGGGAGCGGATCGGGTCCGCCCAGCGACATCGACACCCCGTGCGCGATCACGGGCCAGCGCTCCGAGCAGCGCGCGAGGTGTCGCCGCGGGGCACCCCCGTGCCCCACGTAGTTCTCCGGAATGATCTCCAGCCAGTCCACGGTGCGATCGGTCCGCTCGATCGCCGCGAAGTGCTCGCGACGCAAGCCGATGCCGACCCCTCGGGGCTGGTTGGCGATCATCGGTCAGCCTCCGGTGCCGGAGTCACCCGCGGTCGGGCAGCCGGCGGTCGGACAACCCGCGGTCGGGCAGCCGGCGGTTGGGCAACCCGCGGTCGGGCAGCCGGCGGTCGGGCAACCCGCGGTCGGGCAGCCGGCGGTCGGGCAGCCGGCGGTCGGACAGCCGGCGGTTGGGCAGCCGGCGGTCGGGCAGCCGGCGGTGGCGCCCGAGGTGGGGTTGGCCGTGGTGTCGGTGTCGCCGTCGTCGCCACAGGCGGCCGGGATCAGCGCCAGCCCTGCGGACAGCGCCACGGCCTCGAGAACGTTATTGAGGTTCTTCTTCATGATGATGATTCGATCGCTGCGAAGGAAGTGAATCCCCGAGGCGGGAGCCCCGGCTTCGGTTCGTATGTCGAGTAACAAGAAATGGTTACCTACATCGCCTCTTTTTTTCTACACGGTCCGAGGGCCGCTGCGATGTCCGCGCGAGCGTTCTGCGTCATATGCGCAGCGAGCCACAGCCGGCTCTCACAGACCGCAGACTGCAGCGCACGGGCTTCCGGGTCGGTCGCCTCCCAGCGCAGGCGCCCCCGCGCGATGCTGCCATCGGGGCAGCGCCGACCGGGCCCGGTCACGGGCGTGCCGGCGCAGCGCACCTCGATCGCCGGGTCCTCCCACGAGCGGTCGTGCGCCCCGTAGACCTCGAGCGGCACCTCGTCCCACAGCACGGTCTGCGGGGTGACCAGCCCGCTGCGATCGGTACCTCGATCGACCAAGCCGTGCTGACGCGGCACCTCGTTCTCGGGGCGCGCGAGCCCGTGACAACCGGCGCACGCATTGCGAGCGCGCACGCCATCGAGGATCGCAGCGCGCCGCGGCTCGGCCATGTCGACCACGGGGGGCAGCGCCGCGACCTTGGCCACCAGGTACTCCGTGGCGGCCCGCTGCACCGCTTGGTCGCCCCGCGCCCACGCCAGCCCGAACAGCGGCGCGCGAGGATCGGGGGCGGTCGGGCGATACACGTAGAAGGTCTGCGCCCCGCCGGGCTCGATGATCGTGCCGCGGATGTCCACGATGCGCCGCTCGTCGCCGGTGCCGAACCACTCCACGCGCTCGGCCGCGGTCCCGGGGGGAAACTCGAGGGTGGGTCGATCGGCGTGCTCGAACGCGACCTCGAGGGTCGCCGCCTCGGGCAGCTTCACCCAGATCTCCACTTGGTCGCGCTGCGGGCTGGAGGAGGGCAGGTGAGCGGGCGGGGTCAGCTGCACGAAGCCCTCGCGTGCGTGGTAGTCGAGCGGGTCGTCGATGCGAAGCTCGCTGACCCCCGGCGGCGGCGCAGCGGAGCGACAAGCACCCAGCGCGGCGACCACCAGCACGGCGACCACGGTCACCCGAGCGAGCGCGACGAGAGGATGGGGTCGGACCGCGGACACGAGAGCCGGAGCATAGCAATGCGGAGCCCAGCGCCGGCCGCCGCGGCCCTTGGGCGCCCGCGCCCTCCGTGCTAAATCCCGCCCCATGTCCACCGCGGCACCCGTCGACAGCGATCCGATGTCCAAGCTCGTCTCCCTGTGCAAGCGCCGGGGGTTCGTGTTCCAGAGCTCGGAGATCTACGGCGGGCTCCGCAGCGCCTACGACTACGGCCCGATGGGGGTGGAGCTCAAGCGCAACCTCATGAGCGAGTGGTGGCGCATGATGGTGCACAGCCGCGAGGACGTGGTCGGCATCGATGCATCGATCGTGATGCACCCCAAGGTGTGGCAGGCCAGCGGCCACCTCGCCAACTTCTCCGACCCGCTGGTCGACTGCAAGGTCTGCGGCGAGCGCTTCCGCGCCGACAAGGCGCCGCGCGCCGAGCCGGGCAGCGACGCGGTGATCGAGCTGGCCGACAAGGGCCGCGCCAAGGCGGCGCTCGAGCGCCTCGCGATCCCCACGCTCGAGCGCGACGGCAAGAGCCTGCGCGGAGCCAAGGTCGCCGCGTGCGGCTACGTGTGCCCCAACTGTGGCTCGCCGTTCCTCAGCGACGAGCGCCAGTTCAACCTCATGTTCCGCACCAACCTCGGGCCCGTGGATCCGGTCGGCGACGTGATCACGGTGATGCGCCAGGCCGTGGCCGACGGCAAGGACGACGCCGGCGTGCGCGCTGCGGTCGAGGCCGCGCTCGCCACCAGCTCGGTCTACCTGCGCCCCGAGACCGCGCAGGCGATGTTCGTCAACTTCCTCAACGTGCAGCAGACCACCGGGGCCAAGCTTCCGTTCGGCATCGCACAGATGGGCAAGAGCTTCCGCAACGAGGTGAAGGTCGAGCACTTCATCTTTCGCTCGTGCGAGTTCGAGCAGATGGAGATGGAGTACTTCGTGTACCCCGGCGAGGGCCCCAAGTACCTCGACTACTGGAAGGAGGCGCGCATGCGCTGGTGGCAGTCGCTCGGCATTCGCCCCGAGAACCTGCGCCTGCGCCCCCACGCGCCCGACGAGCTCGCGCACTACAGCGACGGCTGCTTCGACGTCGAGTACAAGTTCCCGTGGGGCTGGGACGAGCTCGAGGGCATCGCCAGCCGCACCGACTACGATCTCAAGGCGCACAGCGACGCGTCGGGGCGCAAGCTCGTGTACTTCGATCCCGAGGCCGTGGATCCGCAGACCGGCAAGCCGGGCTGGCGCTTCTTCCCCCACGTGATCGAGCCCGCCGCCGGAGCCACGCGCGGCGTGCTGGCGGTGCTGTGCGACGCGTACGACGAAGAGCCCGGCGACGCCGACGGCAAGGGCGCGCGCACCGTGCTGCGGCTACACCCGCGGCTCGCCCCCATCAAGGCCGCGATCCTGCCGCTGGTGAAGAAGGACGGCATGCCCGAGGTCGCGCGCAAGATCGTCGACCGCTTCCTCGCCGCCGGCATCAACGCCAAGTACGACGAGCAGCACGCGATCGGTCGCCGCTACGCGCGGCACGACGAGATCGGCACCCCGTACGCGCTGACGGTAGACACGCAGACGCTCGAGGACGAGACCGTCACCATCCGCCAGCGCGACAGCCGAGAGCAGCGCCGCGTGCCCGTGGCCGAGGCGGTCGACGTGGTGCGCGCATCGCTGGCCGACGCGTAGCTATCGCCCCGGCTCGAGCGTCGGGGGGCTGCTACAGACCTCGGCGAGGCCGTCGGTCAGCGCGCGCAGCTCGGCGTCGCGCTGACGCGACAGCGACCTGAAGATCGTGCGCGCGAGGCCGAACGCCAGGCCCGCCCACACCAGCAGCGCCACCGGGATCAGCGCGGGCAGGTCGAGCACGGCGATGCAGATCGGCAGGATGAAGCCGAGCCCCGCCATCGCCACCGGGAGCGCCATGCCGAGGAACAAGCCCCCGGCCACGCCGCCCATGCGCTCCTCCACGCGCAGCAGGCTGCTGCCCCCGCGGGCGACGATGCTCACCCGCACCGCGCGACCGTGGGGATCCGACCACGAGAGCTGGCGCTCGCTGGTCTCGAGCTGCCCGACGACCCCGAGCTGGCGGCGGATCTCGGTGAAGGCGTCGTCCCATGTTGCGCGGGTGGGCGAGCCCGGCACCACGCGCTCGTGGAGCAGCAACAGCGGGCCGCCCAGCACCCCCGGAGCGCTGGACACGGGGACGAGCGCAGCAGGCGGCCCCGCGACGGCGACCTCGCGCGCGGCTCGGCGCACGAGCGCGACATCGATGCCGGCCTCGGCGGCGGCAGCCTCGAGCTCGCCCAGCGAGAGCCCGCGCCCCTCCCGGGCCTGCAGCTCGGCCGCGCGGTGGAGGATGAGGGCGGATTCTTCGTCGGAGTACTTGGGGTCGCCCTCGGACATGGCCACGGGGTCATAGCACCGCTCCGCGCTGCGGTGGATTCCCGGAGCGCGTCGGCCGGGTTTGGCAGCCGCGGCCATTGGTCGCTATGCTCCGCGCCGACCGGAGGCCAAATCGATGAATTCGCCGCGCATGGTGTTCTGCAAGAAGCTGGGCAAGGAAGCACCCGGGCTGCCCTTCAAGCCCTTTACCGATGATTTCGGCCAGCTCGTCTACGACAACGTGAGCATGGAGGCCTGGCAGATGTGGCTGCGCGAGTCGCCGCGCTACGTCAATACCTACGGCCTCGACCTGCAGAGCGAGAAGGGCCGCGAGTTCCTCCGCGAGCAGATGAAGGTGTTCTTCGGCTTCGCCGAGGGATCGCTCGCCGATACGGCGTGGGTTCCCCCCGAGAAGACCTGACGAGGCAGCGCTTCGATCACGGGCCCCGCGGCAGCGGGGCGTAGCGATCGGTCGGCGCGTACGGGCGCGCAACGGCGGCGTCGGGCCCCGGGCGCGCCGGCACGCGCACGCGTCGGGCGACCTCGCGACGTCGCCAAGCCAGCACCCAGGGGCTGATGCCGAGCCCGACACAGAAGCCGCCAAGGTGAGCGAACCACGCCACGCCCTCGGCCCCGGCTCCGCTGCCGAACAGGCCCATCACCACGTGGAAGGCGACCCACACGAACAAGTAGATCCACATGGGGACCTTGAGCTGGATCCACAGGATCACTTGGAACAAGCGCTGCCGCGGGAACGCCCACAGATAGGCGCCGAGCACCCCGGCGATGCACCCCGACGCGCCCACGACCGGTAGCGCGGTCTTGGTGGTGAGCAGCGCCTGCGCCACGCCGCCCACGAGCCCCGCGCCCAGGTAGAACGCGATGAAGCGCGCGCGCCCGAACAGGTGCTCGACGTTGTCGCCAAACGTATAGAGGAAGTACGCGTTGCCGAGGATGTGCACCCAGCTGCCGTGCATGAAGATCGAGGTGAGGAGCGTCCACCAGTCGCCCTCGGCCCGCAGCCGGCCCGGGACGAGCGCCCAGGCGTAGGTGTCGAGCGGTCCGTAGATCTGCACGAGGAACACGCCGAACAGCACCGCGAGCAGCGAGAGCACCCCCCACGGGGTGCCGCGCGCGGGGTTGTCGACCTCGACCGGCAGATGCGTGAGCACCTGCGCCGCCCAGATTGCGCCGCGACGCAGCCACCGCTCCGTCTTCGTGCCCTGGCCCTCGCGCGTGGTGGCCTTGGCCAGGCGGCGACGCTCGTGCCCATCGAGCCAGATCCCGCCGCAGCGCTGGCACCGATCCACCGGGGTGCGGATGAGCCCGGGCAGCATCTGCTCCACCATCAGCCCATGACCCAGCGGGCACGGGCGCCGCGCACTGCCCAGCTCGGGCGCGAGGACTTGATCGACGGCTTCGAGATCCCCCGACAAGACATCGAGCTCGCCATGGTCGAACCACGCCCCCATGCACACCGGACACGCATCGATCTGCACGGTCAGCTGCGCCGTATCGGGGACGCGATCGCGGCGGCGTCGCCAGCGTGCACTCAGGAAATTCCCCGTGTTGTCGACCTGTTGCCACGTACCACCCGACTCGCGCACCAGCACCACCGCGACGAGCTCGTGGAGCTGGCACGATGGGCACTGGGCCGAGGGGGCGGCCTGCGCTCGGGATTCGGGGTCCACGGAATTTCTCCTCCGAGGATAGCGGTGTACGCGCGAGACCGAAATATCCCAAGATGCACTACCGTCTAGGCAGCCTCGCCGTCGAGGCACCCCCGCCCGCTGGACGAGCCAACAGGACCAACATTCCGATGCACACCCCCACCAAGTCGTTTGGAGCCCTCGCCCTTGCCTCCCTCATGGCCCTCGCGGTCATCGGCTGCAAGGAGCCCGAGATCAAGCAAGCCGGTCGCGCCGGTCGCACGGTCAAGGCCAACATCGCCACCTTCGACCCCAACGCCGACGTGACGATCGATCTCGACAAGTACGGCAGCGAGCGGCCCGACGACTACGCGGCCCAGGTGGCGTTCAATCAGAGCTTTGGGGGCATCGACGCCTGTGTGGTCGCGGTCAAGGAGCGCAAGCGCATGTCGGCCGACACCCAGCTCCCCGGCGACCTCGACGTCACCGTCAAGCTCGAGCCCAAGACCGGCAAGGCCGCGGCCGTCAATGCCACGCTCTCGAGCAAGTACGACAGCGACACGAAGCTGAAGGACTGCATCCGCAACGCCGTCGCCGAGGTCCAGTTCCCCCAGTACGACGGCCCGCCCGTGGTGGTCGAGTTCTACACGCAGCTCGACGCCGGCACGATGGAAGAGTAGGCCCGCCTAGCGGCCGATGCCCGCGTAGCGAAAGCCCATGCCCTCGAGGCGGCCGCGATCCCACTGGTTGCGGCCGTCGATGAGGATCGGCTGGGCGAGCAGCTTCTTGAGGCGATCGAAGTCGGGGCTTCGATACTCGCGCCACTCGGTGACCAGCAGCAGCGCGTCGGCCCCCTCGGCCGCCGCGTACTCGTCGGTGAACAGCTCGGCCCGCTCACTGCCGTTGCCCAGCTCGTTCATGAAGTTGGGCCCGCCCTCCGGGTCGTGCAGCCGCAGCTTGGCCCCGTCGTTGAGCAGCGAGCGAGCGATCCGCAGCGCCGGCGCCTCGCGCACATCGTCGGTGTTGGGCTTGAACGCCAGGCCCCACAGGCAGAACGTCTTGCCGGCCACGTCTTCGACGAGCGCGCGGAGCTTGCGGACCATCAGCAGCTTCTGCGCCTCGTTGATGCGCTCGGCGGCCGCGACCAGGCTCATCGACAGGCCGTGCTCGCGCGCGGTGTTGATGAGCGCCCGCGTGTCCTTGGGGAAGCACGAGCCCCCGTAGCCAACCCCCGGGTAGAGGAACTTCGGCCCGATGCGGGGGTCCATCCCCATGCCTTGCCGCACCGCACCCACGTCGGCGCCCACCAGATCGCACAGGTTGGCGATGTCGTTGATGAACGAGACGCGCGTGGCCAGGTACGCGTTGCTGGCGTACTTGGTGATCTCGGCCGAGCGCGCGTCCATGAACACGATGCGGTCGTTGGTGCGAAAGAACGGCTTGTAGAGCTGGCGCAGCAGCTCGCGGGCGCGCGGATCGTCGGTTCCGATCACCACGCGATCGGGGCGCATGAAGTCCTCGACCGCCGTGCCCTCCTTGAGGAACTCGGGGTTGCTGGCGACCACGAAGTCTTGCTCGGTGTGCTCGCGAACGATGCGAGCCACGCGCTCGGCCGTGCCCACCGGGACCGTGCTCTTGTTGACGATGACCGTGTAGTGATCGAGGTGCTTGCCGACCTCGGCCGCCGCCTGGAACAGGTAGCTCAGGTCGGCGGAGCCGTCGGGGGCGCTGGGCGTGCCCACGGCCATGAAGATCGCGTCGCCGTGGCGCGCGGCCTCGGCGTTGTCGGTGGTGAAGCGCAGGCGACCGGCCTTGGTGTTGCGCTCGACGAGCTCATCGAGCCCGGGCTCGTAGATCGGGATCTCGCCGTTGCGCAGCCGAGCGATCTTGCCCTCGTCGATGTCCGCGCAGACCACGTCGTTGCCGTGGTCGGCAAAGCCCGCCGCCGCGACCAGCCCCACGTACCCGGTTCCGATGACGCTGACTTTCATGAAGGCCGGGACCATACGATAATCGCGCGAGCTTCGCCATGTGACGCTTCCCACCCTCGCGCTGCGCGTGGGCGCATTCGGCGACGGCACGCGTGGCCGCCGAACCGCTTGGACTAGGCCGCCGGAGAACCCTCGTGCCGACCGAAGAGATCGAGCTCCTCACCTCGCCGATCGAGCGGCGCCTGCTCGGACGCTTGTTCGTGATCGGCGGTCCGCTCGGGCTGGCGGTGGCGATCATGCTGAGCCTGTGGGTCTCGCAGCTGTACGTGACGAACGCGGTCACGGTGCAGGCCGAGCCGCGGTGGGTCGCGGGCGAGGTGCTCGCGCTGCGCGTGCAGGTGAGCCCCGAGTCGGTGCAGGGGGTGGGCCCCGTGCACGTGGAGGTGGCGGTGGAGCAAGGCGGTCAGCGCCACGCGCTCGCCTCGCCCACCGCGATCGATGGCGGCGGGGTGGCGCAGGGGCGGGTCGAGGTGCCCCCGCTCAGCCCCGGTCCCGCGACGCTGCACCTGCACATCGAGGCCTCGCCGTTTCCCGCACGCGAGGAAGCGGTGCCCATCGAGGTGGTCGGCGCGCGCGAGCCGGTCGCGGCCAAGCACGTGGTCTCGACCTCGATGTCGCAGTACGCCGACGACGGCGATGCGCAGCCCGAGACGCTCAAGATCGACGTACGCCCCCGCGGGCGCGTGCTCGCGGGCTTCGACAACGAGCTCATGGTGCGAGTCACCGATCCCGCGGGTCGCCCGTGGTCCGGGCCGCTCGCGGTGCGCTTGGTCGACGGTGAGATCGCCTCGCTCCGCGGCCGCGCCGAAGATCCTCCGCTCCTGTGGGAGGGCCGGACCGACGCCGCCGGGCTGGCCTCGCTGCACGGCGAGCTCAGCTCCGAGGTCGTGCGGGTGCTCGTGCAGCTGCGCGAGGAGGTCGATCCGGCGACCCCCGACGCGGGCCCCCCGAAGGTCCTCGTCGAGCGCAAGGTTCGGCTGGTGAGCTTCGCCGGGGCCGTGCAGCTCACGGCCGATCCGGTCGCGGTCGCCCCGGGGGGCGAGCTCGAGGTGCTCGCGGCCGGCCTGGGCGGGGCCAAGCGCTCGGTGTTCGTCGATGTGTACGGAGACGACGGCGCATGGGTCGATACGTTCGATCCGCCGGTGCTGGGGCGCGAGCCGGCGCGCGAGTGGAGCGTGCCGGCCAGGCTCGGCGGGATCGTGCAGCTCGAGGCCTATCACTTCACCCACGATCCGGGCGAGTCGACCGCGGTGGCGCGGGTGCTGGTCGAGGAGCCCACGACGGCGGCGACGCTGCGCACGGGCCTCGAGCGCCAGCGAGCCCGACTCTCGCTGACCCGCTCCGATCGCACGTGGGACGAGACCCGCGAGCGCGCCTACCTCGACGCGCTGCAGGCGGCCGTCGGCGGCGGTGCGCTCCCGACCGAGGCGATCCACTCGGCGCAGCGATGGGTGCTCGGCACGCTGCCCGTGGAGGTCCACGGCCCGCCCACGATCCTGCGCACGCGCGAGCGTGATCTGCAGGCCCTGCTGGAGCACAAGCGCGCGTGGATCTTGGGCCTGCGCATCTTCGTGTTCGGCGGCGGCGGCCTCTACCTCTTGGCGATGGCGGTGGTGATGCTGCGCGGCCACGCCCGCGACGCCGACGCCACGCTGACCGATCTGCAGGACCTGGCCGAGGGCATGGAGCGCGAGCAGCTCGAGCGCGAGGTCCGACAGGCACGACGCGCCACGATGACCCGCGGCCTGTTCGTGCTGGTCTCGATGGCCATCGGCTTGGTCATCGCCGTGCTGGCGCTCGAGGTGCTGGTGTGGGAGCTGTGAGAACCACGATGTCGAGTGCCGAGCCCGTCCCCTTTCGCGCGATGATCCTCGCCGCCGGCTTCGGCACCCGCCTGGGGCCGATCACCGAGCGCCGACCCAAGCCGATGCTCCCCGTGTGCGGTGCCCCGCTGGTGCGGTGGGCGGTGCGCTGGCTCGTGCACCACGGAGCACGCGAGATCGCGATCAACCTCCATCACCTGGGCGAGCAGATCGAAGCCGAGCTCGGCGACGGCGACTCGCTCGGCGCGCGCATCCGCTACTCGCCCGAGCACGGCCAGATCCTCGGTACCGGCGGCGGGCTGCGTCAGGCGCGAGCGCTCATCGACGCCGGCGACGACACCCCGATCGTGGTGGTCAACGGCAAGATCTTGATCGATCTCGATCTGCACGCCGTGCTGGCGGCCCATCGCGCGCACGGGGGCGAGGCCACGATGGTGCTGCGCCCGGATCCCGAGGGCCGCTGGGGCCGGCCGCTGCGCGTGGACGCCGATCATCGCCTGGTGGAGCTGGTGGGCGAGCGCAGCCCGCAGGTGCGCGAGCCCTGCAGCGGCCCGCTGATGTTCACCGGGGTCCACGTCGTGCAGCCGCGCTTCCTCGATCGCATCCCCGCCGACGGCGAGCAGTGCGTGGTGCGAACCGCCTACCGGGCGGCCGCCGCCGAGGGGCGCGTGTTCGGGCACGTGACCGACGACTATTGGTGGGAGCACTCGACCCCGGAGCGCTATCGGCAGGGCGTGTTCAACGTGCTCGACGGTCGCGCCGCGCTCGCGCATGCGGAGCACCCTCTGCGCGGTGTGGATCCCGAGGCCACGGTCGAGGCCGGCGCCGTGCTCGAGCCTCCAGTGTGGATTGGGGCGGGCGCGCGGGTGGGTGCGGGGGCTCATGTGGGACCGCACGTTCAGCTGGGCGCGGGCGCACGGGTGGCGGCCGGCGTGCGCCTGCGTCGCTGCGTGGTGTGGGAGGGCGTGACCGTTCGCGAGGACGCCGACGACGCCGTGCTCGTCGACGACGACACGCGGGGTTGACAGGGCGCGAGGCGTTCACAGGATGGGCTCCAACCCCGGGGCGGCGAACCTCCCGGTCGAGCCAGTCCCTTCGTGGGGCCGGTACGGCCGCAGCTGCGGTGCTCGAGCCCTGGTCAACGACAACCCCATCCGGCCGATCGCGGAGCAGTCGCTCGCGCGTCGACCTCGACAGGAGCCCCGTCATGTTCACTCAGCTATTCCGTGTCGCCGACCCCACCCAGGATCTGCGCCATATCCAGCGCCAGTTCGACCGCTTGTTCTCGGACTGGGCCAACCCCATGCAGCAGCGTCGCGTCGCCGGACCGGCGTTCGATGTGTTCGACGACGGACCGAGCTATCGCTTGGTCGCCGACGTCCCCGGTCTGCGCGCCGAGGAGCTCGAGGTCGAGGTCACCGAAGATGGCTTGACCGTGCGGGGCACTCGCACGCTCGAGGTGCCCGAGGGCTTCACCGCGCGTCGCCGCGAGCGCAAGGGCCTCGACCTGTCGCGCTCGTTCACGTTCCCCACCAAGCTCGACGCCGAGAACGTCGAGGCCACGCTCGCCCACGGCGTGCTCACGATCACCCTCGGCAAGCGTGCCGACGCCAAGCCCCGCACCATCACCGTGCAGGCCGCCTAACCACTACCCGAGTACCCGAGCCACGAGGAGACAGTCGTCATGACCACCACCACTGAGACCAAGGAGACCAAGGAGACCAAGGAGACCAGGGAGCTCGCGAAGCCCGCTGCCCCCGAGCGAGGCAGCTCGATCGCGCTCGCGCCGGCCGTCGACATCTTCGAGAGCGCCGACGAGTATCGGTTGATCGCCGACCTACCGGGGGTGCTACAGGAAGACATCGAGCTCTTGCTCGAGCGCGGTGAGCTGCTGATGGTCGCCAAGCGCGAGCTGGCCCGCGAGGGCGATGCGCTGGCGCTAGCGCGCCGCGAGGGCGATTTTCGCCGAGCGTTCCGCGTGCCCGACGAAGTCGACACCAGCGAGATCGAGGCGTCGTTCGACAGCGGCGTGCTGCAGATCAGGCTGCCCAAGGCGGCACGCATCAAGCCGCGGCGCATCGAGGTCAAGGCAGTGGCTTGATCTCGCGGCCTCGGAAACCCCAGGGGGCCTCCGTCCGTCTATGAAGGGTCGACGCGGGCGTACGTGCCCGTGGTCGCTATACTCGAGAGCCGTCGCCCTTCCGTGGAGGTCCCCATGTCCCGTCGCCTGGCCCCATCGTTGCTGCTCATCCTGGCCCTCGGAGCCTGTCGTTCCGCGGGTGGGCCCGCCCACAGCAACCCCCCCGAGCCGCTTGCCGCGACGCGCGCGCCGGCCCCCTCCCCCGACGAGCTCCCCGCGCCCGAGCCTTCGATCGTCAATCTCGAGCTCGCGTTCGAGCGAGCGGCCGAGGCCATCGCCCCCGCGGTGGTCTCGGTGATCAACGAGCAAGACGTCTCGGCCGAGCTCCCCGCGTTCCTGCGCTCCGCGGCCCCGCGCGACGAGGTCCGCGGGCTCGGCAGCGGGGTGATCATCGACGAGTCGGGCTACATCCTCACCAACAATCATGTCGTCGAGGGCGCCAGCACGCTGAAGGTGCGGCTCCACGACGACCGCGAGCTGCGAGCCGAGCTCGTGGGCACGGATCCGAAGACCGACCTCGCGGTGATTCGCGTGCGGGCAGAGGGGCTGCAGGCCGCTCCGCTGGTCGACGGCGCCGAGCTGCGCGTGGGGCAGTGGGTGCTCGCCGTGGGCAGCCCGTTCGGCCTCTCGCGCACGGTCACGGCCGGCATCGTGTCGGCGGTGGGTCGCGGCAGCATGGGGATCACCGACTACGGCGACTTCATCCAGACCGACGCGGCCATCAACCGCGGCAACTCGGGCGGTCCGCTCATCGATCTTCGCGGTCGCGTGGTGGGCATCAACACCGCGATCTTCTCGCCCAACGGGGGCAGCAGCGGCATTGGCTTCTCGATCCCCTCGAGCATGGCGCGCGCGGTCAAGGACCAGCTCATCGCGCACGGTCGCATGCGACGCGGCTGGATGGGCGTGGTGATGGGCGAGCTCACCCCGGATCTCGCGCGCTCGTTCGAGTTCGAGGGCGAGAGCGGCGTGCTGATCGACGACGTCGATCCGGCGGGCCCGGGCTTCCGCTCGGGCTTGCGCGCGGGCGACATCGTGGCGCGGCTCGACCGCACCGCGGTGCGAGACATGGCCGACTTTCGCAACACGGTGGCGCAGGCGGGGCCCGGCGCGGTGGTGAAGCTCGAGGTGTGGCGCGACCGTCAGCTCCAGGAGCTCTCGGTCACGCTCGGGGCGCTGCCCGAGGCCGACGATGAAGCTCGGGTCCGCACCCCGAGCAAGCCCGCGGCGACGCCCGCCGTGCAGCCGCTCGGGCTCGGCCTCGAGGAGCCCGACGCCCGCATCCGCCGCGCGATGGGCCTCGGCCCCGAGGGCGGCGCGGTGGTGGTTGCGGTCGAGCCCGGGTCGGTGGCCGACGAGGCCGGGCTACGACGGGGCGACGTGCTGCTGCGGGTGGGGAGCAGCCCCGCGGGCTCGGCCGCGCAGGCGCTGCGGTTGCTCGAGCAGGCGGACCTCGTCGCCGGCGTGCGGATTCGGGTGCAACGCGGGCCCTACGGGCGCTTCACGGTGCTGCGGCGACGATCGGGGTCTTGAGGCCCCACCGCCCCGTGACGAGGTAACCCTGACGTCGGCGTGATGTAGGCGGCCGCACTGCGGGCCGCGAGCGGGGCTTCGTCGGGGATGAGAGGTCCCACTACGCGTGGGTCCCAGCACGGGGTTTTTCGGAGAGGGCCCACGTTGATCTATAATTTCGAGCCCCGCGCCGTTCGCGGGCTCCCGACATGCTCGACGCTCACCCCGACGGAGATTCCGGCGCGCCTCCGGTGACGCTGTGCTGCGCGGCCTCGGATGAGGCTGCCGTCCGCGACGCAGCCGAGGCCATGGTGGCGCGAGGACACCAGGTCGAGCTCGCGGTCGGGGTCGACGTGGATCAAGGCGTGCTCACCCAGGTGATCGCGGCGCAGCGCGGTCGAGGTCTGTACGTGCTGTGTCGCAGCCACGCGCTCGATCGCAACGCCGTCGATCAGCTGCGCGAGATCCTGCGGGTGCACGACGTGCCGTTCGGCCGCACGCTGACGCTGGCGGTCGACACGCAGCGGCCGCGCGAGGTCGAGGAGCGCATCGTCTCGGTGCTGCGACGCATGGTCACGGGTCGGGCCGAGGGGCGAGCACGAGCGTGGGGTGCCAACCCGCTCAGTCAAGAAGACGATCCCGACACCACCGTGCGGCGACCGGGCGGCGCGCCGGCCCCCGCCAACCCCGCTACCGTGCTCGATGGCTTGGGCACGGAGCCCGAGAACGCTGATCCCAACGCGTCCACCTCGCAGATCGAGGTGGCCTACCTCGACGGACGCATCGTGCCGCCGCCCTACTCCGGGGCCGAGCACACGGCGATCGGTCCCGCGCCGCGACCGACGCCCGCCCCCGCCGCACCACCGCTCGAGGCGCCGCGGTTCGAGCCCAGCCCCAGCTCGATGCCGCCGCTGGGGCCGACACCGAGCTTCCAGGCGCTGCCTCCCTCGTCACCAGGCCCTGCGCTCACGACCACGGCCCCGCAGCCGGTGATCACGGACTCGCTGGCCGCCTACACGCCGGCCCCGGTCTCGGATGTCGCCGACGACTCTGCCGACTTCGAGCCGCCGCTGACGCTGGGCGGCCGCATGGGTCGCGCGCTGGGGAGCCCCGCCGGGCTGGCCGTCGTGCTGGGCGGCCTCGCCATCGTCACGCTGATCGGGATCGGCACGATGCTGCTGGGCGAGGACGAGGCCGATGCCTCGTCGGCGACGGTGAGCACCAAGCCGGAGGCCAGCACCAAGCCGGAGGCCAGCACCAAGCCGGAGGCGAGCGCCAAGCCGGAAGCGAGCACCACGCCCGAAGCGAGCGCCAAGCCGCCGACCGACGCCGAAGCCAAGCCCGAGCCCGAAGCGAGCGCCAGGCCGCAGACCGACGCCGAAGCCAAGCCCGAGCCCGACGACGACCCCGAGCCAACGCCGGCCGCCGCGGCGGATCCTGGCGATGCGTTCCCCGCTCGGACGTTCGCGCCCGAGGACGATCCGCCCGCGGTCGTGGCCGCGCTCAAGTCCCGCGAGGTACGGGCCATCGACATCTTCCTCGTCGCGCCCGAGCGCAAGGGCACGCTCACCTACGACCAGGCGGTGGGCTACTGCGACGAGCTCGAGATCGCCGGGCTGGGCGAGTGGCGGGTGCCCGCGATCGGCGAGCTCAACGCGGTGGCCTCGGCCAAGATGCTCGGCAAGGCGGTCTACTGGAGCTTGACCGCGGGCGACTCGTTCGGCGATCTGCGGCTGGTGCTCAACGCCAAGAAGGGCAACGTGATCTCGGCCGTCGGCAAGAGTTGGGACGGCGCCAAGATCGTGTGCATCCGGCTGCGACAGCCCTAGCAGGCCGAGCCGCCCTAGCAGGCCGAGCCGCCCGAGCCGGCCGGCGGCTCAAGCCGAGCGCCCGCTGGGCACGGAGCGCAGCGCAGAGCCATCCTCGGGGGCAACGACGCCGTCGCCGTCGATGATGACGGTGACGTCGCGGGTCCCGGTGGGATCGCTCGCATCGGGATGGGCCTCGCGCTCGTCGAACAGCGCCTCGTCTTCCACGGGGGCCTCGGCCGGATCGACCATCAAGCCCATGGGGACCGCGATCTTCGTGGTGATGACCCAGTTCCACAGCGTGGCCAGCGGGACGTGGGTGACGATGACCGGCAGCGGCACCATCTGGAACAAGAGCTCGTCGGTGAAGGCCATGCCGCCGCGGCCCTCCTCGAGCACGCGCTCGAACACGTTGGCGAGCTCGGAGCGGGGCAGGCGATCGACGAGCGTGGGCACCGAGATCGCGCTCACCACGTCGCGGTGTCCGATGAGGCCCTCGAGTAGCGCGCGCTCGATGATGAACGACGTGTGCTCGCGGATCTCGGGAATGAGGTCGCCGTGCTCGGCCGCACCGCCGCCGTAGCCGGGCTCCATCACGAAGGCCCACAGCATCTGCGCGTCGAGGAAGCGCACCCGATCATCGGGGCTGAGCAGCGCGACCACGGCGGCCGCGTTGGTGATGCCCTCGTCGAGCGCGATCTGGAGGTCCTCGGCCGAGGACGCGGGCGACTTCTTGCTCGCGATGCGGGAGCGCAAGCCGGTGGTGGCCTCGAGGATGCGGCCGCGGCGCTCCGGCTCGGAAGCCAGCGCCCGCATGATCGAGCGCGGCGAGAAATGGCGCAGGAAGTCCTCGGACTTGCGCAGCCCCATCCGCATGGCGTGCTCGACCACATGGGCGAGAAATCGGGGCAGCCCCGGGGCGAGCTGGGACTCGAGCTCCTCGGGAGGTGCGGTGCGGGTCGGGGCCGGCATCGACGGGAGGGCCACGATACCGAAATTCGGGGCAGAGATCGTGGGTTTTGCACTTTCGATGTGCGTTGGACCCATCCCTCGGTCCTCGCCAGGAGCGCTACGCTTTGTATGATTTGCCGGATATGCCCCGGCTCATGCCCATCGCCGCGATCACCGTGGCCCTCTTGCCGGGCTGCGGCCGATCCGATCTTGGACCGAACCTGGAGGAGGCGGGGTCCTCCGAGAGCTCGAGCTCCAGCGGAGCCGGCGACACGGGGCGCCCCGCCAGCACGGGGACCTTCGACACGACCGCCGCCCAGGACTCGACGAGCGGGTCCAGCGGCCGGGGCGACAGCAGCAGCAGCTCCAGCGAGAGCACCAGCACCGGTCCCGAGGGCTGCATCCCCGAGCCGTTCGTCGGCGACGTGTTCCTCGACACCGACGTCGAGCTCGAGGCCTATCCCGGGCACATGAGCATCACCGGCAACCTCGTGGTGTATCAGCTGCCCGAGGCCAAGGACTTCGGTCCGCTCGAGTGTCTGCGCGAGGTGGGCGGCAACATCGAGCTGCGCAACAACCCCGCGCTGCAGCGGCTCGACGGGCTCCACAACCTGCGCACGATCGGCGGCTACCTCTACGTGCTGAGCAACCCGGCGCTTCAGACGGTGGAGGGGCTCGCCTCGCTCGAGCAGATCGGCGACTTCCTGTTCATCGAGGACGACGCCAGCCTGTTCGAGGTGTTCTTGCCGAGCCTGACGACGGTCGGCGGCCGACTGCGCGTGTGGAACGACCCAAGCCTCGTGAACATCGAGCTGCCGATGATCTCGGGGACGGTGGGCGGGATCGAGATCGGGTTCGACCCGAACCTGGCGTTCGTCGATGGGCTCGCGGGGATCGAGGGCAGCAGCGGCAACATCGTGTTCCTGGGCAACCAAGCGTTGGTCGACGTGGCAGGCCTGACGGGGATCTCGGGGCCCACCGGCGGCGTGCTGGTGAAGGACAACCCGAGCCTGTTCTCGCTCCAGGGCCTCGAGGGTCTGTCGAGCTCGAGCGGCGACGTTCGCATCGACAACAATGCCTCGCTCACCTCGGTCGCCGGGCTCTCGGGCTTGGGGCTGGTGAGCGGCAACGTGTGGCTCGAGAACAACTTCTCGCTGCAGGCCGTGGATGGCTTCGGTGCCCTGAGCGCGGTGGGAGGCAACCTGGTGTTCATCACCAACCCGCAGATCCAGCACCTCGACGCGCTATTTGCGCTGTCGAGCATCGGCAACTTCCTGGTGGTGCAGGACAACGATCAGCTGGTCGACCTCGATGGCCTGTCGTCGGTCTCGGGCTTCTTGCCCGGGGGCCTGTGGCTCGACGGCAATGCCTCGCTCACCAACATCGATGGGCTGGCGGGGCTGACCGGAGTGGGCGGGTTCTTGTCGGTCAACGACAACGACGCGCTCATCGACGTGGATGGCCTGGTGAACGTGGGCAGCGTGGGCGAGCTGCTGCGCGTGACGACCAACCAGCTGCTGGTGAACATCGACGGGCTCATCGGGGTGAGCAGCGTGGGCGCGGACCTGCGCATCGAGACCAACCCCAACCTGCTCGACGTGAACGGGCTGCTCGGAGTCGGCAGCGTGGGCGACAAGCTCGTCATCACCACCAATCCCGCGCTGCAAGGGCTGGGTGGCCTCGGCAACATCGGAACGGTGGGGGGCGACGTCA
>JBFIJN010000051.1:0-26999 GCA_041600735.1 Nannocystaceae bacterium
AGCGAGGGCCAGCGTCGTCTCGCATGGCTCACCAGCCCGTCGCCGACGAGCACCACTACGGCCGCGACCACGGCCCACGCCACCGCTTCGTCCTTGTACGGCTGCAGCCGCGGCACGTGGAAATGGTTGCTCGCGGCGCTGAAGAAGTACGGCCACGAGTGCACGATCGCCTGCGCGGCGGCCAGCGTGGTGCCCACCACCAGCGTCCACAGCAGCACCCGACGGGTACGCGGCGCCTCGGCGCGCACCAGCACGAGCGCGCCGACCAGCACGACCGCCAGCGCGAGCATCGAGCCCCTCGCGAACACCCCCGCAGCGAACGTTGCCCCCGCGAGCGCCGCCAGCATCCGCGCCCCCGGCTGCCCGCTTCGCTCCCTCGTGCCGGCCGCGAGCGCCAGCGCAGCCGCCCCCAGCAGCGCCGCGCGGGCCAGGTTCTCGCTGACCGGAAACGTAGAGACCCAGAGATCGAGCGGATGCACGGCCAGCGCCCCCGCAGCCACGAGCCCCACCGCCCAGCCCCGACGACGCGCCGCGGGATCGAGCCCGCCGCACGCCGTCAGCGCGAAGCCGACCGCGAATGCCCCGAGCTGCGAGAGCACGGCGAACAGCACCAAGGTCCAGGTCGAGCGCGCGAAGCCGAGCTCGAGCTCGGTCATCGCAAACCACGTGGGCAGCAGGTGGAAGAACCCCGGGATCACCCGTCCCTCGCTGGCGTCCTCCACGTGCAGCCCCGCGATCCATCGACCCTCGCGCACCCCGTCGAGCGGCGAGCCCTCGTCCACGGGCTTCATGCGATGGGCCTCGTAGACCTGCGCGGGATCGATGCCGCGCACGCGCCCGGCCATGATCGGATCGACCGCGCGCAGGCGACCCGTGCGCGCGATGTGATGGCCCACGTTGACGTAGATGCCCTGGTCCTGCCCGCCGTGCAGGTACGGCGAGGGGTCCTGCCGCAGCCCCGCACCGACGCCGAGCACCAGCACCAACGCGACGCCGCCCAGCCACTCCGTGGCTCGATCGCCGCCCGCGACCCGCGAGCGCACGGGCCAGCGCGCCCGCAGCCGCCACACCACCAGCGCCCAGGCCACGGCAGCCCCCGCCAGCACCCCGGCAAGCCGCTGCCGCGCGAGCGCCTCCAGATCCAGCAGCACCAGCCCCGCCGCGCTCGCGGTGAGCATCGCGGCCGCCAGCCCGCACGCCAGCGCGGCTCCCAGGCCCAGCCGCGTGCGCAGCCCCCCACCCACGACGACGGCGATCGTCGCCACGATCGCCGTGGAGATCCCCATGCTCGCGCCGTGCGGGCGGCTAGGTCGCGGCCGGGTGCTCGCTATGGAAGCGCTTCATCTTGCGCCGGATCATTTCCTTCTTCACCGTCCCCACCAGATCGATCATCAGCCGACCGGTGAGGTGATCGTGCTCGTGCTGGAGCGCGCGACCGAGCAAGCCGTCGCCCTCCCATTCGAACATCTCGCCGGCGAGGTTCATCGCGCGCACCTTCGCCCAGCGCGGGCGCTTGATGTCGACGAACACCCCGGGAAAGCTCAAGCAGCCTTCCTCGCCTTGGGTGAGGCCCTTGCCGGAGTCGATGATCTCGGGGTTGATGAACGCGATCGGGTCGGCCTCTTCCTTGCCGGTGGCCACGCGCCCATCGATCAAGAAGATGCGCTCGAAGCGCCCGACCTGGATCGCCGCAATGCCTGCGCCATTGAGCGCATACATGGTGTCGGTGAGGTCTTGCACGAGCTGGCGGACGCCATCGTCGACTTCCTTCACCTCGAAGGTGGGCTCGCGCAGGCGGGGATCGGGATACGTGACGATGTCGAGAACGGCCATGGGACGGCGGGTATCGGGCAGGGGTTGGCGGGGAAGGGTAGCGTGTCACCGCGGCCAGTGCTACAGCGCCACGGACCTCATGAGCATCACGGTGGACTCCATTCGAAGTGCGCTGCGGTCGGTCGTCGACCCCGCGACGAACCAAAGCATCGTAGCCACCGGCCAGCTCGCGGAGGTCGCCATTGCCGACGACGGCACCGTGAGCCTGCGCGTCGATCTGATCTCACCCGGCTTTCCCCTGCGCGACACGCTGGAGGCCTCGCTCCGCGCCGCGCTCGCGAGCCTGTCGCCGGCTGCGATCGAGCTGCAGTGGGGCCTGCGCGTGCCCCACAAGCCCGCGCGCCAAGACCTCAACCGCCTGCCCACGGTGAAGAACGTGATCGCCGTGGCCGCCGGCAAGGGCGGCGTGGGCAAGAGCACCGTGAGCGTCAACGTGGCGCTCGCGCTCCACCGGCTCGGTGCACGCGTGGGCATCCTCGACGCCGACATCTACGGCCCCAGCGTCCCCAAGATGCTCGGCACCCCCGATCGTCAGGCCGGCACCGCGAGCGAGGGTGGCGGCATCGCGCCCGCGCTCTATCGCGACATCGCCGTGATGAGCGTCGACTACTTCGTCGAGCCCGGCGCCGCCGTGATCTGGCGCGGTCCCATGATCCACAAGCTGCTCACCCAGTTCCTCGAGGACGTGCGCTGGGGCGAGCTCGACTACCTCATCGTCGATCTTCCCCCCGGCACCGGCGATGCGCAGCTCTCGTTGGCGCAGCTGATCCCGCTCACCGGATCGATCATCGTCACCACCCCGCAAGAGGTCGCGCTCATCGACGTGCGCAAGGCGGTCAACATGTTCGGCAAGCTCGAGGTCCCCATCCTCGGCATCGCCGAGAACATGAGCCACTACCGCTGCCCCGCGTGCGGCCACCACGACGAGATCTTCGGGGCGGGCGGCGGCAAGCGCCTGTCCGAGGAGATCGGCGCCGAGCTCCTCGCTCAGATCCCCATCGAGCCCGCGATCGCGTTCGGCGGCGAGTCCGGGACCCCGGTCGTCGAGTCCAACCCCGACAGCCCGCATGCCAAGGCGTTCTTCACGCTGGCCGCCGCCGCAGCCATGCGCGCCAGCCAGCGCAGCGCCTCGGGCCCCAAGCGCAGCAGCCTGCTGCGCACCGTCGACTAGCCGGCGAGGGCTCGACCGGCGCGGCGGCCTCGCGGGCTGCAAGCGACGACCTCCCCGCTAGTTGAGCAGCGACTCGGGCCAGCGATGGCTCTCGCGCAGCGCCTCGCAGATCCCCGCCGCGCAGTCGACGAGCACCGCGAGCCGCTCGTCCCCATCCTGCGCGGCCAAGCAGGCCTGCTGGAGGTCGAGTGCGACTGGACGTCCGCTGCTCGCGCGCTGGCCGTGCGCAAAGAACCCGAGCATGGGCATGATCGCTGCGACCGCGTAGAGCATCACCCGCACGTCGGAGATCCGCAGCACGGCCTGCACCATCTGCTCGTCGTCCTCGTCGTCGAGCGTGCCCGCAATGCGCTCGAGCTGGGCGCGGAGCACCTCGAGCGGCTCCATCTCGGTCGGCTCGACCTCGGGCAAGATCTCCACGCTCAGCTCGCGAAAGGCCGCCCGCGGCGGCAGCTCCTCCAGCCGGCGCACGCGCCCCAGGCCCTCCACGCGGATGAAGCGGCGCCCATCGGGTAGCCGCTGATGCGAGAGCAGCCGGCCCAGCCCGAGCACCGGCTCGATCTCGGGCCGCCCCTCGTAGTGGGCCTCGAACCCGGGCTGGAGCAGCGGGATCCCCAGGTACCCGCCGCGCTCGAGCACGTGGTCCATGAGCTCGAGGTAGCGCGGCTCGAATACATTGAGCGGCAGCACCATCCCCGGCAACAACACTGCGTTGGCGAGTGGGAACACGGGGAGGCTGGCCAGTACTTCGGCGCCGGGTCTTCGATCTTCGTCGAGCATCAGGGTCGGACGGAACGAGCTGGAATCTAACGGGTCCAGCCCGCAGGCGCGAGCCAAACGTAGCTGGCGTGGTGATCTTGGCGAGCTAGCCGACCCCGACCGCGACCTCGATGCTCAGCGGGCGGCGAGCGGATCGCGGTTCGAATAGCCGATCGCCGCGCGACTCCAGTCGATGCGCTCGCGCTCGTTGCCGCGCTGGGCCTCGTTGCCGCCCTCGCTCCCGCCCCCGTTCCCCTCGGCATGCACCGGCACGTCGATGCGGTTCATCGCGCCATAGCGCTGCACGAACGCGCGATAGCCCGCGACCGTGCCGCCCGCGGCTCGTGCGAGCAGCACCCGCCCCACGGTGTTGTGGGCGTACACGAGCACGGTGGGCCAGCGACCCTCGCTCGCCGGGCCCGCGTGCGCAACTGCGATCCGTTCTACGCACGCGAGCGCTCGCTGCGAAAGATCGCGCACGCTCTCACCACCGCCGGGCATGCGCACGTCGAGCATCTCGAGGTAGGAGCGCCGCGCCCACTGGGGGTAGCGCTCGAGCGCGTCGGAGTGCGCCACGCCCTCGAGCTCGCCCATCGACATCTCGCGCAGATCGGGCTCGACCCGCAACGAGATCCCGCAGCGCTCGGCGATGAGCTGGGCGCCCACGCGCGCGCGCATCAGATCGCTCGAGTAGATCGCCACGAACGGAACCACGGAGAGTTGCTCCGCCTGGGCTCGCGCCTGCTCGAGCCCGTGCGCCGACAGCCGCAGATCGTAGTGCCCATAGAAGAGATCGCGACGCTCCGGCTCGCCGTGGCGCAGCACGTAGAGGCGCAAGCCCATCATGACCAGAGGCGATCCTGGAGCTCGGTGCGTTGCTGGAGCGCGCCGCGAAACGAGGCGGTCACGACCTGGGCGCGGTGACGATTGTCCGGGATGCGCAGGCACATGTGCTCGCCCACCATCACGCAGCCGGCCCCGCGCGCGTCGAGGTGGGTCATCAACGCGTCGACGATGTCGTTGCACGCTCGCTCTTGCAGGGTGAGCCGCCGCGTGAAGCAGTTGACCAGGTCGCCGAGGCGCCCGAAGCCGACCAGCTGCGTGCCCGGCAGATAGGCCACCGTGGCCCGCCCCACGTAGGGCAGCAGGTGGTGGGGGCACATCCCGTGGTAGGGGAGATCGCGGATGATGACGAGCTCGGTGGGCCCCTCGCCTTCCACGGGATCCCCGAGGATGACCGCGGGATCCATGCGCTCGCCGCTCAGGAACTGATCGCGCCACAGCCGAGCCACCCGCTTGGGCGTGTCGACGAGATCCTTGTGGGTCGCGTCCTGCTCGCAGGCCTGCAACAGCCCGGCGATCGCGGCTTCGACCGCCGCCGAGGGATCTGGCTCGCTGCTCATCCCCCTTTGGATATCACGGCGTCGCCGAGCTCGACGTCGCCCTCGTCGCCCTCATCGCCTTCGTCGGCGGGCGCCGGCTCGTCGAACGGCGGCCCCTCGAGCTCGCGCGCTCGCCAGGTGAGCCGAAACCCACGCGGCAGCTCGACCAGCCCGGGCAGGCGGTCGCAGCCCTCGCACGAGACCTCGTCGTGCACGTTCGTGCACTCGTTGCAGACCCGCAGCGCCTGGTGGGTGTCGCGAAGGTCCTCGCGCAGCCGTCCGAGCACCGCGAGCTTCTTCTCGAGCCGCTCGATGTGCTCGCCGAGCAGCGTGCCCAGCCGCTCGGCGGCCGCATGATCACTGGGCGCCGCATCGCGAGCGCCCAAGAGCTCGACGATCTCCTCGAGCGCCCACCCGGCCTCGCGCAGCGCGACGACGAAGCCCAGCCGCTCGAGCTCGGCCGCGGCAAACAAGCGATGACCGCCTGCGCTGCGGGCCGCACGCAGGAGCCCCTGTCGCTCGTAGTACCTCACCGTGCGGGGCGTGCAGCCTCCGCCGCGGGTCATGTCCTTGAGCGTCAGATATCTCTCGCTCACGTCGAACTCCTGCCAGCCCACGCTGCCCCCAACGGTGAGCGCTGTCAAATCCGCACGCGCGCTACATTCTCGCGCGCCGCGGCGAGCGCGATCCGCGAGAGCCGTGGGTACGACCGCGTCCAAGCGCGCGCGCGAGCGGCCTGCTCCTCGCCCCGGGCACAGCCGGCTCGGGGCTTGACCGTGCGCGCGCCGACTCCTATACGTCCTCCTCCTTCGATGTCGACGCCGGAACAAGCCACCCCCGAGACCACCGTCAACGTTGTCGAGCAAGTCGTGCAGTACGAGCCCGTGCAGGGCCGTCCGCTCGAGGTTCGCGTCGACGACCGCGGCGTAGAGCGGGCCATCCGCAAGCTCCGGCGCCTCCTCGCCAGCGAGGGCGTATTGCGCGAGATCAAGCGCCGCCGCCACTACGAGAAGCCCAGCGTGAAGTCCAAGCGCAAGCTTCGCGAGGCCGAGCGCCGCCGCAAGCGTCGCGAGCGCAAGCGGATCCAAGACCGCTAGCTCCCAGCTCCGCTCTGTACGCGCGGCGGGCGAGTCCTCGAGGGCTTGCCCGCTGTTGCATTGGTTTCGGTGATCTCGGCGCAACGCGGCGCCGCCGTGGTCGACAAAGGAGGTGCATGAAGCCCTCCCCCCGTTGGCGAGCTCCGCTCCTGGTCGTCGCTGGCCTCTGCGCCCACGCCATGCTGTGGAGGCCCCTCGTGCTGCGCTGCGATCCCGCGACGGTGCCCTCTGCACGCGAGGATCAGCTGCGTGTCGTGTGTTGGAACCTCCACAACTTTCCGGGCGACCACGATCTCCCCCGCCTCCGCGCGCAGCTCGACGAGCTCGCGCCGCAGGTGCTCGCACTCCAGGAGGTGCTCGAGCCCGCCGCCGTCGCGGAGCTCCGCCCTGGTTTTCGCTGGCATGCCTCGGCCCGTGGCGGGCGCAACGGTCAGCACGTGATGATCGGCTGGGACCCCGAAGCCGTCGAGGTCGTCGACCCGATCGAGCACGAGGCGCTCTCGATGGACGGTATGGTGCGCCCTGGGCTCTCGGCTCACGTGCGCACCCGCGGCCCGGGACCCGACTTCCACCTAGTGGTCGTGCACCTCAAGGCCACGCGCCACGGCGCGGACGTGCGTCGCGAGCAGTGGCCTCGCATCCGCGACGCAGTGGCGCAGCGTCGAGCGCTCGCTCCAGGCGAAGACGATGTGCTCGTCGTCGGCGACTTCAACGTGGCCGGTGGCCCGAACATGTCATCGAGCCAAGAGCTCGACGCGCTCGAGCGCGCGCTGGCCCCCGCCGGGCTGACGCCATGGGAGACCGTGGGTGGCTGCACCGCCTACTGGGACGGCCAGCGTCGCGACCGCTGGTGGGAGCCCTCGCGCCTCGACCTCGTGTGGGGCGCAGGCTGGGCCGAGGTCGCGCCAAGCGCTCGCCGAACGTGGCCCGGAACACACTGCGCGCGACACCGATGCGCGCCGTTCACCGCCAGCGAGCACCACCCCGATCCCGACATGCACGGGATCAGCGACCACTGTCCCATCGTCATCGACCTCCCCCTGCGCGATGACGACCCGTGATGGGACGGTGCCGGCCCACGGCCCCGCGCTTGGCTCTCGTAGCGCTGCGGCCATGGTTGTGTAAATCTCCGCGAACACTCCTGCGCGGGCCCACCAGTGCCCGGCTCGAACTGTCCCCCCACCAGATCACACGAGGAGAATCGAACATGAAGGCGTTTCGCAACCAGGGCATCACTCTCGCAAGCATCGGTCTCGTCATCGGCACGGCCGCGGGCATGACCGCCCTCGAAGGCTGTGGCGAAGATGGACCTTGCGGACCTTGCGGCAGCATCATCGAGGGCCAGGTGTCGATCTCGGGCAACGCCCAGCTCGATGGCTTCTTCTCCGCGGTGGCCGACCTCGGCAAGATCACCGGCTCGGTCCAGGCCGATTTCGACGCCAACATCCGCGCCCTCGCCGAGATCTGGGGCTACGCCGACATCACGGCCGACACCGCGATCAATGCCGATCTCGTGACCGGCTTGATGGGCCACATTCGCGCCGAGATCCAGGGCTCGATCGACGGCGGCATCACGCTCGTCTACGTCCCCGCCCGCTGCAGCGCCAACGTCAGCGTCGCAGTCGAGGCCTCGGCCCAGTGCGAGGCGCAGGCCGGCTGCGACGTCGAGGTCGATCCCGGCGAGGTCTCGGTCACCTGCGAGGGCACCTGCTCGGGGAGCTGCTCGGCGGGCTGCTCGGGCGGCTTCAAGTGCGAGGCGTCCGCGGGCATCGCGTGCTCGGGCACCTGCTCGGGCTCCTGCGATCTCTCGGCCGGGGGCACCTGCGAGGGCTCGTGCAACGGCGAGTGCATGGGGGGCAACTGCGAGGTCGCGGGCCCCAACGGCGGCAACGACTGTGCCGGCCGCTGCGACGGCACCTGCCGGGGGACCTGCGAGCTGAGCGCGGGCGGCTCGTGCGAGGGCACCTGCCACGGTACGTGCGAGGCCGATGCCGAGTTCGACTGCAACGGTCAGCCCCCGCAGTGCAACGGCTCGTGCGAGGGTGAGTGCTCGGGCTCGTGCGAGGGCGAGGCCCGCCCGCCCAGCGCCTCGGCCAACTGCGACGCCTCGGCCAAGTGCGAGGCCTCGGCCTCGGCCCAGGCCAGCGCCAACGTCGAGTGCACCCCGCCCAGCATCGATCTCCGCTTCAACCTGGCCGGCAACCTCTCCGGCAACGGCGATGCTGCCGTTGCGGCGCGGGCCGAGTTCCAGGCCAAGATCAGCGCGCTGCGGGTCCGCGGTGCGGCCATCATGCAGGGCTTTGCTCAGCTCGGCGCGCTCGTCAACGGTCGCGTGGAGGGCGAGCTCGTGTTCGATCCCACCCCCGTGGCTCGCATCACCAGCCAGTTCACCGCCGTGATCTCGGCCGCCGCCAGCGGCGAGTTCGAGATCGCCCCGGGTCGCATCGACTGCGTGATCCCGGCGCTCGAAGAGGCGAAGGACGTGCTCGCCAGCGTGGCCTCCGAGACCGCAGGCACCCTCTCCGCGCAGGCGTCGTTCAGCGCCGAGCTGCTCGCCATCGGAAACTGAGTCGAGCCTACTGAGTCGAGCCCATTCATGTCCGAGCCCAGCCCCACCCCCAGCGTTCCTCGTATCTTGCCGCTGTCGCTGGCGGGGGCTGGTCTCGCCATGAGTGGCCTGCTCGAGTGGGTCCACATCAAGACCTACCTGCTGCCCTCCTCCGCGAGCTTCTGTACGGTCAACCAAACCCTCGACTGTCATCAGGTCGCGCTCTCGCGCTTCTCGGTGTTCCTCAACATCCCCATGCCGCTGTGGGGCGTGGCCGGGTTCTTGGCGCTGGGCGTGGCCGCGTGGCTGCGCCTGCGCCTGTTCTGGCCGCTGGCCGCCCTCGCCACCCTCGCCTCCGTGGGCCTGCTCCTCGAAGAGCTGCTCCACGTGGGCGCCGTATGTCTGTTCTGCGAGGTCGTGCACGTGATTGCGCTGCTGCTCGGCCTCATCGGCTGGCGATGGCACCGCAAGCACGGGCGCCGCGGCAGCCCGAAGGCCTGGCTCGCCGTGGGAGCGGTGCCCGCGACGCTGCTGCTGGTCACTGCGTTCATCGTGCCGCCGTACTGGGCCCCGCTCACCTGGCAGAGCGGCGTGCCGCATCCGCACGGGGTCGACGAGCAGGGTCGCTACTGGGTCGGCGCCGAGTCGCCCACGCTCACCGTCGAGGAATTCGTCGACTACGGCTGCCCGCACTGTGCGGTCGCCACCAACATCACCCGGCGCCGGCTCGCCGCCCACGGCAAGCGCCTGCGGGTGATCCGGCGCCATCAGCCGCGCATGCGCTGCAACGAGCGCAACAAGGGCTGCATCCACCTGCGCTCGGCCTACTGCGCCGCGCAGCAGCAACAGTTCTGGCAGATGGATGCGTGGCTGTTCGCCAACGTGCCCGGCCATCCCTCGACCGACGTCGTGGAGGGGGCGAAGGCCTTGAGCCTCGACGTGCCCTCGTTCGTGCAGTGCCTGCAAGACCCGGCGACCTACGCGTGGGCCGACGCCGAGGCCAAGGCCGCGGGCAAGCTGAAGATCAACTTCACGCCCACGTACCGCGTCGATGAGCACACCATCACGCAGGCCGAGCTCGACGCGATGATCGCCGAGCGGCTCTAGGGGGTGTCCCTAGCCGCCGCTCGGGTGCTCTGCCGCTCGGGTGCTCTGGGGCCTCGCGCCGGCTAGCCGGGGATCGTGACCGGGGCGCCGCCTTCGCAGGCCCACTGGAAGTTGTCGAGGATGATCACCGTGTCGAGGATGCTGTCGGAGAGGTCGAAGACCCCGAGCACGACCTCGATCTCCTCGCCCGGCGTGACGCCGGCCGTGGTGGTCAGCCAGCGCGTGCCCGCGTGCCCCTCCATCGCCGTGCCGTCGAGCTCCGGCGCCTGGCAGGGCGCGGGGCAGTCGAAGTTGTTCGGCGCATCCTTGTAGTCGAGGAAGCCCGCGTTCAGCGAGATCGGGTGCCCCATGTCGTCGAACGAGATGTTGCCCGTCCACTGCTCCGACTCGAGCCACGCGATGTACATGTCGTTGAACTGCGACTGGTAGTACACGGGGTACTCGGTCGAGAACATCGCGAAGTCGTAGGTGAACCCGTACGTCCCCGCGGGCACGGTGACGCTAAAGCGCATCTCCGCGTAGTCGTACGAGCCGTTGCCCTGAGCCCACTGCGCTTGGATCGTATTGGAGCAGTCGCCGGTGCCGACGAGCCCTGGGTTGTCGAAGCAATCCTCGGTGACCGAGACCGAGTTGGTCTGGATGGGGGCCGGCAGCGGCGTCGCGGCGAACCCCACGCTCGTCGAGGCGTACTGGCCCGCCTGCGTGAGCTGCTGCGCATTGCCGCTCGAGAGGATCACGAACTTGTTGCCCTCGCGCGGGGGGAACGGAGGCGGCGCGTGGGTCCCGAGGTTGCCCTGATGCACGTAGAGCTGCGCCGGACCGGTGAGCGAGATGCTCCCGTCGACCTGCGGACCGCCCGCGCAGTTGAGCCCCATCGCGTGCCACGGGTCGTTGTCCATCCCATCGCAGGTGACCTGCGGCGGGGCGAGGCAGGAGCTGCCCGCGCCATCGGGCATGCCGGCCACGTCGAGCTTGATCGGGGATCCAGCGGTGTCCTCGGCGCTCCCGGTGGTGCCGTCGTCGCCCGAGCCTGCGCCGGTCGTACCCGGGGGCTGCCCGCTCGTCGTGGACCCATCGCTGGGCACCGTGCCGTCGGGGCCTTCGGTCGCGGGCGTCGTGGAGGCGTCGCTCGTCTCCTCGCTGACATCGGCCGGGGTACCGCACCCCACGACCAACATCGCAACCACCACCCCAACCGCGTACCCAATCTCGAGCTCGATCTTCGACCGCATGGACTCTACCCCTTCGTCGATCATCGACGCCAAGCCCCCGAATTGTCAATCACATGCGCACACCCCCGGGCCGGTGCCCGCCCTCGGGGAACCGCTTCATGGCCGCGGCGGCGGCAATCCTTCGCCGCTCACCCGGGAATCGTGACCGGCGCTCCTCCTTCGCAACCCCAGTGGAAGTTGTCGAGGATGATCACGGTGTCGAGCACGCTATCGGAGAGATCGAACACCCCGAGCACGAGCTCGATCTGCTCCCCTGGAGTCACGCCGGCCGTGGTCGTCAGCCAGCGCGTGCCCGCGTGGTCCTCCATCGCGGTCCCGGCGAGCTCCGGGGCCTGGCAGGGCGCCGGGCAGTCGTACATGTTCGGGGCGTCCTTGTAGTCGAGGAAGCCCGCGTTCAGCGAGATCGGCTGGCCCATGTCGTCGAATGAGATGTTGCCGGTCCACTGCTCGGACTCCAGCCACGCGATGTACATGTCGTTGTAGCTGGTCTGGTAGAAATCCGGATACTCGGTCGAGAACATCGCAAAGTCGTACTCGATCCCGAACGTATTGGCCGGGACGGTCGCGTTGATGCGCAGCTCGGCGTAGTCGTAGGAGCCGAAGCCCTGATCCCACTGGTCTTGGATCGTGTTCGAGCAATCGCCCGTGCCCACGAGGCCGGGGTTGTCGAAGCAGTCCTCGGTCGCCGAGACCGCCGTGGTCTGGATGGGAGCGGGCAGCGGTGTCGCGCCAAAGCCGATGCTGGTCGAGGCGAACAGCCCCGGCACGGCGAGGTCCGAGGCATCGCCGCTCGAGAGGATCACGAACTTGTTGCCCTCGCGCGGGGGGAACGGCGGGGGCGCGTGGCTTCCCAGGTTGCCCTGGTGAACCGCGAGCTGCGCGGGTCCGGTCAGCGCAATGCTCCCGTCGACCTGGGGGCCGCCCGGGCAGTTGAGCCCGATCGCGTGCCAGGGGTCGTCGTCGATCCCGTCGCACACCACCGCCACCGGCGCGCCGCACGAGCCACTGCCACCGCCGTCCGGCATGGCACCGACATCGAGCTTGATCGGCGGCGGTCCGCCCTCCTCCGAGGAGGACCCGGTCGCGCCGTCCGCGTTGGAGCCGGTGCTGGCGAGCGGGCCGGTGCTCTGCGCCGGGCCTACGGTGTCAGCGCCCGGCGTCGTGTCGGGGGACGAGGACGACGACACCCCGGTCTCCTCGGCCACCCCAAGCTCGTCCTTCGCGCAGCCGCCCAGCAGCAGGCCCGCGATCACGGCCGGCCCACACGAAAATCTACTGTTCACGCCGGTTGCTCTGCTCACGCCCGTTCCTCTCGTCCTCGCACGAACCACCCACGCAACGATCATCCGGGTTGCGTCGCCGCGGTGTCAACGAGGTCACGCACCCGCCGCTCATCGATCGAGCCCCGCGCAACCCGTCGCACGCGAGACTACGCACGCCGGTTGCTCCCACGCACACGTGCGCATCGGCCGGCCGCAAAGAAACTCGGCGAGGCCTCCCGGTTCGAACCCGAATGGCGCCATGCTTCGCCCCATGGCAAGCGCAGCCCCTCCGCCGCGGCACTGCAAGATCCTCTGCACCCTCGGTCCCGCCAGCAACACCCCCGCCCTCGTGGGGGCTCTCATCGACGCGGGTATGAACGCGGTTCGGATGAACCTGTCGCACGGTTCCCAGGAGGATCACAGCCGCGTCTACAAGATGGTCCGTCAAGAGGCGAGCCGCCGCGGCGTGGCGATCGCCATCCTCGCGGATCTGCAGGGTCCCAAGATCCGCGTCGGCGTGATCCCAGGGGACGGCTTCGACCTCCAGCCCGACGACACCGTCGAGATCGATGTCGCGCCCGATGCCGTCGCGACCAAGATCGACGGCGGGTGGCGGGTCACGACCAACTACACGCACATGGTGGAGGACGTGCGCCCCGCCGATCGCATCCTCCTCGACGACGGCCACCTCGAGCTGGTGGTGCAGGGCGTGGAGGGCAGCCGCGTGGTCACCAAGGTGGATCAGGGCGGCCTGCTCACCTCGCGCAAGGGCATCAACCTGCCCGGCGTGCGCCTGCAGATCCCCGCGATGACCGAGAAGGACGAGGAGGACCTCGTGTTCGCGCTCGCGCTCGGGGTCGACATGGTGGCGCTCTCGTTCGTGCGCCAGCCCGAAGACGTAGAGCACTGCCGCGCGCAGATGCACCGGCACGGCCGCGTGGTGCCGATCGTCGCCAAGATCGAGAAGCCCCAGGCCATCGACAACCTCGCCGCCATCGTCGAGGTCTCCGACGGCATCATGGTGGCGCGCGGCGACCTCGGCGTGGAGATGGGGCCGGAGACGGTGCCCATCATCCAGAAGCGAGCGATCGACACCGCCAACAGCCGCGGCAAGCTGGTCATCACGGCCACGCAGATGCTCGACTCGATGATCCGCAACGCCCGGCCCACGCGCGCCGAGGCCTCCGACGTGGCCAACGCGGTGCTCGACGGCAGCGACACCGTGATGCTCTCGGGCGAGACCGCGACCGGCGTCCACCCGGTGCGCGCGGTCGAGACGATGGACAAGATCATTCGCAGCACCGAGCGCGCGCCGCGGGCGTGGAATCGCGGGCTCGACGATCTGGCGCTCGGCCACACCACCAATGCGATCGCGCGCGCGGCCGTGAGCGCGGCCCGCAGCTGGACCGGCACCAAGGCCATCGTCACGTTCACGGGGACGGGCGGGATCGCTCGGCTCGTCTCGGAGTATCGGCCGCGCGTGCCGATCTATGCGTTCACGCCCAACCCCGAGACCTACAACTCGCTCGCGCTCTACTGGGGCGTGACGCCGGTGTTGTTCTCCCCCGCCAGCCACGAGGACACGATCTTCATCGACCTCGACCAGGCGATCGTGCGACGGGGCCTGCTCGAGCGCGGCGATCGCATCGTCATCACCCACGCCCATCCGCTCAAGCAGGGCTCGTCGGTGAACCTGCTCAAGCTCCACCACGTGGGCGAGACGCTGGAGCCGCGCAGCTGAGCGAGGCCGGGCCAAGATTGCCGCGGGAGATCTTTCGCCCGCGCGTGATCGTCTTCTTCCGCGCATTTCGCGCGCATCTCTCCTCAGGTGACGCGGGCCCGACTCCAACGAGTCCTTTTCAGCGCTGACGGGTCTTGTATCGACTCGCAGGGCATGCTAGCTCTCCCGTCCCTCGCGAAGGTGGCGGAATTGGTAGACGCACCAGACTAAGGATCTGGCGGGGCAACCTGTGGGGGTTCGATTCCCCCCCTTCGCACTAGAGAACGCGAGCCCAAGGGCTCGCGTTCTTCGTTTGTGGCGTTCGCCCCGCGCTGGACCCGGCCAAGCTGCGCTGCCCGTAGAGGCCTGCGATGATCATGACGTTGGGGTATTCTCGCCGGGTGCGCGCCGAGCGGGCCACAACACCCCGACCGGATCCGGCTCGGGCGAGAACCGTGGCCACGTTCTACGGCGGGGTGTTGCTGTTCGGGTTCTTCTGGCACGCCATCACGCAAGACACGAACGACGTGTGGCGGCTCGAGCCGGAGCAAGGGCTGCTGACCCTGCTGTGGACCGCCGCGGTGGGCGTGGCGGCCGGGCTGCTCACGGTACAGGCGTTCCGTACGCTGCAGGGCCGCATGGTGTGGCTCGGCGAGCTCCATCGCGAGTTCTCCTCGATCTTCGGGCGCACCTCCGACGGCGAGCTCGTGCTGCTGGCCGCCGCCTCGGCGCTCGGTGAGGAGGTGCTGTTCCGCGGCGCAATGCTCGACGCGTGGGGCCTGTGGATCAGCTCCATCGTGTTCGCGCTGCTGCACATCCCGCCCCGCGCGGTGCTGTGGCCATGGACGGTGAGCGCCCTCGTGATCGGCGTGGGCCTCGGCTTGCTGACGCTCGCCACGGGCAACCTCGGCGCCGCGGTGGCGGCCCACTTCGTCATCAACCTGATGAACCTGGCCTACATCACGCGGCAGCAGCCTCGGCTGGCGCTGCGCGGCCCGGTGCGACCGGCCGACCCCCCCGCTCGCTAGTCGCCGACTCGGCAAGAAACTTGGGGATTGCGCCGTCCTGGGCCATAGGACGGCATGGCCCCCTCCACGAACAAGGCCTTCTCTCGGCGCCGCGTGCTCCAAGGGCTCGGGGCGGGCTGGGTGATGGGCGTGACGCACCTGGTCGCGCCGCGCTGGGCCGGCGCCTCGGACCTGAGCCTGTCCGACCGCATCGACCTGCTCTACAGCAACCAGTTCCACTTCAACCGGCGCGGCGAGCCACAGATCACCGTCGGCCTGATGCAGGGCCAACGCGAGGTGCGGCTCAGCGCCCCGGGAGGCCTCGACGTGCTGCCCTCGGGCGACGGCGGGACCCGCATCGGAGCAGGCCGCAGCGTAGTGGTGCGACTGCTCGAGGGACACGCCGCGATCCAGCGCTACACCGTGGTGCTGCAGAGCGTGGGTGCCCACGAGGCGCGCACGCTCGGCCGCGCGAGCAAGCGCTGGCGCGCCCTCGGGCTCGACCCCAGCGAGCACGAGGTGGGCACCGTGTTCGGCGTGGAGGGCAAGGTGCTCGACACCCGACAGATCATGCTGACCGCGGGCGACTTCGACGGCGAGGCCACGGCCGAGCACGAGGCCAAGTCACTCGTGCGCGAGCACCAGGCGCTCGGCAAGCTCCACCCGCTGGTGCGCAGCCGCGGGCACGGCCGCCTGCAGGTCGAGGACCTCGAGCACGGCACCCGCGTCGACGCGGACGGCGTGCTGTGGTTCTCGCCGCGCGGCGACGAGCCGATCACCGTGCACGACACCACCGCGGGCGACGCAGAGCGAGCCGACCGTCAGTACTGGGGCAGCGTGTACATCGCGGTCGATCGCCACGGCACGCTCACCGTCGTCAACCTCGTGAGCGAGACCGAGCTCCTCGCGGGGCTGGTACCCGCCGAGATCTACGCGAGCGCACCACACCATGCCCTGCGCGCGCAGGCGGTGGCCGCCCGCGGGCAGCTGGTGAGCAAGGTGGGCACGCGCCACCTCGACGACCCATTTCTGTTGTGCGCCGATCAACACTGCCAGGTCTACGCCGGCCGTGGCCGCGAGCACCCGCGCACGACCAAGGCGGTGCGCGACACCGCCGGCCGCGTGCTCATGCGCCCGGGCGGCACGCGCTTGGTCGATACCGTCTACTCGGCCAACTCCGGCGGGCACAGCGAGGACAACGACGTGGTGTGGCCCAGCCCGCCCGACCCGCAGCTGCGCGGGCGCCCCGACCCCCTGCTCCCCGCTCGCTTCGCCGATGGGGTCAGCGACCGCGAGCTCGACGCGTGGCTGCGCGAGACGCCGCGCAGCTACAGCCGCCCCGAGGACGAGGCCGGCCGCCGCGGCTACCGCTGGGAGGCCACGGTGGATCCCGCCGAGGTCGCCGGTCGCGAGGGCGTGCCCGCCGACTTCGGCCCGGTGCGAGGCCTCGACGTGCTGGCGCGCGGCCGCAGCGGGCGGGCGACCGCACTGCGCCTGCGCGGCAAGGGCCGCACCTTCGAGCTCCAAGGCGAGCTCCGCATCCGCCGGGCGCTCGGCGGCCTCAAGAGCTCGATGTTCCTCGTGCAGCCCGAGCTCGACCGCCACGGTCGCTTCCAGCTCATCGGCGGCGGCCACGGCCACGGCGTCGGTCTGTGCCAGCACGGCGCGATGGGCATGGCGCGCGAGGGCAAGCTCGTCGAGCAGATCCTCGGGCACTACTACCAAGACGCCGCGCTCGAGCGGCTGTGGTAGCGCGGGGGCTCAGCGCCGCGCGTGCACGCAGACCACCCGCCCGGTGGGCTCGATCTTGAGCCACCGGTTCGTGCGCCCGCTGGCCGCGTCGAGCACGAGCACCTCGTCGGTGCCCACCGCGGAGCGCGACCAGAAGCTGCCGTAGGTGAGCACGTTGGCGCGGCGCAGCGCGTTGAGCTGCCCCATCGTCGCGAGTCTCCACCTCGTCAGGCCGGCCACCTTGCGCCGACTGCAGCGCGTGGCCGCTTCCTCCCAGGTCACCGTGCTCGGCCCGGTGAGCACGACGAGCAGCTCACCGGCTTCGTGCACGCGGCCCGCGGCGATCGCTGCGCCGAGTGAGTCGTCGTCGTCCTCGGTGTGCGGCGGGGGCGGGACCAGCTTGCCGCCATCCCCGTGGCCGCTCTCGATGATCTCGTCGTTGCCGGTCTCTTCGTTGCTGGCTTCTTCGCCGCCGGTCTCGTCGGGGCTGGCCGCTTCGCCGTCGAGAGCGGGCTCGCCGGTCTCGTTGCCCGTTGCGGCCGCGGGCTGCGGCTCGTCCGTCGTAGCCGCGGTCGCCGCTACGACACGGGGCTCGGGCTCGGGCTCGGGCGCCTCGACCTCGAGGTCTGCGTCGGCGGCCGGGCTCGACACCAGCGGTGCGCCGCGATCGTGGGTCTCGGCGCTCGGGCCCAGCCCCACCGGCGCGGTCGCGTGGAGCACCGCCATCGTGACGACCCCCGCCATTCCCGCGGCCGCGACCACCAACAAGATCAATCGCCCCACCCGCCCCGGGGGCGGGGCCCCGACCTCGTCCTCGGGCCGCGGCTTGGGGACCGCTGGCGCCCCCGCCTTGCCCACGTCGATCGGGGTGCTGCTGGAGGGCAGCGGGGTCTCGTCGGTCTCGGCGCGCGGATCGGAGCGAAGAGGTCGAGCCACGCGCTCGAGATCGACGGGCCCGCTGTGGTCCCAGCCCACGCGCCCCGGCGCTCCGCGGATCTCCACGTCTTGGCTCGAGGCCCCGACCACGGGAAAGTCCTCGGCGATCGCGAGCGGAACCCCATCGCTCGGCATCCCGTCGGGCTCGAAGCCCGACTCGGCCAGCGCGGCCCTCGACTCTGCGTTGGTCCCCAGCAGCACCTCGGGCTCGGGCACCAACGAGTGGAGCTCGCGAACATCGACGACCGCCGAGTCCCCCGAGTCGAGCCCCAGCGCTTCTTCCGAGATCCCCTCGGGCTCGCGTGCAATGCTCGAGGATCGCTGCAGCTCGCGGCCTCGCGAGCGTGGCGCTCGCTGGGGCACGGTCGCTCCCGGCACCGCCGCCACCGACGTCGGCACCACCACATCGCGCATGTAGTGGCCGTCGTCCACGCTGCGGCCCCCGCTGCCTCGCAGCAGCTCGCGCGCGGCCGCTCGCACCTCGACCACGACCGAGGCCGCACTGCGGCCCGCCACGTCGACCATCACCATGCGGTGCTCAGGCCCCTTGCGCGCCGAGAACAACCCCTCGAGGCGGCGCACCTGCACGCGACCGAGGCCCTCGCTCTGGCACAGCACGAACAACGCCGGACCCGACAAGCGGTCGGCGGCCGCCGTGAGCGCGTCGACATCCGCGTCGACCCCAGGCACCAGCTCGGGCGCATGGCCCTCGCGATGCAGCAGGTCCACGACCGCGACCAGTGCCACCTCGGACTCCTCGGCGCAGCACAGCACGATCGGCAAGCGCTTTGCGTCGCTCACCGCAGGCTCCGAGACTGGAGTGACGCCCGCACGGCCCGCAGGGTATGACACCCGCGACCGGAGGCGGAAGCGCCAGCGTGCTCACGCCCCGCCCTCCGAGAAAAGTGGCATAACGCGCACCATGGCATCGCCGCACCCTCTCCCCTCACTCTCCCCCATCGGCACCGTGGCGGTGCTCGGTGCTGGGACCATGGGCCACGGCATCGCGCAGGTGGCCGCGGCCGCGGGCTTGGACACTCGCCTCTACGACATGGCGCCCGAGCTGGTCGACCGCGGGCTGGCGCGAGTGCGCGGAAACCTCGACCAGGGCGTCGCGCGCGGCAAGCTGAGCGAGGCGCAGCGCGATGCCACCCTGGCCTCGCTGCGCGGCGACACGGACCTCGCGAGCGCCGTCAGCGGGGCCGACATCGTGATCGAAGCGGTCCCCGAGCAGCTCGAGCTCAAGCGCGCGCTGTTCGATCGCGTGGCCCCGCACGTCGACGAGCACGCGATCCTGGCCACGAACACGAGCTCGCTCTCGGTGGCGGCGCTCGCCGAGGCGCTGCCCGGGCCCGAGCGAGTGATCGGCACCCACTTCTTCAACCCCGTGCACATCATGAAGCTGCTCGAGGTGATCGTGGCGCCACGCACCTCCGAGGCCACGCTCGCGCGCACGCGGGCCTTCGGGGCCGCGCTCGGCAAGGAGACGATCACGATCAAGGACTTCCCCGGGTTCGCCACGAGTCGCCTCGGCTTGGTCATCGGCCTCGAGGCGATCCGCATGGTCGAGCAGGGGGTGGGCAGCGCCGAGGACATCGACAAGGCGATGACCCTCGGCTACGGGTTCCCGATGGGCCCGCTTCGCCTCACCGACCTCGTCGGCCTCGACGTGCGGCTCCACATCGCCGAGTACCTCAGCACCGCGCTGCCGATGGGCGCCCACTTCGAGCCGCCGCAGCTGCTGCGCACGATGGTTCGCGAGGGCCACCTCGGCAAGAAGAGCGGCCAAGGCTTCTACAGCTGGTAACCGCGCGGTCTCGCTCCACGCCGCGGCCGCCGCAGGGCGTGCGCAGCGAGTGCGGCCACATCGCCAAAGCCAGTGCTTCTCTGACACGCGGGGCCGGAGTATGATGGTCCGCTCGCGGTCGATGGTCCGACCCTCGAGCGCCTGCTGACGCGGACTGTCAGCAGCCAAGGCGTCCCATGGCAGCAACGAGCTCCCCACGCCGTCGTATCCGGCAAGGTGTTCGTCACCACCGCGTGCGCACGCGACGAGCAATGGTGCTCCGGCGCGCACGAAACCGCTCGATTTCGCGCAACGAAAGAGGACGCGAAATCGGCTGCGGCCACCCCAAGATCCGCTTGATCGGCACTGTTTAAATGTTCAGTATGCCCCCCATGGCCGACGGCGGTCGTGACGATGACGAGGACGAGGACGACGCCGTGGAGAACGCTTCCATGATTCCCCAGACCGATCTCACCACCAACGGCCGCACCGCAGAGCGACGGGCCGAGCTGCAGGCCGCCAACGATTTCATTCGCGACGTGGCCGGTCGCGTGGCGCTCGAGCTCGCGACCACGCCCGAAGGTCGTGCCGCGGGTCTCTCCGTCGAGGTCTGGCCCGCGCAGGGCGTGTGGCTGCGGGTCCGCAAGGGCCAAGAGCTGCGCGTGTTCGTCGAGAGCCACGAGGACGTGGTCTGGGTGCGCTGGGAGCGGATCGACCCCGGGCCTCGCAGCGGTCGCCCGCAGACGAGCCAAGGTGGGCTGGGCAAGCTTCGATTGATGGGCGCCGAGGACCTGCGCGCCTTCATGACGCGGTGGTTGTCATGGCGCGCCCGCGGCTGATCTCCGGCGAGCGAGTGGCCGCGGCGGCGAGCACCACGGGTGCTCGCACCGCGCCTGCGCGCCCGCATGTCACGTGCACCGCCTCGGCTGCACCGCGACCGTGCTGGCCGCGTCCCAAGCCCGCGCCGCCGCCCCCGGTATTGCAGTAGCGGCCTTCACCCACGGACCGCGGGCGCCACGAAGTGTGGCGCCCGTCCAGCGATCGGCTCGCGATCAGCTCGCGATCAGCTCGAGTAGTGGCACTCGACGCTGACGGTGCACCAGCAGTCGTGGTCCTTGGTCTGCCCGAGCGGGTCACAGCCCGCGTCGAGCACCGTGGCCTCACCGAACGTCGAGAAGCAGGTGCTGTACACCGAGGTCAGGCACGCGCTCTCGGCCTGGCTCTGGGCCTCGGGGCACAGCGTCTGCGCATCTTGATCGGCCGGGATGTTCTGCGTGTTGGTGCGCTCGTAGGTGCGATCGAACGCGGAGCAGCTCGGGCCTCCGCCACCGCCTCCGCCTCCACCACCGCCACCGCCATCGCCTTCACACGTGCCGGGCCCGCACTGCCAGCACTCGGGCGGGCAATAACCCCAGCCGTGGTCCTGGCAGACGCACGATCCCGGGCCTCCCAGGTTGCGAAACTCCACGGCCTCCGCGTCGCGCTCGCAGACCAGCTGCGGCTGCCCTTCGATGGCCTCGACCTCGCACCCATCGGCGTGCCCGCTGTCGAACGCGCTGATGATGCGCCCCACGTGGAGGGCGGTCGCGCACTCCGGCGAGTGGTGGTCGATGAAGGCCGCGAGCGCGGCGGCTCGGTCCACCGTGCGCGGCGTCTCCCACTCGCCGCACGCGATCGAAGCCGAGAGCGCACCGCGGGTGAGTCGTGCCGACTGCGATCCCAGCACCACGTCGACGCGGGTGCCGTCCATCGTCGCGGTGCCCAGCTCGGTCCCGCTCGCATCGAGCAGGACGTGCAGGTCGCCGCTCGACTGGACCTCGGCGATCCCCAGCTCGTTGAGCTGCTGTAGCTGCCGTGGGCTCAGTCCGTCATCGGCGTCTTCGGCGACGCAGCCCTCGCTCATCGTGGCGATCAGACCTACTCCGAGGGCGACTCCGAGCCAGCGGCTCACCGTTGCGCTTTGCTTCATCATTGATCGTGCTCCTTGCGGTTGGCTTGAAGGGCGGTCGAACGACCGGCCCGCTGCCTGCTCAACGACGGCGCGGGGGCCAGGTCGCACGGCGGCGATCGAATTCTCGAAACTAGCGGCCAGCTAGCGCGGGAGCGCCGGCGCGCGAGCGCGCGCCTGCGCACGCAGGGCCTCGAGCTCGGCCCGCTGCGCGGAGTCGTCGCCACCGAGGCGCTCGATCGCCTCATCGAACGAGCGGAGCGCCTCTTCGACGCGACCGCCCTCGAGCAGGCACTCGGCGAGGACCCCGAGGCTCTTGGCGATCAATGGGTCGCGGGGCGCGAGCGCGGCGCGGCGCAGCTGCAGCGCGCGCTCGGCCGGCGCGAGGCACTCGGGGAACGTGGTCGCGCGTGCGTGGAGATCGAGCGAGACCGCTTCCTCGACTGGGTGCTCGAGGCCCCGCCACTGGCTCGCGACCTGTGCGGCCGTACGAGCGGCGCGCTCGACATCACCCGCCGCAAAGTCCACGTTGGCCGCGTTGGTGCGCGTGCGCAGCGTGCTGGGATGATCGTCGCCGTACAGCTCGGTGGTGAGCGCGAGCGCCATGTCGGCGGCGGTCCGGGCCTCGTCGAGCTGCCCTTGCGAGGCCAGCACCGCGACCAGATTCATGTGGTAGTGCATCAGCGCCGGGCGCCGCTCGGGGTCGGCCTCGACCGCCGCGATGGCGGCCCGCAGCTGCCGCTCGGCCTCGGGCAGGTCGTCGCGCAGGCCGGCCAGCAGCGCGCGGTTGTTGGCCAGATCGCCGGGATGGGGCTCACCGCCGAGCAGCTCGGCCTGCGCCTGCGCCACGTCGGCGAACAGCTCGGCGTGCTCGAGGTCCTGCACGCGCACGTAGGCGTCCACGCCATCGATCGCCGCCTCGAAGCCGGTGCCCGGGTCGGCTCGCATCGCGACCACGTAGGCGCGCCGCCAGGTGTCGAGAGCCGCGAGCGGATCGCCCGCGCGCTCCAGCCGGGCCGCGGCGACCAGCGCTCGCGCGAGCAGTGGCGCCCAGCCGATCCGCTCGGCCGCGGCGAGCGTGGGCTCGATCTTCGCTCGGGCTGCCGCCGCGCGGCCATGGTTCCACAGCACGCTCGCGGCGGCGAGCTCGGCCTCGAGCTCCAGCACGGCCTGCGCCGTCGCGGGGTCTCGCGGGCGCTCGGCCGCGGCCGCCATGCCCTGCAGATCGCCACACGGCGAAGAAGGAGGCAGCCCGTACACGAGCGCGAGCGGATCGGAGTGACGCTCGCCGAGCGGGTCGTGCTCGAGTAGCTCGACCGTAGTCGAGAACGCGGCCTTGCGCGCGTGCAGGCACGCCATGCGCCGATCGAGCAGCTCGAGCGAGACCTCGCCGCGCACGCGGGTCGCCTCGCACGCGTCCCGGCGAAGCTCGCTCCAGCGCGCGCGGTAGTCGTCGAGCCCGCGCTCGATCCTCGCGACGACGTCGGACGTGTCGACAGCCCGGCGCTGCGCGAGCACGCGCTCGCGGCGGGCTTCGTCCCACAGGCCAGCGAAATCGCCCCCCGGGGGCGGGGCACACAGCTCGTCGCGGCTCGCCAGCGGGCGCAGCCACGCGCCCGCGACGACGGCGGCCCCGATCACCACCATCGCGAGCACGGCCCGGCGTCGCCGCTGCGGGGCGTCGCGCGCCCCGCGAAGCGCACGCAGCAGCTCGACCATGCTGGGATGACGATCCTCGGGCGAGCGCGCGAGACCGCGGCGGAGCACCGCGAGCACCCGGGTCGGGACGCCGCCACTGCGCGGCGCGGCCACGATCTGGGCATGACGCTGCGCGTGCGATCGATCCCCTCCCACCTGCTCGAACGGATGGCGCTGCGTGAGCGCCTCCCACAGCGACACGCAGAACGCGAACTGGTCGGTCGCCGGGGTCACCGCGTCCCCGTCGAGCTGCTCCGGAGCCATGTAGCGCGGCGTGCCCACCATCTTCCCCGCCGCGGTGCGCTCCTGGCCCATCACCGCGTCCAGCTCGTCGGGATCGACCTCGTCGTCGAGCTGCGCGGCCGCCCCCACCAGGCCGAAGTCCGTGACCTGCACCCGCCCGTCCTTGCGCACGAGCACGTTCTGCGGCTTGAAATCGCGGTGCACGAGTCCGTGAGCATGAACGGCCGCGAGCCCCTCACCGGCGGAGATCCAGGCGTCGACGAGCTCACGCCACGATCGCGGCTGCGCGCGCAGCCACACCAGTAGATCCGAGCCATCGACGAAGTCCATCACCAGGAACACGCGATCGTCGTGCACCCCGACCTCGTGCACCGCGAGCACGTTGGGGTGCTCGACTCGCGCCATCGCCCGCGCCTCTCGCAGCAAGCGAGCTCGGCCCCGCTCGGTCTCGCGGCGTCCACGATCGCGCAGCAGCTTGATCGCGACCTTGCGGTTGAGCTGCTCGTCGCGGGCCGCGACCACCACGCCCATGCCGCCCTCGCCGAGGCGATGCAGCACCACGAAGCGCCCGATCTTCTCGGCGGGCGGCCGTACCGACTCGAGCTCCACGAGCCACTCGCCGACCTCGGTGACCTCCGAGGGCGAGCCGCCCACCTCCGCGGTGCGCTCGGCCGCGCGCACGCGGCCGGCATGGGCCAGCAGCGCGCGGCACCCATCGCAGGCGGCGGCGTGGTCATGAGCCCGAGCGAGGTGTGGCTCGGTGACCCGCCCCTCGAGGATCTCCGCGAGCTCGTGATCGCCGAGGCAGGCGTCTTGCACCGCGGGCTCGCCCGCGCTCGAGCCCTCGCTCATGCCCGCTCTCGATCCGGGTCGTCGCCAGCGCTGGGCGCCAGCACGCGGGAGAGGCTGAGGTCGAGGCGGGAGCCGGCCGCTCGCATCACGCTCTCGAGCTCGCGCGAGTCGAGCCGCAGTCGCGCTCGCAGGCTCTCGCGCGTGTGCTCGCCGAGCTCGCGGCGCAGCCGCGTCAGCCACCGCGCCGCCGTGGCCCGATGCACGTCGTGGAGCGCGGCGATCTCGTCGATGCTCAGCCGCTCCAGCAGGTGAAGCCGCAGGATCCCGCGGTCGGTCGACGACAGCGAGTCGATGGCCGAGCCGAACGCGGCCTTGACGACCTCGCGGTGCTCTTGGTCGAGCACGCGCATCTCGGGGCCGAGCTCACCGGCCATCAACCGCTCCACGGCGCTCGCATCGGCCGCGCGCCCCAGCTCGGGGCGACGCTGCCGCGAGCGGAGCTCGTCGAGCGCCACGCGCATCGCCGCCACCTTCACGAGCCCCCCGAGCCGGCCCTCGCCCACGTAGGCCAGCATGCGCGGGGCTCCGTCCTCGGCCGCAATGAGCAGCTTGTCGCGGGTCCGCTGCTTCACGTCGTCGATCGCCGCCTCGTCGAGGCCCATCGCGCGAAGCGAGGGATCGAGCGAGGCCACGTAGCGCGCCTCGAAGCCGGCATGCGCGACCGAGGAGCCCTCGGCGCACGCGGTGCACAGCCACAGCTCGCCCGCATCGAGGGTGCCCAGCGCGGCGAGGAGCTCGAGGCCGGGCGTCACCTTGCGCTCGAGATAGTCGGCGAAGCGCTCGGGCTCCACCGCGGTGACCCGCGGCCACGCCCGTCGCCCACGCTCCACGAAGCTCGCCAGCGCGAGCGCCAGCGCCTCGGGGGGAGACGTGCCATGGCGGCGCAGCAGCGTCGCGAGCACTGCGTCGTTCATCGGGGCTGACAAGGCCCGCCGAGTGTAGCGCAGCGACCGAGCGCGATGCCGAGCCCCAGGATGTCGAGCGGGGCTCCGGGCCCCGCCGCCTCAGCCACTGGCCTCGTCGCGCCGCAGCGCCTCCCACCCCTCGGCGATCACGGCGCGCTCCACCCTGGCGTAGTCGACCTCCACATCGAGGCGCGCCAAGATCGAGAAGAACCCGAACTGCAGGCGATTGAGGAACAGGATCCCCGGAGGCATCTGTGCGAACTCACCCTTGGGCATCCGCGCGAACTCCAGCGCCATGCCCTTGAAGCGGTGGACGACCTCGGTCGCGAACTCCCGCGTCACGTGGAAGGGCGAGCGGAACACGGGGCTGAGCGCAAAGTGCATGTACTCGAGCACGCGCTCGCGGTGGCGCCCGGGGGCCACCATCAGCATCTGCGCGGCGGCCTCGTCGAAGCGGTGATAGTCGCCCTCCCCGGCCGCGTCGTGGGCCCGCAGGATCAGCGTGCGGCGCTCGAGCGAGATCGTCTCGACGCACCCGAAGTCGAAGAACACGACCCGCCCGTCGTCCTGCATCAGGTAGTTGCCGGGGTGCGGATCGGCGTTGAACATGCCGCCGATCATCATCGAGCCGTAGACGAAGTGCCACAGCGTCTCGCACCACTGCCGGCGCAGCTCGGGCGCGGCCGTGCACGCCTCCTCGAATCCGCGGCCCTCCATGAGACCCGTGGTGAGCACGCGACGCGTGCTGTGCGAGGCGATGACCGGGGGAATGACGATACGGGGGTCGTGGGCGTGGAGCTCGCTGAACGCCTGCTGGCGGCGAGCCTCGAGCGAATAATCCAGCTCCTCGCGAAAGCGGGTGCGCGCCTCCTGCACCAGCCGCCCCATCTCCATCTTGCCGAGGCCCACCGCGCGCGCCATCACGTCGAACAGCCCGGCGTTCTTGAGATCGGCCTCCATCGCCTCCACGATGCCGTGGTGCTGCACCTTCACCGCGACCGCACGCCCGTCGAGCGTGCGCGCGCGGTGCACCTGGCCGATCGACGCGCTCGCCAGCGGCTCGTCGTCCCACTCGCCAAAGTGTTCGTCGATCGGGCCGCCGAGCTCGGCCTCCACCAAGCTGCGGATCTGCGTGGTCGACGAGCGCGGCGCGGCGGCGCGAAGCTTGGCCATGCTGGCCTCGAACGCCTCGCGTCGCTCCTCGGGCACCACCCCGTCGACGTAGCTGGCCATCTGCCCGACCTTGGTCGCGACCCCGCGCAGCTGGCCGAGGATCATGGCCGCCTTGTCGGTGCTGCCGCTCGCGTCGCTGCGCAGCAGCGCCATTCCGCTCGAGGCCCCAGCCCGCGCGAGGCGAGCCAGGCGACCGAGCCGTCCCGTGGGGAGCTTGACGTCGTCGGCCATCGGCACCGCCGGTGTACTGCGCCGCTCCGGTGCTGCCAACCCCCGCGCTAGCGGCTCGTGGTGAACGGCAGCCAGCCCAGCACCTCGGTGCGCTCGCTCTGCCCGCGCACCCGCTGAATGGTGCGCTTGAGCCGTTCGTAGGCCCAGAAGAAGCGCTCCACCGCACGCCGCTGCGAAGCCCGCAGCGGGGCCTCGCCGCACACCAGCTTGGGATCCAGCAGGCCGCGGTCGATGAAGCCCAGCACCGCCAGCACCTCGACGTCCACGCGGCTGCCCGCACGCACCCGAGGGCCCAGCACCAGCGCATCGAGGGGATCCCCGTCGGGCGCCTGCGTGCCCGGCACGCTGCCGTAATTGAACGGACTGGGCAGCGGCGAC
>JBFIJN010000052.1:0-26446 GCA_041600735.1 Nannocystaceae bacterium
CGATCACGAACATGATGACGAGACCGATGAGCACCGCCTTGGCGAAGAAGCCCATCTGCTCCCACATGCTCTGGAAGCTGAAATCGGTCGCCGCCTCGGCGAGAAGGATCGGGAGGTGGTCCATGGTCCTGTTGCTTGTCTTGTGACCGGTTGGTGGGTCTAAAGGGTTGGTAGCGAGAGGCTACTCGAAACGAATCTCGAATGTCACGGTCGAGCAGGTCTCGACCGGCTTGCCGCCCACTTGCCGAGGCTTGAACCGCCACTTGGCCACGGTATCGGCACAAATGCGGTTGACCTGCGGGTCGTGGGGATACTTCTTGGTGACCTTGACGTCCTTGGTCTTGCCGGTCACCCCCATGCAGAAGGCCACCTTCACGTCACCGGGGCGCTTGTCGAACTTGGCGGCCTTGGTGGCCTGCAAGAGCTTGCCGTCGGGATTGGGATCGTAGATCGCGCGCGACCGGGCCGAGGAGATCGGCTCCATCTCGATCTCCTTCTTGTCGGCCTCGGGGTCGCGCTTGGTGGCCACGCCACCCGGCACCCCGCCCAGCACGCCACCCACGACGCCACCGACCACGCCGCCCGGGACACCGCCAGGAACACCACCCGGCACGCCACCGGGGACCTTGGGGCCCTTCTTGCCAGGGGCGGCCTTGGCATCGGGGATCTTGTCGGGCGTCTCCTTGGGCTGGACGATGTCCTCCTCGAGCGGGACTTCTTCGTCGGGAACGTCGTCTTCCTCGGGCTCGGGCTCCGACTCACCCGCGGGCGGAGGCGGAGGCGGAGGCGGAGGCGGCGGCTCCTCGTTGAGCATCACCGTGACCGCGTACTTGGAGGTCGGCGGAGAGACCATGTTGATCGACATCTTGTCGGCGACCCAGCCGAACAAGATGAACGCGAACGTGGTCACGCCAGCCGCGGTGGCGGCGATCTGAAGTCGGAGGCGGCGGCGAGGGTCGCCGCCCTGGTAGTGCATGTAATGGTCGAACATCCTTGGTCCTCCGCGTGGAAGTGGATCCGGGTGAACGCTCGCGACGCCGGCGCGGCGCTATCGGTTCCGCTTCCCCTTCTTCTTCTTGGGTGGTTCGACCTCCGCGGGAGCCTCGGTCGCCGCCTTCATCGCGGCCTCGACCTGGGTCCGAAGCGCGGCGTCCTCGGCCTGCTCGGCGGGCGTGAGAGGCGGTGGCGGACAGCACGCGGACTCGGGTGGCGGGGCGCTGGGATCGGTGGGGCAGTCGGGCAGCTGATCGAGGTCACAGACCGCCTTCTGCTGCTTCCACGCGAGCATGGAGTCTTCGCGGGCGAGGATCGCCTCGATCTTCTCCTCGGGGAGCTCCGGCTCCTCGATGACCACCCGTGCGTAGACCCGCTGGGTGTACGCCATCGAGCGCCACACGTAGGCGTCGCGGAACTTGGAGTCGATCGAGACCGCCTTCTCGAGCAGGCCCAGCACCTCGTTGGCGACCTTGATGCGCTCGGCCGGGGGCAGCTGCTCGTTGTAGGGGAGCCCCGACTCGGGGTCGGGCCACAGCGGCTCGAAGCGGCGGATGGCCAGGGCATGCCAGGCCTTCACGCTCTGCGGGAAGTCGACCGTGCGCTTCACGTACCACTCGGAGACCTTGGAATCGTCGCCGCACTGCTCGTACTGGCGAATGATCGCGCCGTAGATGTTCTCGTTGTGCGGGTCGGCGCGCTGCTTCTCGAACCAGTAGGTCAGCAGATCGTCGCAGCGCTCGTCGGCGTTGAGGATGTTGAGCCGGTGGTCGAGCACCTGCTTGTCATCCTCTTCGGTCTTGACGTCGAGGCGGTCGTACCAGGTCTGGAAGTCGCGCAGCGCCATGTCGGCGTACTTGCGCCGCTCCTCGCGCTGCGTGGGATCCTTCATGCGCAGGACCTGGCTCTCGGCCGCGCAGGCGCGGTTCCAGAACAAGGTCACGCCGTCGGGCTCGAGCTGCTCGGCCGCGTTGTACTTCTCGATCGCCTCGGGAAACTTGGCGTCCTTGTAGAGCGTGTTGCCATCGCGGATGAGGTCGCGAGACTCGATCTTGGCGCAGCCGCCCGCTCCGAGGCCAAGGCCGAGCAGCGATCCCACGACCATGGCGAGGAGGGAGGTCCGCGCCGTCCGAGCAGGGCGACCATTGGCGTACGGAGAGCGGCCCATGGAAGCCGGCAGCATACAGCACGAGGCGGTGGCTTGGGAGATGGATCGGGCGGACATCGTGGGTCTGATCGAACGGGCGATGGTCGCGGACGGGCGCATCAGGTCTCAGGGAATGCGACCCAGCGGCGATCGAGCCCGCAACGGGCTGCCGGGACCCGACTTACAGCCCGGTCCCGCGTTTCGTGGATCGACCAACGCACCGCTTGGTTCGGGCACGACGACGTCCCCCCCATTCGTGCCTTGGGTCGGCGGGCGCCGTCAAGCGCTACGGCGCTTTGGGTGAGAACGGCCGAGGGGGGCCTACTCGAAGCGAATGTCGAAGGTCACCGACGTGCAGGTGGTGCGGGCCTTGCCGCCGACGCGCTGGGGGGAGAACCGCCACCGCGCCACGGTGGCGCGGCAGATCTCATCGACCTCTGGATCGCCCGAGAAGCCGCTGCGGGTGCGCACCTTGAAGGTCTTGCCGTCACCGTCGATGCAGAACGAAACGGTGGTGTTGCCGGGCCTGCGGTGACTGCGACCGGTGGGCGTGCGAGACAGCCGCTGCTTGTCCGGGTCGGGCGTGAAGATCGAGGAGGCCATCACGGCCTTGATCGGGGCCTGCGTGGGCTCGATCGTCGCAGGCGGCTGGGGCTGGGACACCGGCGGGCGATCTACGATCTCCGTGCCGATGCACGGGGGCAGCAAGCAGCGACCGCCCACGCCCGGGATCCCAGGACCCGCGATGCCCGCGGGGCCGCCGCTCCCACCTCCGACCTTGCTCGGCATGGTGAGGCGCACCTTGGGACGCGCATCGAGATCGAGGGGCTGCACCTCGATCGGGGCCACATCGGGCTCGGGCGGCACGACCTCGTGGGTCGCGCGCGCGGGGTCCTGGGTCGTGGCGGCGGCGGCCGGCAACGGGGGCGGCGCGGCCGGGGGCGGCGGGGGCTCGAGCAGCTGGAGCGTGACCGAGTAGGCGTGCTTGGGCGGAGTGACGGCCGAGATTCCCAGCTTGTCCGCCGTCCAGCTGAGCAGCCCCAGCCCCATGCTCAGCGTCGCGGCCATCAGCGCGCTCGTCATCAGGCGTCGCCTTCGCTCGGCGAGCTCTTCGGGGACCATCATCAACATCATCTCGAAGCGTGCATGTGCCATCGTGCAGCCGTCCTCTCTCGGTTCGGGTTCGCGTACGGTTCGCGTACGGTTCGCGTGCGGTTGGTTCGCGGACGCGCGTGCGCGCGCGACCGCAGGTGAGCGGATCCAGGGACTACGTACGAGCGGGGGCTACGGTCGTGGCGATCCGTCCCAAGCTCGGATCGACTCGCGAGCGAGCCGACTAGGAGCGACGCGGCCGGCCCAGCTCGATCGCGACGTCGCCGAGGCGGTCGCGGCCGCTGGCCAGCAACACCAAGCGATCGAGACCGAGCGCCACGCCGGCGCATGGCGGCAGGCCGGGGGCGTGGAGATCGGCGAGGAACGCCTCATCGATGGGGAGGCGCGGCAGATCGAGCGCCACGCGCAGCGCGTTGACGGCTTCGAAGCGCAGCCGCTGCTCGTCGGGGTCTCGCAGCTCGCGGTAGCCATTGGCGAGCTCGCGGCCGTGCACGTGGCTTTCGAAGCGGTGAGCCACGCACGGCGCGTGGGAGCTGGATCCAGTGCGCGAGCCGGGGGCCGAGAGCGCGGCGAGGGCCAGCGGGAACTCGACGAGGTGGGTGCCCTCGCCCTCGTGCTCGTGCAGCCACGGATCGAGCCGCGCGTCGCACCAGGCCGAGAAGAACGCGGTCCAGGCCGCGAGGGCATGGGCGCGAGGATGGGGAGCGAGCCGAGCATGCGGTACGGTCGCCAACGGGTCGCCTAGCGCCGCGCTTACAGGCCGCAGCGCTGCGGCCAGCTCGTCGGGCGCCTCGTCGCCGCGCAGCTTCACGCCCAGCGTCTCGTCCACGAGATCGAGCATGCCGACCTGCGTCCAGCGTCGCGGGGGCTCGGGCAGCCCGGGCTCGGACAGCACGGACGCCACCGCTTCGAACACCGCGGTCACCACCCGCTCGACGTCGAGCCGCAGCGCGGGGGTGTCGGCGTGCAGCCGGTACCACTCGATCAAGTGCAGCTCCTCGCGGTGGAGGTCGCCTACTTCACCGGCGCGAAAGCACGGCGCGATCTGAAAGCACGACGGCGCCCCGTGGCACAGCAGCCGCTTCATCGGCAGCTCGGGGCTCGTGGCCAGCAACCCCGGGGGCGCGGCGATCGGCTCGATGAACGGCTCGATCGCCACCGCGGCGAGCCGCACCGGCGTGACGACCTCGGCGAGGCCGGAGCCGCGCAGCTCGCTGCGGACGGCCGCGAGCGCGGCGTCCCACGCGAGCACGCGGGCGGGGATCGAGAGCGGAGGCCGCCCTCGGATCACGTGTTGACGCGCTCGACGTAGGCGCCAGTGCGCGTGTCGATCTTGACGCGCTCGCCCTCTTTGATGAAGAGCGGCACCTGCACGCTGAGCCCGGTCTGCACCGTCGCGCTCTTGGTCACGTTGGTCGCGGTGTCACCCTTCACGCTGGGCTCGCACTCCACGATGTCCATGATCACGTGGCTGGGCAGGCTCACCCCGACCGGACGGTTGTTGTAGAACAGCACGTCCACGTCGAGCTGATCGAGCAGGTAGAACTTGTCGTCACCGACGAGGTCGGCGGTCAGCTCGACCTGCTCGTAGCTCTCGTTGTCCATGAACGTGAAGCCGTCGGCGGTGGCGAACAAGAACTGCATCCGCTTGGACTCGACGTTGGCCGCGTCGAGGCGCTCGCCCGAGCGCCAGGTGCGGTCGAGCACCGCACCGGTGATCATGTTCTTGAGCTTGCACTTGTACAGGCCCTGGCCCTTGCCGGGCTTGACGAACTGGAAATCGGTGACCACGTAGGGGTGACCATCGAGCTCGACCTTGGCGTTCTTGCGCAGCTCATTGACGTCCATGACGCGTTCTCTTTTCTCGTCGCCCGAGCGCGCGCCTCTAGAAGTAGGGGGGCGCGGGTCGTGGCGGCGGCCAGCTTTTTCCATCGCCGGCTAGCGGTGTCAAGCTCCGCCTGCGCGAATGTCGCCGTTGGCCGCTTTTCGCCGGTGGGGGACCGCTGGCCAACCCGCCCTCGATGTGGCAATGTTGAAACCGGTTTCCCACTGCGGTTACCGTAAATAATGAGGCTCAGCACCAAAGCGCGGTATGGCCTGCGGGCCCTGTGTCACGTCGCCCACCGCGGCTACGCCTCGGCACAGGTAATCGCCGAGCATCAGGCAATTCCCTCACGATATCTCGAAGAAATCATCGGGGAGCTGCGCAAGGCCGGCTTCGTGGTGGGAAAGCGCGGCCCGCGGGGGGGCTATCGGCTGGCGCGACCGCCGGCGGAGATCGTCATCTCCGACGTGCTGCGCGCGCTCTCCGGCGGGCCCACCAACACCACCGGGGAGCCGCAAGACGAGATCACGGCGCTGGTCGAGCGCTCGGTTGACGACCGCCTCCATGCCGCGGTCGGCGACCTCAAGCTCGACCAGCTGCTCGGCGAAGCCCGCGAGCGACACCGTCGTAGCGCGGCCAATTACGTAATCTGAGGACCACCCGCATGACCACCGAGCGACCTCCCGCGGTCGGCAACATCTTGGCCCTCATCGGCGATACGCCGCTGGTGAAGCTGCGCATCGTCGCAGGCGGCCCCAAGACCCACGCCACCGTGTACGCCAAGTGCGAGATGATGAACCCGGGCGGCTCGGTCAAGGACCGCATCGCGCTCGCGATGATCGAGGCGGGCGAGCGGGCGGGCCTCTTGCAGCCGGGCAAGACGGTGCTGGTGGAGCCCACGAGCGGCAACACCGGGATCGGGCTCGCGCTCGTGGCCGCGGTGAAGGGCTACCGGCTGGTGCTCACGATGCCCGAGAGCATGAGCCTCGAGCGACGCAACCTGCTGCGCGCGTATGGGGCCGAGATCGTGCTGACCCCCGAGGATCGCACGATGGAGGGCGCGGTGGCGGCAGCCGAGGAGCTGTGCCGGCGACCCGACCATCACATGCTGCAGCAGTTCGAGAACCCGGCCAATCCCGACGCGCACCGCCGCACCACCGGACCCGAGATCATCGCCCAGATGGAGGGGCTGTCGATCGATGGCTTCGTGGCCGCGGTGGGCACCGGCGGCACCGTGACCGGCGTGGGCGAGGTGCTGCGCGGGCACAATCCCGACGTCCGCGTGGTCGCGGTCGAGCCCTCGCGCTCGGCGGTGCTCTCGGGCGAGCCGGCCGGACCCCACAAGATCCAGGGCATTGGAGCGGGCTTCATCCCGGCCGTGCTCGACCGCAGCGTCTACCACGAGATCGCGCTGGTCGACGACGAAGAGGCCTATCGCATGAAGCAGCGGCTCGCCCACGAGGAGGGCCTGCTCGTGGGGATCTCGGCCGGGGCCAACGTGGTCGCGGCCGAGCGCCTCGCGGCCCGGCTCGGCCCCGGCAAGCACGTCGTCACGATCCTGTGCGACACCGGCGAGCGCTACTTCAGCCTCGACGAGTACTTCACCCCCGAGGGCGGCCGGCGGTAGCGCATGGACGCGCTCGGCTCCGCGTGCTTCGTGGTGATCGGCGCAGGTGGCCTGGGCTGCCCTGCCCTGCTCGCGCTCGCCGCGGCCGGGGCCGCCCGAGCGATCGTGGTGGATCACGACCGCGTCGAGGCGCACAACCTCCAGCGCCAGGTGCTCTACGATCTCGGCGACGTGGGCGCGGCCAAGGCCGAGGCCGCGGCGCGAAGGCTGGCGGGGCTGCAGGTAGAGGCACGCGTGCTGGAGCTGCGTCCGGCCGCGGTGTCGGAGTTCGTCGCGGCGCTCGTGCCCCGCGCGATCGTGCTGGAGTGCACCGATCAGCCCACGCTCAAGTTCGCGTTCAACGACGCGTGCCTCGCCCACGGCGTGCCGCTCGTGGTGGGCGCCGCGCTCGGCTGGCGCGGCCAGGCGCTGGCGGTGCAGGCCGGCCACGCCTGCTATCGCTGCGTCTACGAGTCGCCGCCGCCCGACGACGAGACCCCGCGCTGCGATCAGGCGGGCGTGCTGGGCTCGGGCGTCGGCCACATCGGCATGCTCATGGCTCACCTCGCGCTGCGGCTCCACGCCGGAGACGCGTCGGTGGCCGGCCAGCTGTGGGCGCTGGATCTGCTGCACACCCGCGTGCAGCGGCTCGCCCCGGCGCTGCGCCGCGGCTGTCCCGCTCACCCCGCTCAGCCCGTCGCCCACGCCTGAATCGCACCCGCCCGAATCGCACCGCCCGAATCGCACCCGCCTAAATCGCACCCCTTCGACCTTCGCCCGAGCACCCGGACGCTTCACTACTCGAGGAGATCACACCATGGCTACCGTTCGCATCCCCACTCCGCTGCGCAAGTACACCCAGGGGCAAGAAGAGGTCGGCGTCGCCGCCAGCGACGTCCGCTCGCTGATCGACGCGCTCGAGGCCGCCCACCCCGGCATCCGCGAGCGCATCTGCGACGACAAGGGCGCCGTGCGCCGCTTCGTCAACATCTTCGTGGGCGACGAGGACATTCGCTTCCTCGAGGGGCTCGAGACCCCCGTGAAGGATGCCGACGAGGTCAGCATCGTGCCCGCGATCGCAGGCGGCCGCGGATGATGGGGATCGCGGCACCTGCCTCCGCGCGCGGGCCGTTGCCCGCGCTGGTGCAGCTGCATCAGCAGCAGGCGCTGCGGCGGCCGACGCGGGCGAGCAGCATCGTCGAGCTGGTGGGCAACACGCCGCTGGTGCGCCTGCATCACATCGACCACGACACGGCCGGCGTCGAGATCTGGGCCAAGTGCGAGTTCGCCAACCCGGGGGGCTCGGTCAAGGATCGCGCGGCGTTTCGCATCATCCGCGACGCGCTGGCGCGCGGTGATCTACGACCGGGCGTGCGGCTCATCGACAGCACGAGCGGCAACACGGGCATCGCCTACTCGATGGTGGGGGCAGCCCTCGGGATCCCCATCACGCTGGTGATGCCGAGCAACGTGTCCAACCCGCGCAAGCAGGTCACGACCGCGTTCGGGACCGAGATCATCTACTCCGATCCGATGGAGGGCAGCGACGGCGCGATCGTGCGCGCGCGCGAGATCGTCGAGGCCGAGCCCGAGCGCTGGTACTACCCCAACCAGTACGCCAACGAGTCGAATTGGCGCGCGCACTACGATGGGACGGGCCGCGAGATCATCGCCCAGACCCACGGCCGCGTGACCCACTTCGTGGCCGGCGTGGGGACCAGCGGCACCATCATGGGCACGTCGCGGCGGCTCCACGAGCACGATCCGGCGATCCGCTGCCTCGGGCTCCAGCCCGACGACGCGATGCACGGGCTCGAGGGGCTCAAGCACATTCCTTCGAGCCTGGTCCCGCCGATCTACGACGAGAGCGTGGTCGACGACACGATCTGGCTGCCCACCGAAGAGGGCTGGGACATGGCCGAGCGCCTGGCCCACGAGGAGGGCCTGTTCGTGGGTCACTCGTCGGGGGCCAACGTGGCCGGCGCGCACCGGGTGGCGCGCGAGCTCGCGGACCGTGGCGAGCCGGGCGTGGTGGTCACGATCCTGTGCGACCGCGGCGACCGCTACTTCGCGCCGCTCAACTGGGAGAAGCACTATGTCTGGTGAAACGCCGACGATCTCGGCCGAGCATCTGCAGGCGATCTACCGTCAGGCCCGCGCCGAGTTCCCCAGCGAGTGCTGCGGCTTCATCCTCGGCGAGGGGGCGAGCGCCGAGCTGGTGCAGTGCACCAACCTCCAAGATCGACTGCATGCGCTCGATCCCGAGTCGTTCCCGCGCACGAGCGAGAACGGCTACAACATCGGGGGCAAGCAGCTGCTCCAGCTCACGCGCAGCCTCGACGGCGAGCTCCCGGCGCGGATCATCTACCACTCGCATCCGCGCGTGGGCGCGTACTTCTCCGAGGAGGACACCCGCGCCGCGATCGCCGCCGACTGGCCGGTGGACTACCTCGTCGTCGACGTGCAGGAGCGCGAGGTGGTGGAGGCGGTGCTGTTTCGGCGGGCGGGCGAGCGCTACGAGCCGATCGCCCGCTTCGCCGGCGCGGCCGTGTGAGGAGCCCTACGCGCCCGCGGGATCGTGGCCGTCGCGCCGCTCGGGCGCCGCGATCGAGCCGTCGCGCACGGCGATGAGCAGCGCCTGATCGGCGGCGAGGAAGCGCTCCACCGGCAGCGCGGCCCGGGGGAACGCGCCGATCTCGACCCCAGGCTCGGCGCGCAGCCCCAGCCGCTCGAGCGGGGCGTCGGCGGCCCCGAGCGCGCGCGCATCGACGTGATAGACGACGAGCAGCACCTCGGGCCCCGGCGGCGGGTAGACGTGATGCAGCACCTCGGCCACGGCGCCCACGCGCAGGGCCGCAGCCGCCGGTCCCCACTCCTCGACGAGCTCGCGGGCGAGCGCATCACGAGGGTGCTCGCCGGGCTCGAGCTTGCCGCCTGGAAGCTCCCAGAGGCCCGCGCCGTGCTCGGCATCGGCGTGGCGCCGCTGCACCAGCAGCACGGCGCCAGGCCGCCACCCCAGGCCGGCCGCGACCAACAGGGGCGAGGCTCGTCGCTCGTGCATCGCCCGCCTTCTAGCAGCGTTGGTGCCTGGACGGGCCCCGATCCAACCTCTATTCTCGCCGTAGGTTCATGCGCCTATACAGCAGTAAGATCCCGCACATCACCGAGGTCGTCACCAAGGCCCTGGTGGAGCCGCGGTACCTCGAGATCAACGATCGAGAGGAGTTCAAGCGCGACATCGAGTCGATCCTGCGGGAGTACCTGCGCAAGGACCGAGAGCTCACCGAGGCGGCCAAGGACATCCTCGAGGCCAAGGGCCTGCCGTACTCCGACCTGTTTCGCACCAAGCGACAGCTGGCCGAGCGCGAGGAGTTCGCGATCGGCGACGAGTCGATCAACTGGATCGCCACCCAGCTCATCGAGCTCTTCATGCGCTCGGCCTTCGTCGAGGAGGTCTACGCCGACGACACCACCCTGCGACGCACGCTCAAGGAGCTCCTGCGCCGCAACATGCAGGCCGACGACGACCTCGACCGCGAGGTTCGACGCCACCTCAAACACCTCAACGAGGGCACCAGCAGCTTCGAGATCGAGTACCAGAAGCAGCTCGATGCCATCAAACGCAAGCACGGCCTGCAATAGGCGGGCACACCGGCCATGGCGCACATCCTGGTCTACCTGCAACGCACGCCGGGTGGGCTCCACCCAGCCAGCGCGATCGCGTTGTGTCGAGCCCGCGACATCGGCAGCGATCGCGGCGCGTCGATCACTGCGCTGTGTCCCGGTGATGCAGGGGCGCTCGATCGTGGCATCGCGGTCGCAGCCGGATCGTTCGGCGCCGACGTGCTGGTGTTCGGCGGCCACGGTGGGCTGGCGGCGCTGTACCAGCACCTCAACCCGGTGCACGTGCTGGTGCCGTGGACCGACGAAGGCCTGGCCGCGGCCGAGGGCCTGCCCTCCGGGCCCGCGGTGCCGCGCTGGCTGACCACGCGGCAGCCGGCGTGGGGCGGGGCCGATGCGGTGACCGCCGTGGTGGCGGGCACGATGCCGTGGCACACGCAGGGCGAGATGCTCGAGGCCGAGTACCAGGCCGACGTGGACGAAGTGGAGCAGCCCTCGTGGGTCTCCGAGCTCTCGGCCGCGCTCGCCGACGGGCCGGCGCCCACCTTCACCGTGGCTGGCCCGGGGCCCATGCGCTGGATCGCGCCGCGCGCCCCCGACCCCGACACCCAGGCGATGCTGGCGCGACTGCGGGCCGAGCCCTCGGAGGCGGCCGATCTCGGCTCACCAGGGACCATCCTGTGGCTCTCGGCGGAGCCCGTGCCGCTGGCCTTGGTCCACCGACCCGTCACGCTGCGCCTCATCGTGCTGCCGGGCGAGCACGCGGGCCTCGACCCGAGCTGGAGAGCGGCGGACTGGGTGCTGTCGGGGCCTCGCGCGACCGCGCTGGGTGCAATGCTCGACAGTCCGTGGGCGCGGCTTCAGGGATGACGCGCCCGCGAGGGATCACCCCGTGACCCGCCGCGCAACCAACGAAGTCCGCGACGACCGCGACGACCGCGAGCCGCAGCTCGACCCGGGCTTGGCGGCGGCGTTCGACGCATTGCTGGATCCTCGGGCCGGCGTGGATGCGAAGGCCGCGTCGGTGGTCGCGACCGCCGCGAGCCTCGAGGCCTCGGGCTGGCCGGAGCGACTCGCCCACGTGGTGGAGGATCGCGACCTGCCCCATGCGCTGCGCGAGGGAGCGGTGCGCGTGCTCATCATGCACCGCGTGCCGCTGACGTTGGTGCGAGCGCTCCGCAGCCATCCGGTGCCGCTGGTGGTGCTGAGCGGCAACGAAGAAGAGAGCCGCGCGGCCGCGCTCGCCTCGCTGCCGGGGGTGACCGTGCTCGGCCCCCATGCTCGGCTGCGGCGTGGTGATGGAGCGGCGATCCTGTGCGCCGCCGATGCGGCCGAGCTCGAGGGACTGTGGCGGGCCATGGGCGGCGCGCGGCTGGCCGCGAGCCCGACCCCGCGCTGGTGGTGGCAGCTGCTCGAGCGCAGCGCGGCGCGGCACGGCCCCGTCGCGGGCTATGTGCCGGCGACCGTGCTCGACGAGGGCTGGGCGCGCTGGGCCGCGAAGCGCGGGGCGGACTACGTGCTCGTGCCGCTCGGAGTCCCGCCCCCGCATGTCGACGATCCTGCGGATTCCGCGCAGGGTGCCGGACTGGCGGCGGCCCTGGCTGCGCACGCGCTCGAGCGCTGGACCGGGCCGGTGTTTCCGGCGCCGCGCGTGATCGCCTCGGTGCTCAAGGGTCTCGGCGGTGGCGGGGCCCCCGGCGCCGTGGCGCCGCCCGATCCCGCGATCTGGCAGCAGGCCCGACGCGCGCTGCCGATGACCGGCGCGATCGTGGGCATGGCCGCACCGCGGGCCGATCTCGCGAGCGACGTGGCGACGGCTGCGTTCCTCGCCCAGCGCGCGCTGCTGCGTGTCGACGCGGCTCGGGCCGCGCTCGCGGTCGAGCTCGATGCGCCGACGATCGACGACGAAGAAGGGGTGGTGCGCTCGAGCGAGGTGCTCGCCTCGGCGGGGCAGGTGCTCACCGATCACGAGAGCAAGGTCGTGCTGCGCGGGTTCGGGATCGAGGTCACGCGCCAGGCGGTGGCGACCTCGGCCAGCGGCGCCGCGGGCTTTGCCGATCGGATCGGGTTTCCCGTGGCGCTCAAGGCCCTCAGCCCGGATCTGCGGCGCAGGGCCGACATCGGAGCGATGCAGCTCGATCTCGGCACGGGCGCCGCGGTGCGACGGGCGTACGGCTCGATCGTGGACACGATGGAGCGCCATGCTCCCACCGCGCGGCTCGACGGGGTGCTCGTGGCCGAGATGGTGCAGGCGGGGCTCGATCTGCACTGCGGGGTGATCCGGCTGCCCGATGGCGGCGCGGCGCTGTTCGGGCGGGTGATGGATGCGTCGACGCCGATCGAGCCGATGCTGGCCCCCTGCCCCATCGCGCGCGACGACGCGCTGCTGCTCGCGCATGCGATCCTCGGCGGGATGCCCGTGCCGGCGCTGCGGCGCGCGACCGATCCCGACGCGCGCGAGCTGGCCACGCTGCTGCTGCGCCTGGATGCGATGGTGCGGCACGTGGGCGTGCGGCTCGAGCTGGTCGAGCTACGGCCGGTGCGGCTGCTCGCGAGCCGCGAGCCGGGCGAGCGCGGGTACGTGACGCTCGACGCGAGGATCGTGCAGCTCGCTCACCTGCAGGGGCGCTGACTCGGGCCGGTGACTCAGGGCGCGCTGCGCTCGCGCGCGCGCTCGAGCAGGCGCTCGCGGGTGTTGAGCGTGGGATCGACGAGCACATCGTCGAGCAGCTGGAGCAGGAGCTGACCGACGGCGGGGCCCTTGGCCACCACGGCCTCGGCGATCAGATCGCCGCCCTTGAGCGCCAGCTCGCCGATCGTGAGTGCGGCGCCCTCGATCGCCGCGCGCACCCGCTCGCGCTGCGCGACATCGAAGCCGAGCACCTCGAGCGCCGCGGGCAGGTGCTCGGGGCGCAGTCGCGAGACGGCGCGGCGGATCTCGACCGGGGTGGTGGCGTGCTCGAGCGCGCGCGCGGCCTCCCCGGTGAGCGCGAGCACCGTCGCCCGCTCGGCGCGGCTGGGCTTGAGCGCCTCGACGCAGGCCTCGATCCGCGCGTCGGCGCCGGGCCCCGCATCGTCGCGCGCCGCGATCGGCCACAGCAAGCGCGCGAGCCGAGCGGTGGGATCGGGCGCCATGCGATCGACCGCGGCGATCGTTTCTTCGTACTCGGCCTCGCTCGCCAGCGGCTCGAGTGCGTGCGGCCAGATCCCGGTGCGCCACATCGGCACGAGCCCGCGCGAGGGCTCGGCGCTGCCGAGCAGCTTCACCAGCTCCACGTGCACGCGCTCGCGGCTCACCTTGGCCAGCACGTCGAGCGCCCCGGGGATCGCGGCCTCGGTCTCGGGCTCGAGCCGCAGCGTTCGCGTGGCGCAGAAGCGCACCGCTCGCATGGTGCGCAGGCCGTCCTCGCGAAAGCGATCCGCTGCGATCCCGACCGCGCGCACGAGCCCCGCGCCGAGATCACCGAGGCCATCGAACGGATCCGAGAAGCGCAGCGCGATCGGATCCCAGGCAAACGCATTGATGGTGAAGTCGCGCCGCGCGAGGTCCTCGATGAGGTGGCGCAGGAACTTCACGCTCTGCGGGCGGCGCCCGTCCACGTAGGCCCCCTCGCCGCGAAACGTGGTGATCTCGACCGGGTGCGTCTGGCCGCCGCCCCGCACCAGCACTGTGACCGTGCCGTGCTGCACCCCGGTGGGAATCGTCTTGGGGAACAGCGCCATCACCTCGTCGGGCGTGGCCGAGCTCGCCAGATCCCAGTCGCTCGCCGGCAGCCCGAGCAGCACGTCGCGCACCGCTCCGCCCACCAGCACCGCGGCATGCCCTGCGTCTTGCAGGTGACGCGCCGCTTCGATGACCGGCCGCGGCACGGCGGCCACGGACAGCATCGCGATCGCGGTGGCATCGTCGAGGGTCGGCATGATGGCCGTCGAGTCTGCCCGACTCCCAGCGGCCTCGCCAGGCGCGCCCGCCCAATCCATGCGAACCTTGGCCGACGGCGATGTACCTACGCAACCTCCATATCCGCAACCTCCGGCTCATCCGCGACATGAGGCTGAGCTTCGTGGATGGCGACGGAGAGCCGCGCAAGTGGACCGTCCTCATCGGCCGCAACGGCACCGGTAAGACGTCGGTCTTGCAGGCGATCGCACTGGCTGCGGTGGGACACCTGCGCGCCAACCAGCTCGCGGGCGCAACGGCGGTCTCCATGCCGGATCGACGCCACCCGGACGATACGATGAGCATCGAGGCCGAGTTTGGCTTCGGACGACTGGGTGAGGGTCAGCACCGACGACGCGAGTACCCGGGGTACCCCGGGCCGCGGCCGATCCTGTTGAAGTCCCATCTGCGGATTGCGCCCGGATCCGTGGATCTGGTGGGTGGCTCGGAGTACCTCCAGCCCAACATCATCATCGATGCCGTGCTCCCCGAGCAACGGGTCGACCCTCTGCAAGAGGCGCGCTCCAAGGAGCTACCCCACTGGTTCGTGGCCGGCTACGGCGTGTCGCGTCACCTGACACCAGGCGAGGTCGATCGCGAGGTTGGCAAGCCGAGCCACGATCGCCTCGTTCCGCTGTTTCGCCCCGCGCCGCTCATCGGCCTCGGGTTTGCCGACATGGCCGAGGGAGTCGCGAAGCGCTTCGTCAAGATCCTGCGACAGGTACTCACGACCGCGAAGGACCTCGTCCCCGACATCCGCGATGTGGAGACCGGCGGCCGCGGAGGGATCAGGAAGGCCGCCGATCTCTACGATCGAGATCGCTTCGAGCAGGCCCTCCCCAACGGCCCTCTCAAGCTCCCTGCGACCTGGCTCTCCCACGGTTATCAGGCCAGCCTCGCCTGGCTCGCCGACCTGGTCGGGCACTACCTGCTGGACCTCGGGGACGATCCGCCCGAGGTCCAACCCGAGCACATGGAGGGCCTGGTCCTCATCGACGAGCTCGATCTGTATCTGCACCCCACGTGGCAGGCGGGCTTGGTTCGTGCGCTCAAGATCACGTTTCCTCGGCTGCAGTTCGTGGTCACGACGCACTCGCCGATCCTCCTCAACGCGCTCCGCGCTGAGGAGGTCGTGATCCTCGACCTCGACGACCAGGGCAACGTTCGGGCCGAGCACGGAGCCCACGACCCCAGGCTGCTCACGGGAACGGAGCTCTACGCGGAGTTCTTCGGCATCGATCGCCTGTATCCGAGCGAGCTGGGCGACAAGCTCGATCGCTATGCCCGCCTCGCCGTGGACCCGTTCCGCAGTGATGATGAAGACGCGGAAGCCCAGCGCCTCGGGAAGGAGCTGCGTGGCGACGGAATCGAGCTCACGCTGGAGCCCGTGGCGCGGGAGCAGGAGCCGTGATTCACATCGAGCGCGGGCCGGAACCGGAGGCCCTCGTCCGTGCTCGCGAGGCTCGCTTGGCCAGGGCAAGGGCTGCGATCGCGGCCGGTCGGCCACCGACGTTCGAGGGCTACGGTGTGGCCCGCAAGCCGCTCCACGAGGCTCAGCATGGCAAGTGCGCCTACTGTGAAGTGCAGCAGCAGAGCACGGCGCTACCGACCGAGCACTTCCGCCCCAAGGCTGGGGTCACCGACGACCCCGACCACCTGACCTCGTCCCAAGGTTACTGGTGGCTCGCATGGAGCTGGGAGAACCTGTTCTTCGCGTGTGACACCTGCAACAGCCAGGCGCGCAAGGGTAGTCACTTCGCGCTCGAGCCCGGCTCCACGCCCTTGGTCGTCGAGCAGCAACCACCCGGTGGTGAAGTGCCCATGTTCATCGATCCTGCGCGCGAAGATCCGATCGACCACATCGTGTTCGTACGGGAGCTACCCCATCGCTGGGTGCCAAGACCCCGAGGCGGAAGTCCGCGCGGCGACTACACCATCAAGAAGCTCGGACTCGATCGCCCAGAGCTGGTCACGCTCTATCGCAACCATGTCGAGCGCACGGTGCAGCCGCGTCTCGACGCCGTTCGGCTCGCGCTCCGAAGACCCGACGCCCGTCAGATCGCGAAGACCTGGTTTCGCTGCATCAGGACGCTCTTCTGCCCGCAAGAGCGGTTTCACGGGCTTTCTTACGACGTCGTGGACGCGAGCATGTCCGCCGACGTCCGTACCGAGTGGAGGCTCGACCTGCCTCGCCCCGGTCCTCGCTAGCGCGCGCTCACCCCTTGCACTCGCCCCACGTGCGACCGTTGCCGGCGTCGACGCGCAGCGGCACATCGAGCGCGCAGGCACCCTCCATCAGCGGCCGGCACTTGGCGACGAGCTCGTCCACGCGATCCTCGTCGCACTCGAAGATCAGCTCGTCGTGCACGGTGAGTAGCATCTGCGCCCAGGGGACCTCGGCCAGGGCTTGCTCGACCTTGATCATCGCGACCTTGAGGATGTCGGCGGCGCTGCCTTGGATGGGGGTGTTCCTGGCCATGCGCTCGCCGTGGGCTCGCGCGGCGCCCTTGCTGGCGAGCTCGGGGATCCGGCGCTTGCGGCCGAGGATCGTCTCGGCGTAGCCGCGGGCCTTGGCGCGTGCGACCAGCTCGCTCATGTAGCGATCCACGCCGGGGATCTTTTCGAAGTAGGCGCGGATGTAGCTGCCCGCCTTGCCGCGGGGGATGCCGAGCTGCTGCGCGAGGCCGAATGCGGTCTGGCCGTAGATCACCCCGAAGTTGACCGCCTTGGCGATGCGTCGCTGATCGCTGGTGACCTCGGCCTCGGGGACGTCGAAGACCTCGGCGGCGGTGCGGCGGTGGACGTCGACGTCGTCGACGAATGCGGAGCGCAGCCCCGGGTCGCCCGAGAGGTGCGCCAGCACGCGCAGCTCGATCTGCGAGTAGTCGATCGTCACGAGGCGACGCCCGGGCGGGGCCACGAACGCCTCGCGGATCCGCCGGCCTTCGGGGGTGCGAATGGGAATGTTCTGCAGGTTGGGGTCGGAGCTCGAGATCCGCCCGGTGGCCGCCACGGCCTGGTGGAAGCTGGTGTGCAGCCTTCCCGTGCGCGGGTTGATGAGCGTGGGCAGCGAGTCGAGGTAGGTGCCCTTCAGCTTGGTGAGGCTGCGATAGGTGAGGATCTCGCCCACGATGGGGTCGATCATCGCGAGCTCCTCGAGCACCTTGGCGTCGGTGCTGAAGCCGGTCTTGGTCTTGCGCCCGCTCGGCAGGCCGCGGTCCTCGAACAGCAGCTTGCGCAGCTGGATCGGCGAGTCGACGTTGACGGCATAGCCGGCCTCGGTGTCGATGCGCCCCTGGATCGCGGCGATCTCGGTGCCGAGCTCCGCGGCCTGGCGCTGCAGCACGCCCGCGTCGACCATGATGCCGCGCTCCTCGAGGCGCATGAGCACCCGCGCGAGCGGCAGCTCGACCTCGTCGTGGAGCTTGCGCAGCGCCTCGCTCGACTCGGACAGCTGAGCCCCGAGCGCCTGCCCCAGCGCGCGCACCGCATCGACCTCGTCGGCGTGCCAGCCTGCGGCGACCGTGTACGGGAGCTCGGCCATGCCCACCGCCTTGCGGCCCTTGCCGAGCACCTTCTCCGCGGGCTTCAGCTCGTGGCCGAGCACGTCCTTGGCGAGCGAGGCCAGGGTGTGCGCGTTGCGAGCCGGGTCGATGACGTAGGAGGCCAGCATCGGATCGACCTCCACGCCGCGCAGCTCCACGCCGCGCCGACGCAGCGCCAGCATCTGTCGCTTGTGATCGTGGGCGAGCTTGGGCGGCGTGGGCGACTCGAGCACGGGCCGCAGCGCCTGCAGCACCTCGCTGGCCTCGCGCTGCCGCCCCTCCACGAGATCGCCCTGGCGGTGCCCCAGCGGCAAGTACACCGGCTGCGCGAGCTCGCCGGGGAGGCCCTGCGCGGCCAGGGTCACCCCCACGAGCTCGGCGACGAGCCCATCGGCAGCGGAGAGCGCCAGGTGGATCGCGAGCCGCTCGGCCTTGGGCAGCGCGGCGAGGTAGGCGGCCCAGGCCTCGTCGTCGGCCGCGAGCAGCATGCGGTGGTGCTCTGCGGCGGGCACGAACCCAGACACGGGCTGCAGCTCGGTCGCGCCGATCTCCTCGCCCGCGCCGGGCTGCTGCGCGCGTGCGGCCGCGGCCGCGGAGCCGAGCTCGCGCAGCACCAGCTTGAACCCCAGCGGTTCGAAGAAGGCCAGCAGCGCCGCGTCGTCGGGGGCCCGGTCGGCGAGCTCGGGCAGCGGCTTGGGCAGCGGCAGCCCATCGTGCAGCGCGACGAGCTTGCGAGACACCCGCGCGTCGTCGGCGTGCGCGATCAGCTTCTCGCGCCGCTTCTTCTGCTTCATCGCCGGTGCGGCGGCGAGCACCCCCTCGAGATCGCCGTGGGCATGCAGCAGCTCGGCCGCGGTCTTGGGCCCGATGCCCGGCACGCCCGGCACGTTGTCGGAGCTGTCCCCGGTGAGCGCCAGCAGATCACCGAGCTGACGCGGACCCACGCCGAACTTCTCCTCGACCTCGGCCGGCCCGATGAGGCGGTTCTTCATCGTGTCGTAGAGGTAGATCGGCGGGCGGCCCTCGTCGCCCGCGTCGACGAGCTGCATCAGGTCCTTGTCGCTCGATACGATGATCACGCGCAGCCCCGCGGCCTGAGCGGCGCGCGTGTAGCTGGCGATCACGTCGTCGGCCTCGTAGCCCGGGTCTTCGATGCGCGGGATCGCGAGCGCATCGACGGCCCCGCGCACGAGCGGAAACTGGGGCGCCAGATCGGGCGGCGCGGGCGGCCGGTTGGCCTTGTAGGTGGGGAGCATCGCGCGGCGCCCACCATCGCCACCGGCATCGAACACCGCGGCCAGGTGCTCGGGGTGGAAGTCGCGACGCGTGGCCTGCACCATGCGCACGAACCCATGCACCGCATTGACGGGTCGACCGTCGGGCGCGTTGAGCATGGGCAGCGCGTGATAGGCCCGGAACACGAAGTTGTAGGCGTCGAACAGGAACAACGAGCCGGGCCCCCCCGGGGGGGTCTGCGGGGTGGAGGGCGGACTAGCGGGCGTCGCGGTCATGCGGAGGGCTCCGAGTCCGTCGCGAACACGGTCGAGTGGCGACGGGCGTGCAAGAACGCGGTCTGTACCAGGCTCATCACCGGGATCGCCAGCAGCGCGCCCACCAGGCCGAACACGTGCTCTCCCGCGAGGAGGGCGAAGATGACGATCACCGGGTGCATGTGCGCCGAGTCGCCGATGATCTTGGGATTGAGGACGTTGGCCTCGAGCAGGTGGATGCCCGAGATCCACGCCAGCATGCCGATGGCGGGGCCAAACGTGAGCCCGCCTTCACCCGAGGAGACGAGCGCGATGATGACGATCGGCAGCGAGGAGATGATCGTGCCGAAGATCGGGATCAGGCTGAACATCCCGGCGAGCAGCCCCAGCAAGAAGCTGTACTTGACCCCGAAGATCACCAGGCCCAAGAACGTGAGCGCGCCGTTGACGAGGCAGATCAAGAGCTGCCCGCGGATCACGCCCGAGAGCCCCTTGTCCATGTTGGCCCACAGCTCTTCGAAGCTGGCGTGGAACTCCACCGGAACCAGCGAGCGCACGAAGCGATTGACGCGCACGACGTCGATCAGCACGAACGCCGCGAGCATGAACGTGATGACGAAGCTGGTGAGGAACCCGGCCACGCCAGCGACGAACGACTGCAAGAACGGGCCGATGACCGAGGGCAGCTCGGAGCCCTGGCTGGCGATGAGCGCTCGCAGGTCTTGACCGAGGTCGGTGGCGGCGGGCTCGGGCGGCGGCGGGCCGAGCACCCAGCTGCCGTCCGACTGCTGCACCCCGTGCAGCCGTGCGCCCTGGAGATCGAGCCGCCACGTGCCGTCGGCCAGCGGCTCGGCGATCACCTCGGAGGCGAAGACCGGCGCGGGCTCTTCGGCGGGCATGAAGTCGCCAAACGTGCTCTCCACCCACGCGGACGCCTGTGGCAGCCACTCTTCGTTGAGCTTGGCCGCGGCCTCCGGCATGCCGTCGCGCAGCTTGGCCAGGTCGTGGAACACGGCGGGCACCAGCAGGCCGAAGAACGCCACGATCACGCCGAGCATGGCGAGGTAGACGATGATCACGGCGCCCACGCGGCCGACCTTGGGCTGCATGCGCGCGATGATGGGCGCGAGCAGGAACGCCAGCAACATCGCGAACACGAACGGCAGCACGATCCCGCGAAACAGGATCACCATGGCCACCGCAAAGCCCAAGAACCCCCACAGGCGCCCAAAGCGACGCAGCACGCCGAGGAGGGTGTCGGGTCGCTTGCCGCGCTTGGGCGGGTTCTCGCTTCCTCGATCTTCGCCGGCCATCGGCTAGGCCCTGCCCTCGCTCTCGAACGCGACACCACCCTGAGCCCCGGCCGCCGCCGCCACGCGGCCCTCGCCCGAGGCGCTGTCCCACGCCCCGCACGAGTGACAGCGGAAGCGGAACGCCCCCATCTTGACCCCGCAGCGTCGGCACGAGAGCCGCGGCACGGCGGGCTCGCCCATCGCGGCCTCGCGCGCCGCGTCGCGCTGGCCGCGAAGCAAGCGCAGGCGCACCAGCTGCAGGCGCGCGGCGGTGCTGTCCTCGGCCACGCGCTCGAGCGCAGCGGCGGCCTGCTCGGGGTGCTGCCGCGCCACCAGCGGGGCCACGGCCACGACCAGCTCGGGCGCCCGAGTCGTGCGCAGCGAGGCGAGCATGCGCTCGACCAGGTCGTCGACGAGGCCCTCGTCGGTGGCCCACTGCCACGCCTCCGGCACCACGATGTGCGCCGCGGCGGGCAGCAGCTCCCACGCGCGCTGCCACGCCTCCATGGCCTGCGCCGGATCGCCCGCGGCCGACTCGACGCGGGCCTTGGCCGTCCACACATGGCTGCTGTCGGGCGCGAGCTCGGCGGCGCGCTCGACCAGCTTGCGAGCCTTGCGATCGTCGCCCTCGGCCATCGCCACGTCGGCCTGACCGGCCAGCGCATGACCGCGCCCGATCTTGCTCTCGCGACGCCGCCGGCCCTCGACGAGCTTCTCGTGCCGCTCCCCCGCGGCCGCGGCCCGCTCCCAGGCCCCCGCCTGCTCGAGCGCCTTGGCGAGCGACTCCAGCGTGGCCACGGAGCGCGGGGCCAGGCTGATCGCGCGCACCAGCGCTCCGACGGCGGCGCGCTCGTTGCCCTGCGCCAGGAGATCGCGACCTAGTCCCACCAGCGCGGCCACCCGCTGCTCGGCCGGGAGCGTGGCCGAGGCCAGCACCGTGCGGTGGATCGCCTTGGCGCGCTCGATGCGACCGCGGCGGCGGTCCAGCGCGGCCAAGGCCAGGAACACGGTGGAGTCGCCGGGCTCGACCTCGGCCACCCGCTCGAGCTCGTGGGCCACGTTGTCCACGTCGCCCTCGGCGAGCTCGTAGAGCACGCGGCTGCGGCGGGCGAGCGCCTCGGTGACCTGGCGGCGCGGGGCCACGTACCACCAGCCCCCGGCAAAGCCTGCGGCCAGGCACAGCAGCGCGAGCAACAGGATCGTCATGCCCCGGGCCCTCCCGAGAGCGGCCGCGCTGGACCTGGCTCCCGCACGCTGCGGGCCTGGGCCTGCTCGCGCTGGAGCTTCTCGGTCATCACCTTCTTGGTACCCGCCTCGATGTGGGCCTCGGCCGCGAGGATCTCGTCCTCTTCTTGCTGGCGCAGCGGCAGGGTGCGCAGCTCCAGCACCTCGCGCTCGAGCTCACGAACCCGGCGCTGCACCAGCGCGGCGCTGCGGATGCGAAACGGGGCCCGCATCGCCAGCACCGCGAACAGACCGACCGCGACCACCCAGCCGCCGAGCAGCACCGCGAGGTTCACCTCGTAGTGCACACGGGGGAGCGGCTCGATGAGATCGAGACGCGGAACGGCGAGGACGATGCCCACCCACGCAGAATTGGACTGCAGGGTATTCGAGGCCCAGATCACCCCGATGAAGAACAACGCCAGGCTGACGCCGAGGTAGACCTTACCGAGAAGCGACACTGCGTGCGGCGAACATAGCAAGGGGTGTATGCTCTGGCCATGGCAGCCGACCGCGAACACGCGCGCCGGGCAACACCCCCCCCTCGCGCCGCCTCCACGCCCCTTTCACCCTCCCGTCCGTCGGGCCTCGGCTCGGTTCACGGAACGGGTCATGGGTTTGGCCCTGGAGCTGGCCGCGGCTCGATGGGGGCTGGCGCTCGCCTCGGCCTGATCGTCGGCCTGGGGCTGGGGATGGGGTTTGGTGTGGGCCTGGGCTGCGCGACCTCCGACCAGATGCTCGAGAAGCGCCGGCGCGACGAAGGCGGCGGCACCGAGTGTCGCCCTGGGCTCGAAGAGGATTGCTACACCGGTCCCGAGGGCACGCTGGGTCGCGGCGCCTGCAAGGCGGGTCGCGCGACCTGCAGCGACGACGGCACGCTCGGAGAGTGCCGCGGCCAGGCGGTCCCGGTCGCCGAGCTCTGCAACAACATCGACGACAACTGCGATGGCATCGTCGACAACGACTTCGAGCGCGACGGCGCGCTGTGCGAGTTCGCCACCGCCAAGGGCGTGTGCCGCACGCAAGGCAAGTGGCACTGCTCGGCCGACGGCAAGAGCTCGCAGTGCGATGCGCCGATCATCACGCCCAAGGCGGAGACGTGCGACGGGCTCGACAACGACTGTGATGGGCAGATCGACGAGGACGCGGTGCCCGCCGCCGAGCGCGAGTGCAGCACGGGCAAGGCCGGTGTATGCGCCGCGGGCACCAACACGTGCGTGAGCGGCAAGATCCGCTGCGTGCAAAACGTGCAGCCGGGCCCCGAAATCTGCAACGGGTACGACGACAACTGCAACAATAGGATCGACGACGACTGCATCAAGCAGTGAGCCGAGCGTGCCGATGACCGACAAGTACCCGCTGACCGACACGCTCGTCGAGGACGAGGCCGCGGAGGAACCCAGCGTTGGCCGCTGGGCGTGGCTCATCTGCATTGGCTCCCCCGAGGACAAGTTCGCGACCGCGGGTCGGGTCGTCCCGCTCGACGGTGCACGCGAGGTCCTGTTTGGGCGCGACGAGTCCTCCGAGGGGATCAACGTCGCCGAGGAGGGCGAGCAGCGGGTGCGGGTCGGGATCCCCTTTGGCTGGGTGAGCGGTCGCCACGCGGAGCTGCGCGTCACCGAGGTCGGCCCGGGGCTCGGGTTCACGCTGCGCGATCTCGGCAGCCGCAACGGCACGCTCGTCAACGGCGAGCGCCTGCACGACGAGGTCCGCCTGCGGCCCGCCGACGTGTTCGAGGTGGGTCGCTCGTTCTGGACCGTGCGCGAGGTGGGCCTGCGCAAGCTGCGTAGCCACAAGCTGTCCGAGCTCGATCCCACCGGAACCTGCTCGCCGCACCTGCACCACATCCACCGCACCCTGCATCGCCTGGCGCGCTCGTCGATCCCCATCGTGCTGCGCGGGGAGACCGGCACCGGCAAGCAGTACCTCGCGCGGGCAATCCACCACGTGAGCGGCCGCCGCGGTCCGTTCATGGTCGCCAACCTGGGTGCGCTCTCCGAAGACCGCGTCGAGCAGGTGCTGTTCGGCGGCGACGGCTCTGCTGGTCTGTTCGAGGAGGCCAACGACGGCACGCTGATGCTCGACGAGCTCGGCGAGCTGTCTCCCGCGGTGCAGGGCAAGCTCCTGTCCGCGCTGGCCGAGGGTCGGGCCGCGCGTGTGGGCGAGCAGGCGGCGCGCACCTTCGATGTGCGGCTGGTCTGCGCCACGCTCCACGATCTGTCTCGCATGGTCGACTCGGGGGGATTTCGCCCCGACCTCTACTCGCGCCTGGCGGGGTTCGTGGCCGAGCTGCCGCCGCTGCGGGCCCGTCGCGAGGACATGGGGCTGCTCACCCGCGCGATCATCCGCGACCTGCAGCGCGAGGGCCGACCGGTGCGCATCACCTCGAACGCGTTTCGCCGCATGCTGACGCGCGCGTGGCCGTTCAACATCCGTCAGCTGCGCCAGACCCTGGCCACCGCGAGCCTGCTCGCCAGCGGCGACGGCACGATCACCGCCGATGCGCTCGCGGAGATCCTCGACCAGGACGACGGGCTGCCCGAGAACCCCGACGACGTTCGTCGGCTGCGGGCCGAGCTCATGCGTCACCTGGCGGAGCACCGCGGCGATGCCGATCTCGTGGCCCGCGCGATGAACCGCGACGCCTATCAGGTCCACCGCTGGCTGCAGCGCTTCGATCTTCGGGCCGAGACGTTCAAGCTCCCGGGCGCCTGAGCGCCGAGCGGCCAAGCCCGCGCCAGACCGCCGCCCACCCCCATCGGTAGGCCGCCGCCCACCCCATCGGTGGGCCCGGCTGCCACCCGGCCGCAGGAGCGGCGGCCCCCCGCGCTACTCGAGCGCGGAGAGCTCGGAGGCCAGCGTGGGGTGGTCGACGTCTTCCTCGAGCCCGCGGCGGAGCATCGCGCGGGCCTTGGGCTTCTCGTCGAGGCCGAGGTGTGCGCGCGCGAGGTTGACGTAGATGTCGCCGCGCCGCAGCTTCCCCGACTGATCCGCATTCTGCAGCAGCATGGTGCGGTAGATCTTGAGCGCTTCCTTCCAGTTGGTCTGGTGCTCGTACAGCGAGCCGAGGGCCATCAGCGTCTCCACGTTGGTCGTGTTGATGCGGTAGGCCTCGAGCAGCTGCTCGCGCGCGCCGTTGTCGTCGCCTTCCATGCGACCAATGCGAGCCAGTCGCGTGAGGTAGTGCCCGAGCAGCTTCGAGCGCTTGCCGCGGCGCGCCACCTCGACGAGCCATGCATACATGCCCTTGGCCTCCTCGAAGCGCTCGGCCATGAACAGGCCGTCGGCGATGCGACGGTTGATCTTCGTGTCCTCCTGCACCTGCTCGTAGAGCTCGGCCAGCACGCGCAGCGCACCCTCGGCGTCGTGCAGCTCGCCGAGCATGAGGTCCACGCGCTCGAGCACCAGCTTGCGCCGCGCCGCGTCGTCGGTCTCGCGCGCCGCGCGAAGCTCGAGCAGGTGCGCCACCTGGTCCCAGCGCTGCTTGCCCCGCGCGATCTCCATCAAGCCGTCGACGACCTGCTGATTGCTGGGGTCGAGCTCCAGCGCCCGCTCGAGGTGCAAGGACCGCTGGTCTTCGTCGTCGCGGGCGAGCTCGGCGAGACGGAGCTGCAGCGCAGCCCCTTCCGCCCCCTGAGGCTGGAGCGCGGCCGCGCGCTCGAGCGTCTCCTTCATGCCCTGCTCGTCGCCGCGGGCGTCGTACACGGAGGCGAGGGACAGGAGCGCGGGCACGTAGGCCGGGTCGAGATCCAGCAGCTCGCGCAGGATCGCCTCGGCGCGCTCGCTGTCGTCGAGGCGCTCGGCCAGCAGCGCCGCCAAGCGCGACGCGGTCTGCCGGTGGCCGTCGGTATCACCCTCGCTGCGCAGCCGGTCCATGCGGGCCGAGAGCAGATCGCTCAGGTCCACGAAGCGCTCCTCGGCCAGCAACAGGCGCTCGAGCGCCAGCCCGGCCTCGAGGTGCCCGGGCTGCTCGAGCCGCACCTGCTGCAGGCGCTCGATCGCCTCGGCCGCGTCGTCGAGCTGCTCCTCGGCCAGCCGCGCCAGCTCGGTGAGCACCTCCACGCGGTCCTCGGCGGTCTGGCCGACCTCGAGGCGCCGCTCCAGCGTGTCGCGCACGTCATCCCAGCGCTCGAGCCGGCGCAGCAGCGCCTCGAGCTCTCGCAGCGCCTCTCGATCGTTGGGGCGATCGGAGACCATGTCTTGGTAGGTGGTGACCGCGTCGTCGAAGCGCTCGAGCGGATCGACCAGCACGTTGGCCAAGCGATAGCGAAGCTCGCGGCGCTCGCCGGGATCTTCGATGATCATCACCCGGCGCGAGAGCCCGTCGGCCAGGCGGTCGTGGTCGCCCGCGGCGGTCAGCAGCTCCAGCAGGCGCGTCCAGCCCTCGGCGTGGCCCTCGTCGAGCGAGATGACCCGCTCGAGATCGGTGATGGCCAGGGTCGAGTCGCCCAGCGCGCGCTCGGCCACGCCGGCCGCCTCGATCCACAGCTTGGCGGCCGCATCGGGGTTGGGCTGCACCGCCGCGAAGCGGGTGAGCGCATCGTGCAGCACGGTCGCGTCGCCCGTGGCTCGCGCGGCGTCGACACGGCGCTCGAGCGCCTCGGGGTGCTCGGGATTGTCTTCGAGCACGCGGTCGAGCACGACGAGCGC
>JBFIJN010000053.1:0-26323 GCA_041600735.1 Nannocystaceae bacterium
CCAGGAAAGTATGCAGACCTCCTGGTGCTCGACACCGAGGACTACCGCGACCTCGTCTATCACGCGGGCTCTCCGCTGATCGGCGCGGTCTGGCACGCGGGCGAGCTGGTCGCCTGATCCGGCCTCACCCCGGCCTCACCCCGGCTTCACGCACAGCGCTTCCATCAGGTCCTCGATCATCTCGACCTCCGTGTCCTCGACGCGGTCGTCGCCCCAGATCGCGTGCTCGGCCAAGGTCACGATGTCGTCGCGGTCTTGCGGGTCGGGGAACAGGCGCGCGAGATCGGCGTAGTCGAGCGGGCTCTCGACCAGGTCTTCGAGGTACTCGCGCAGCTCCTCGTCGTCGATCGGCCCCACGAGGCGCCCGAACACGCGCAGCTCGGCGGGGGTCACGTCGCCGTCGGCATAGAACATGTGCGCGAGCATGCGCATCAGCAGCGCATCGGACCCGGTGGGCTTGCCCAGCGGTCGGGCGGCGGGATCGTCGAGGACGTCGAGGAACGCACGGGGTCGGCCCATGGCGCGCATTGTGGCCCACCGCCGGGGCCGGGCAAGTCTCGCGGCGATGAATTCAGCCCGCCGGCGGGCAGGTCACCGTCCCCAGCGCCTTGCCGGTCATGTCGGAGTACGTATACGGGTGATCGAGCCCGTTGTAGAAGTCGAGCACCATGCCGCTGTCGGCGTCGATCTTGAACGCGACGCCGCCCTCGGGTGAAGGGTTCTCGTCGTCGAGCCAGGTCACGGCCCACAGATTGTTCATGGCGTCGAAGCCCACGCCCTTGACGGTCTCGTCGGTGACGAACACGTGATCGACCACGAGGCTGGCGAGGTCGACCGAGTACACGCCACCGCCGCCGGACACGTACATGCGGTCGTCGGGCCCCTCGGCGAGCCCGCTGCCGCCGAAGAAGCCCATCACCACATCCCAGGTGCCCGTGTTGGGATCGAGGCGCGCCGCGCCGGAGCCGAACGTGCTCGACACCCACGGGTTGCCGTCGTGGTCGACGGTGATGCCGTAGGTCGACACGCCCTGCGGGATCGGCCACGAGTCGACCCCCAGATCGTTCTTGCGTACGCGGAGCAGCGTGCTGCCACCAAAGCCGCCGAGGCCCACGATGTAGAGGTTGCCCACCGCATCGACCGCGCCCCCGTAGGCGCCAAAATTCGCCCCGCTGAAGGTCCCGGCCGGGATGTCGACCTGCTCGACGATCGTCCCTGCATCGCCGTCGACCAGCGTGGCCGTGACCCCGCCCTGACCACCGAGCCCAGGGAACAGGCCCGCGACGGTGCTCGTCACGGTCCACACCTGGGCGTCGCTCGCATCGCAGTCCTTGGGGCCCGCGGTTCCACCGGTCCAGGCCACTGGGCGCTGATTGCTGGTCGCGAACGGCAGGTACCAGCCGCGACACTCCTCCATGGCCCACGGGAGCACGTCGTTGGCTCCGCTCGAGGTCTGGATTCCCGCCATGCCGTTGGACTCTTGGCAGTCGCTGGTCTCGGCGTAGAACTTCACGAGGCCGCCAAAGCGATTGGCCACCGCCACGTCGCCCGCCAGGTTCACCGAGGTGCGTGAAGGGTCGCCGTTGCCGTCGGGCCGAGTGAGGTAGCGGCCCTCCTCGACCATCGTCTCGGTGTTGATCTTGGAGACCGTGCCCTGCGCGGAGTTGGCCACCCAGATGTACGAGAGCTCGCAGCCGCAGCCCGTGCCGCCGCCCCCGGGAGGGGCGACGTCGAGCTTGATGCCGTCATCGCTGCCGTCGTCGACGACGCCGGTGGTGGTGGTGCCGCCGGACTCGACCGCGCCCGAGTCGGGCCCCGGTCCGTCGGCGACGCTGGTGCTGCCGCGGGTGGTCTCGCCGGCGGAGTTCCACACGTCGCCATCGTCACCGGCCCCGCTGCACGAAGCCCCGGCAAGGACCAACCCCACGAGGCCCAGGCCCCAGCGCATGTGCTCGATGTTCATCCCCATTCCCATCCCGTCCGATCCGAGCGGACTCTACCACGGGGTTCCTGGGTCCCCGATCGCAGGTTTGCTCACGATGCTAGGCTTGTCGCCGCCATGACGACGATCTCGCGGATGGAGTGCCATCAGTTGGCTGCGCTCGCCCAGCTGTCGCTCGACGACGCGGAGGCGGACCGCTTCGCCGCGCAGCTCGGACCGATCCTCGACTACCTCGAGCAGCTACGCGGCGTCGACACGAGCGGCGTGCCCGAGTACTTGCCGCCGGCGCGGCTGGGCAGCGCACTGCGAGAGGACGTGGCCGGTCCCACGCTGGCCCGGGAGCTCGCGCTCGCCGGAGTGCCCGCGGTGCGCGACGACCAGGTGATGGTGCCGAAGTTCAAGGACGACTAGGGATGGGTCCCTAGGGCGAGAAGTTCTGGTTGGCCCACACGCCCGCGCCGCTCGACGAGAACCCGCACGCGACCCTCGAGTAGTTGGTGCTGGACATGTTGATGTAGTGACCATGGGCCGAGAACGGCTCACCCGGACCCTCGTCCCACATCGCCTGTAGGCACCCCGTGATGACCTGCTGCTCGGAGCCCCAATTCGGGCAGGTATTCTGTGCATTCTCGCCGCACATGCCGAAGTTGCCGTGCGGTCCTCCGCCGTTCTGATCGGCGCTCGACTGCGAGTCGCTACAGCTCTCGGCCTCGCTCCAGCGCGCCAGCGGCGGGAGACACTGACACTCCCAGCGAAACTGATTGATGCGATCGACACAGTCCTGCGCGATGTCTCCGCTGCTCGGCGCGGCCACCGGAGCGCAGCCCGGAATCGGGGCCGCGAGCGGGCCTCCCTCGCAGCCCGACATCTCGCCGGAGCTCGACTCGCTCCCATCGACGGGAGAGCTCGTCGAGCCGTCCATCGCATCGCTCGTGGAGCCTGCGCTCGTCTCGCCCACGGAGTCGCTGGAGCCCGTCGGTCCGCTCATGCTGGTCGGATCGCTGGAGCCGCCCGGATTGCTCGAGGCGTCCTCCTCGGCGGTCGTGTCCCCCGTCGTCGAGTCGTCACCGCCACCGAGCGGGCCCACGTAGCAGGCCGACGATGCGCCGAGCATGATGATGAGACCCCAGTACCTCATCGTCCGAGTAGACCACGGACGCTCTGCGCTCAACAACGCAATCGTGATGCGCGGACCTGCGCAACCCGATGCCGCGCTGTGGTCCGCGATTACGTTTCCGGCAGTGGCTATCGATCAGCGGCAGGATTTCACGGAACCCCGGGCCCGAGAGAAGGGGCCCTCCGGACGCTGATATGCTCGCCCGCGTGAGCCGGGGACGAGCTTGGGCGACTTCATCGATCGTGGCGCTGCTGGGCTGTGCGAGCGGAGGCAATCAGAGCTCCACCACGGCCGCCTCACTGGGTGACGCGGACGGCACCGCGACCACGAGCAACGACACCACCACGACGGCGACCGACGAGACCACCAGCGGGATCGGGATGACCAGCGCGGTCGACTCCACGAGCGACGATCCGATCCCCACCTCGGACTCGACCGACGCGATCCCGAGCAACTGCGAGGAGGATCCCGCGGCCTGCACCGCGTGGCTGCTCCCCAACGGCTCGGGCCAGTGGATCCCGCTCGCGCTCGACACCGACTCCACGCTTGCGCCCACCGACACGGTGCGGGCCGCATTCGACATCGAGGGGGAACTCGAGGGCTTCGTGCTCACCGACACGCGCCTGCACGTGGTCGATCTTCCGGCGCGCCAGTGGGTGCGCCGCGAAGACCGGGCGAGCGTGCTCCCCGAGCTCGGCAACGCGGAGATCCTCGTCGCATACACCATACCCGCGGGCTGGAGCGGCGGCGACCCGAACACCGAGGGCGTCACCTTCCTCTCCGCGACCACTGCGTACATCTACGACTATACGATCGATACGGGAACGTTCGGCTTCATCGACCAGATCACCCGCTTCGGTGCAGCGTGGGATGCCGCCGCGGCACCCGACCCCGCGCAGCTGCGAGCCGCGTGGCTCGACGTGACCAATGATCCGGGGTGGTACGAGGCCGACATCATGGCGCTGTGCGGCATGGCGGGGGAGCCCGGGCCTTACGTGGCCTTCATCGCGGGCAGCAACGTGCACCTCTCCGATGCGGGATATTGCTTCGAGTTCGTCGAGCCCGTGACCATGCCCGCGTTCAGCCCGTTCACCCTGCCCAACGCCCCCGTCGCCGCCGACGTGGGCGGAGCGCTCTACAACGAGACGATGGGGCTGTGGGTGCTTCGCGGGACATGAGTCGATCGATGCGACGACCGGCCGCACTGGTGATCCTGGTGCTCCTCGCGTGCGGAGAGCCAGCGACGAGCGACGAGCCCTCGCCGTCGCAACCCGCGGCCGCGAGCCCGGCGGCAGCTCCTGCTGCGCCAGTGCCCTCCGCTGCTGCCACGCCGGTCGCCCCCCCGGTCGCCCCCGACCCCTTCGAGGTCCCACCCGAGTGGGTCTGGGTCACCGACACCAAGGGCGCCTTCGAGGTCGCGATGCCCACGCTGCCGCGGGCCCGAACGCAGGACCAGCGCATGCTGCTGTCTCAGCGTGGACCCGAGACGTTCAGCGTGGCCTCGAGCCCGGTCACGCCCGAGAACAACCTCGCCGACCTCATGCTCCGCGTGCGCGGGCCGAGCCCCGCGCCCGACGAGGCCCCCTGGCGCGAGCACGGGCTCGCGTTCTCTGCGGCGCTGCCCGGCGGTGTGAGTCGGTTCCACATGATCGAGCTCGAAGGCCGCCTCTACACCTTGGATCCGGCCGGCCCGATCTCCCCACGCGACGTCGAGATCTTCCTCCACTCGTTCAGCGCTCGGACCACGCCACGGCCGGTCTCGGTGCACGACCCCGAGAAGGGCTACCGCATCGAGGCCCCGGCGGCGATGGGCCGCTGGCGCGACCTCGGGGGCATTCCCCCGCTCGCCGGCCATCGCGGCCTGCTCGACGGCCACCAGTTCTCGATCAGCGACACCGACCTCTTGTTCGTGCCCAACACCGACGCCGCGCTCGAGGGTGCGGTCGATGGGATGCTCCGCGAGCTGAGGGCCACGCTGGTCGAGATCAATTCGAGTCCCCTGCAGGGTCGGCCGAGTCGCCGCCTCGAGCTGCGCGCGGACGATGGCATGTATGCAACGATTCGCCTGGTCATGAACGGCACGCGGCTGGTGCAAGCCGCCGTGTATGCGCCCTCGGGCCGCGAGGCGCCCTGGGCCGATGCCTACGTCGACTCGCTGGCGATCGAGAGCACGCGCTGACGCGAACGGCGCGGGGCACTCGAGCGGGCTTCCGAGCGCCAGCCGAAGTCGCGCGACGTAAACTCGAATTCGACCGTCGCGATGCAACCGTGTGCTGGCGTGCGCACGACGAGAGTGTCGCGGTGCCAATGAATCGCGTTCCGAGGCCGTAGCGCGGGGGTCGAGGAGATCTCGCGCAGCCCGAGTCGCATGTGCACCGCGCTGCCGGGCGATGCACATCACAGTCTCGCCGGGTGGGGCCTGGTCGAGGCCGCGACCCGGCTCCAGCCTGCATCCCATGATCCTGAGCAATGCCTCGAGTGTGGTGATCATGCTGGCCGATCCGGTGATGGCGGCCGACCCCTCGGATGTCGCGCTCGCCGAGCTCGAGGCCGAGCTGGAGGCCGAGCTCGAGGCCGAGCTGAACGCCGAGCTCGGGCCCGAGCCGGCCCCCGTGTCCGTGCCCGCGCCCGAGCCACCACCCGAGGGCGCCCCTCCACACACCAAGTGGCGAGGAGGCCCGTACTTCACGCTCGGCGTCGCGCCGATGTCCACGATGAACATCCACGCCGGCTTCCACCCCGGCATCCGCTACGACATGGAGACCGGTCTGGCGTGGAAGCGCCGCCGCGTGCGGGTGTACTTCGGCCCGGACTTCCACCTCATGCAGTACTTCGGTCGCAAGAAGGTGGGCTTTGGCGTCGACGGCATGGCCACCTTCACCCTGCGCCACGTCTACGCGCGCGTCGGCGCCGGCGCCTCGATGGGGATGCCCGCGGGCACCGACGTGAACGACACGCGACCGATGATGGGCGGAATCCTCGGCGCGGGCCTCGTGGGTCGCCTCGATGAGGTCGAGGGTCGCTTCGGCGTCGACTACGACGTCCGCGTCGATACCTCCGGGCGGGTGGCGCAGACGGTGCTGCTCACGATGCGGCTCACCTTTGGACCGTAGCCCGCAAGCGCGGGCACGGGCTGCTATCGTGGGCTTCGCCGCCGATGGCCCACGATACGCCAGCCACGCCCCCGCTCTCGGGCCTGCACGGCCCAATCGATCGCAAGGCTCCGCGCGAGCGGATCCAGCTCGACGCCACCTCGTGGGTCGACGTGGTGCGAGGGTTTGCCCGCGACACCGAGGCCACGTTCGAGCGCCTCGTTCGCGAGGTCCAGTGGACGCAGAATCGGCAGATCCGCGGCGGACGCATGGTCGACGATCCACGCCTCGGCGGATCGTTGAGCCGCGCCGAGGCCGAGGCCGACCCGATGTTCCACTTCACGCGACTCGTGCTCGAGGCGCGCTACCGCGTGCGCCTGATGGGCCCGCAGCTCGTGTACTACCGCGATGGTCGCGACAGCATGGGCTTTCATCGCGACGACGAGCTGCGCTACCTCGACAAGACGATCATCGCCGGCCTCGCGCTCGGGGCCACGCGCTCGTTCTGCTTGCGACAGCGTGTGGCGGGGCCGGTCACGGAGATCCCGATGGCGGCCGGCGATCTCTACGTGATGGGCGGTCGCTGCCAAGCCGACTGGTTCCACGGCGTGCTCAAGTGCGAGTCGTGTGGTCCCAAGATCTCCGCGGTGTGGCGCTGGACCGCGAGGCTCGGGCGACCGGTCGAGCCCTATCGCAACTAGTCCTGATCCACATTCGCTCGATCATGCGCACTTCCGCGCAGGTGTGGCGATGTGTGAGCTTGCACAATCCTCGAGGCCGAGATTCAGCTGTTCATTCTGTGATCTTGGATGCATGAATTGCTCTCACCGCGTCAGGACGACGCCGGTGATTTTTCAAGGAAGAAAGCTCGAAAGCATGCGTGGATCTACCGCTGTATCGTCGTTGTTGGGCCTTGGCTTGCTGCTGGGGGCCTGTGGTGGCCTGGAGGACTCGGAGCCCCTCGGGCTCGAGCTCGAGGACGAAGGGACCGACGCCAACGCTGGCGTTCCGCAGGCCTCGACCGCACTGACCGCGCCCCAAGGGCCCATCGCCCAGGTGCCCGGCTTCGGGCTCGACATCGCGCGAGTCGGCGGCGATCTGCAGCTCGACTGGGACGACATGGGCGCGGGCGCGACCTATACGGTGTGGCGCAGCCCGACCGCGGGCTTCGTGCCCGGCAACGCGGGCGCGACGATCGTGGCCTCCGGGCTCACCGGGACCACCACGACCTTGGCTGGGCTCGCGGGCGGAGCCGATGACTTCTTCCGCGTGCGTGCCACCAACGGCGGGATGGCGCTCGGCGACTCGACGATCGCGGGCGAGGTCAACACGCCCGTGTACCCGGGGATGAATACGGTAGGCCTCTCGCTGTTCCCGCTCGTGTCGACCTCGGCCGGTGTCGAGGGCGGCTTGGTCGACATCAGCGAGATCCGCTCGTGGGATCCGCTGGCGCAGCAGTGGGACACGTGGCAGCCGTGGTCCGGCGATCCGCCGATCCCAGTCGCGCAGGGTGAGTCGCTGTGGATCGGCGTGATCGATCCGCAGGTGCATGGGCTGCTGGGGCAGGTCCCCGCGGTCAATGAGAACGACGCACCGCTCTCCATCGGGTGGAACACGCTCACCATGCCGCTCAGCAGCGCCCCGACGATGGCCAGCGACGTGCTCGGCATGCTGCCCACGGCCGACTCGGTGGCATTCTGGTCGGGTCAGGACCAAGGCTGGCTGCGCCTGTGGCAGGCGGGCTGGGGTGCAGACTTCGAGATCACGCCGGGCATGGGCTTCTGGGCCGACATGACCACGACGGGCAGCTGGGATCCGCGGATCTGCGGCGATGGCCTGCTCGATGTGGACGAGATCTGCGACGACGGCAACTGGGCCGACGGCGACGGCTGCAACGCGAGCTGTAGCTCGGACGAGAGCTGCGGCAACGGGATCGTCGACGTGGGCGAGGCCTGCGACGATGGCAACGTGGTCGGCGGCGACGGGTGCTCGGCCACCTGCGTGGTCGAGTCCGGATCGCGCTACGTGTTCGTCTCGAGCGCGCAGTTCACCGGCAACATGGGTGGCCTCGCCGGCGCCGACGCCCAGTGCCAGGCGCTCGCCAGCGCGGCCGGCCTGCCCGGCACGTACATGGCGTGGCTCGGCGACGGCACGCAGAGCCCGGCCACGCGCTTCTCGCCCTCCAACGAGCCCTATGTGCTGCCCGACGGCACCGTGATCGCGAACAACTGGGCCGACCTCACCAACGGCGACCTCGCGCATCCGATCGACATGACCGAGCAGATGGGGCCGACGCCGATCGGCACCACCTCGTGCGGCGGCGGGGGCTTCCCCACCGTGTGGAGCAACGTGGATCAGAGCGGCGCCAACGCGGGCACCGGCCACTGCAACGGCTGGACCGATACCGGGGCCACCTCGGCGAACTGGGGCAGCACCGAGTTCGCGACCTCGTGGTGGACCACGTGGTGCGGCGGCGGCGGTGCGGTGTGCGGCTGGACCTCGCCGATCTACTGCTTCCAGCAGTAGGCAGGCCCGCCACCCCTGCGTCGCGGCCACGCCCTCGGGCCGGTCGCGACGCGACCGCAGCCCTCTGCTAGAGTCGGCGCCCACCGGTGACGCCCACAGAGATCACTGCCCTCTCGGTTCGAGCCCTCGCGGCGCACGTACGCGAGGGCTCGCTGCGCGCCGAGGAGGTGCTCGAGGCCTTCGAAGCGCGCGCCGACGCGACCGAGCCGCGCGTGCACGCATACCTGCTGCGCGCGCGCGAGTCCGCGGCCGCGGCCGCCAAGGCGATCGATGCCGCCCGCGCCGCGGGCCGTGCGTTGGGCCCGCTCGCCGGGGTTCCGGTGGGGCTCAAGGACTTGTTCGTGAGCGAGGGCATCGAGACCCGCGCCGGCTCGCGGATCCTCGAGGGCTGGATCCCGCCCTACCAAGGCAGCCACGCCGCCCGCCTGCAGCGCGCGGGCGCAGTGATCACCGGCAAGCTCGCGATGGACGAATTCGCGATGGGCTCGTCGAGCGAGAACACGCCCTACGAGGCGCCGCGCAATCCCTGGGACGCGCGCTACGTGCCCGGCGGATCCTCGGGTGGCTCGGCGGCCGCCGTGGCCGTGGGCAGCGTGGCGGCCGCGCTGGGCTCGGACACGGGCGGCTCGATCCGCCAGCCGGCCAGCTTCTGCGGGGTGGTGGGGCTCAAGCCGAGCTACGGCCGCGTCAGTCGCCAGGGCATGATCGCGTTCGCCTCGAGCCTCGATCAAGCCGGGCCGATCACCCGCGACGTTCGCGATGCCGCGGCGATCTTGCAGGTGCTCGCGGGCCATGATCCGCTCGACTCCACCTCGCTCGATGCACCGGTGCCCGACTACCTCGCGGCCTGCGAGCGCGGGGCCGCGGGGCTGCGGATCGGGGTGCACCGCGAGGCCCTCGCGCACGAGGGTCTCGATCCCGAGGTCGCCGCCGCGTTCGAGCGAGCGCTCGACGTGCTGCGCGAGGCCGGAGCCACGCTCGTCGACGTTGCGCTGCCCCACGCCCGCCACGCGGTGGCCACCTACTACGTGCTGTGTGCGGCCGAGGCGGCCAGCAACCTCGCGCGCTTCGATGGCCTGCGCTACGGGGCCCGCGCGGAGCGACCCTCGCTGCGCGAGACCTACGAGGCCACCCGCGAGGCGGGCTTCGGCGCCGAGGTCAAGCGACGCATCCTGCTCGGCACGTTCGTCCTGCGCAAGGACAGCTACGCCGCCTACTACGGCCAGGCGCAGCGGGTGCGGCAGCGGATCGCCGACGACTATGCGCGCGCGTTCGCGGGCTGCGATCTCGTGGCGTGCCCCACCTCGCCGGTGCCGGCCTTCCGCGCGGGCGAGCGCTCGGATCCCCTCGCGATGTACCTCTCCGACGTGTTCACGATCGGGGCCAACCTCGCGGGGCTCGCTGCGATCTCGCTGCCGGCGGGGCTCTCCCGCGCGAGCGCCGAGCACCCGGCCCTGCCGATCGGGGTGCAGCTCCAGGCGCCCGCGCTGCACGAGCCCACGCTGCTCGCGGCGGCGGCCGCCCACGAAGACGCGACCGAGCACCACCGGCAGCGCCCGCCCGATTCCGCGCTCGCAGCCCCCCTCGCACCCGGAGCGCCGCGCTGATGCCCGCCGTCGACTACGAGCCCGTGATCGGCCTCGAGGTGCACTGCCAGCTGGCCACCGCGAGCAAGATGTTCTCGGCGTGCCCGGTGGGCCTGCACGAGCCGCCCAACACGCTCGTCGATGCCTACACGCTGGGCCTGCCCGGCACGCTGCCCGTGCCCAACGCCGCGGCCGTGCGCTCGGGCATCGCGCTCGCGCTCGCGCTCGACTGCGAGCTGCACCCGAGCAGCCGCTTCGCCCGCAAGCACTACTTCTATCCCGACCTGCCCAAGGGCTATCAGATCACGCAGTCCGATCACCCCTATGCCACCGGTGGTGGGCTCGAGGTGCCGGGCTTCAAGCGCGTGCCGCTGGTGCGCATCCACTTCGAGGAAGACGCGGGCAAGAACACCCACGTGACCGGCGAGGAGCACAGCCTGGTCGACTACAACCGCGCCGGCGCGCCGCTGCTCGAGATCGTCTCGCAGCCCGCGATCGCCTCCGCCGAGGAGGCCGCCGCGTACATGCGAGAGCTGCGGACGCTGGTGCGCACGCTCGGGATCTCGTCGGCCAACATGGAAGAGGGCACGCTGCGCTGCGATGCCAACGTGTCGGTGCGGCCGCGCGGCAGCACCGTGCTCGGCACCCGCTGCGAGATCAAGAACCTGAACTCGTTCCGCTTCCTCGCGCAGGCCATCGCCGCCGAGATCCGCCGCCAGGTCGACCTGCTCGAGCACGGCCAGGCGATCGAGTCGGCCACGCTCAGCTACGACTCCGATCGCGATCGCACCCGCGTGATGCGCCTGAAAGAGGACGCGGCCGACTATCGCTACATGCCCGAGCCCGATCTGCCGCCGCTCGCGATTCCCTCGGAGTGGATCGCGGAGGTGCGCGCCGGCCTGCCCCCGCTGCCCGCGGTGCGACGCGCCAGCTACGTGGCGCGAGGGATCGCCGAAGACGACGCCACGCTGCTCGCGGGTGAGCCCGCGCTCGGTGACTACCTCGACCAGATGCTCGCGGCCGCAGCTCCCGCGCGCCGGGCCAGCAACTGGCTCACGGTCGAGCTGCTGGGCAAGCTCAACGCCGACGGCCTCACCATCGAGGCCAGCCCGATCCGCCCGCAGGTGCTCGCCGAGCTCGTGGCGATGGTCGAGGCCGACGAGGTCTCGGGGCCGAGCGCCAAGGCGATCTTCGCCACGATCTACCGCGAGTCCAGCGCGGGCACCTCGATCGGGCCGCGCGCCATCGCCGAGCGCGACGGTCACCGACAGGTCAGCGATACCGCGGTGATCGAGGCCACCGTGCGTGCGGTGATGGTGGCCAATCCCGAGCAAGTTCGGGGGTTCCGCGCCGGCAAGACCAAGCTACGCGGCTATCTCGTGGGCCAGGTGATGAAGGAGACCCGCGGGCGCGCCAACCCGCAGCTCGTGGGCGAGGTGCTCGATCGCCTGCTCGCAGAGGGCTGATGCCGCCACCGCGCGGGGCCCGTGGCCCCCAGGCACACCGTCGTTGCGACGCCGCGCATCCATCCTCTACGCTCGGAGCATGACTTCAGGGCAACGATCGGGGCAGCGGGCGGTGGGCGTGGCGATGATGCTGGCGCTCGCGTGCGGCGGAGCGTGCGGCGGAGGTAGTGGCGGCAGCGGCTCGGGGGACGGCACCGAGGCCACCAGCGATCCCAGCGGCTCGGGTGACACCGCCGATGGCACCGCCGACGAGACCGGCGCGCCGGCGGTCCCGGTGGCCACCATCGGCGAGCTGCTCGTGCCCTTCGACACCAACCTGCAAGATCTCGAGGGCCCGAGCGGCTGGTCCACGCAGTACGGCAAGTCGCCCGAGATCGTCGCGGTCGCCCACGGGCGCACCATCGACGTGCTGGTGCAGGACTACGCCAGCGGACCCAGCGGCCACGCCTACGTGCTGCGGCTCGAGCCGCTGGCGGCCGACTATGTGGTCACCGCGGTGCTCGAGCCCGCGATGCTCGATCGCATCATGGGCCTCGCGCGCGACCCCAACGACATGCTCTACGTGGCCAGCGGCGTGGACGAGAGCGCCACGCTCACGCTCGACGAGCCCGCCCCCGGCGAGTACCGCAGCGGGATCGTGCGCGTGGTCAAGCAAGGCTGGGACGGCACGCTGGCGTTCGACACCGACCTCGATCTCGCGCGCGAGGCCAGCGGCGACGCGCCCGAGCTGGTCATCAACCCGATGGTCGCCGCCACCTCGCGGCTGGCGTGGGGCGCGGGCACGGTGGCGCTCGTGCACGGGATCAACACCGACACCGACTGGGCCATCGATGCGCGCCACCAGAAGGCGCTCACCACTCACCTGCACTCGGGCACCGGCGAGGTCACGCGCAGCTCCTCGATCTGGGTGAGCCACTCGTTCGATCAGCGGCTGTTCCACGACGGCACCGCGTTCGTCGAGATGCACCTCGGCGACGCGTTCCCGCGCGACGTGGTGCTGGCCCGCGTCGAGCCCGACAGCGGCCCCTACCCGATGCTCGCGATCAAGGGCGACACCGGGGCCAACAACACGTTCACGCGGCTCGGCAACGCCGCGATGATCGCCAACGACTCCATGTATGGCTACCTCGCGCTGTTCGCCACCGAGTCCACCCCGGGCGTCGAGAGCCAGGTCGCAGGCTCGCGCGAGCTGGGCCTCGTGCGAGTGCGACGCGACTTCTATGCGGTGTCGGTCGAGAGCGGCACCCACCTCGATCCCGGCATGCCCGATACCTTCGACGTGCAATCGGGCGGCGCCGCGCGCAGCAACCGGCTGCGCTGGCTGACCCACTATCAAGCCGACACCGGCGGGCAGTCGCACGCCGAGCGCCCCAAGCTCGTCGCGCTCGGCGACGACACGTTCGTGGTGCTGTGGGAGCGCTGGGATGCGGGCGGGTCGACCTTCGCGGGCACGTGGGGCATGGTGATCGACGCCAGCGGAGCGCCGCTGGTCGATGCCGCCAAGCTGAACGACTCGCACCTGCCGCGCGGTGATGATGCGTTCGCGCTCGCGGGCGAGGCCGCGTGGATCACCGGCGACGCCGCCGCGCGGCAGCTCCACCTCCACGTGGTGGACGCGACGCTCGCCTACCGGCGCATCATCGTCGACTAGCCGCGCTGCCGGGCCACGAACGCCTCGCCGTCGCGGCGGCCGAGATCGAACGTCGGCCCGATCAGCGCCGGGCTGGCGTAGTCCCACATCGCGATCGGGACCACCGTCGAGGGCTGCGCATAGGTGCGGCCGGGGTGCGTGGGCACGGCGGGGTGCGGGCGCGTGAGCAGCACCAGCGTCGATGCATGATCGGCGACGGACTCGACCAGCGCGCCGTCGACGATCGCACCATCCACCACGGAGCGACCGTCACGCTGGTAGAGCGGCATCATCGGCGGCATGCACGAGGACTGGAGGATCAGCTCGGCGAGCTCGACCGCGGTGTGGCAGTCCCGCACGGACACGAGCTGCGGGCGAAACCCGAGCCGGCGCGGCCACGTGGGATGCACGCGACGCCGGATCAGGTGATCGAGCTTGTAGGCCGCGAACCCAGCGATCAGCGCGGGCACGACGGGCCCCCGCGCAGGCGGGCGCGCGACGAGGATGCGCAGCTCGGGACCGCCGTGGAGCCGCGCGAGCGTGTCCGCGTCCATCGTCTCGAGGATCGTGCCGCGGTAGATCTGCTCGTGGGGAAACAGCGGCTGGCGGCGCACGAGATTGCGCGGATACACATTGCGCGGATTGGCGGCCGTGCGACGGGTGAAGGCCGCGATCACCACGTCGATCCGATCGGCCAGCGCGGCGCAGGCAAACGCCGAGCCCGCGCTCGCGCCCACCACCGTACGCGGCCGCAGCTCGAGCGCGGGTGCCACGACCGACCAGAAGCCCGCCTGCCAGAAGCAGCGACAGCCGCCGCCGCTGAACACCACCGCGTCGAAGCTCATCGGGCCCCTTCTAACCCAACGCGGTCACCGTGGGATATGGCACCATGCCGGTTACCAGAATGCTGAACGAACGCGTCCGCTACGCTCCGCTAGTCCTCTTCGAGTACGACCACGAGCCCGGTGAGTACTGCTTGATGCTCTCCGACAATCACATGGTCGAGCGCGAGGCGGTGTTCGAGGCCAACGGGCGCGAGCCCAACGGGTACGGCTGGTCGGACGTCGCGCTCCAGCTGATGCGAACGCAGGCGCCGGAGCTGGAGAAGCAGCTCAGGATGGACCCGGAGGCGGGGACGTTCGTGGCCTACGGCCGCGATCTCCCGGCGCTCGAGCGGCTGGGGGCGCTGCTCCATGCGGCCTTCCACGACCCTGCGATCCTCGGTCCGCTCGTGAAGGACGCGCCCTGGGAGTACGATTAGGCGACTCATGCCGCCTGCCGCCGCCGTCGAGCGAGCCCTCGTAACCCCCGCGCTCGCTGCGACGTCGAGGGCTCGTCGATGAGCGCGTACGCGATCTCCGTGTGGGGGGCCTACCTGGCCCTGGTGCTGAGCGCCTTCTTGCGCAACCGGGTGTTCGGGGTGTTCGCGATCGTGATCCTCCTGTTCCCGGCCGGCGTGGGCCTCGCGCTACGCGACCACCTGGGGCCGCTCGGGCCCGTGGTGCCGTACTTCCAGGTGGCCGCGGCGCTGCAGATCGGCTTGCTGATGTGGCGGCCGCGGATGAAGCCGTGGCCGCTGCGCCTGGTGGTGCACTGGCCGGGCTCGTGGTTCATCGCGGCCACCTTCATCGCGTTCCCGTGGGCGATCGCGGCCGCGGTGGGGCTCACCCCGTACGGCGCATGGATCCCGTTCGCGCTGGCCGCGGGGGGCCTCGTGCAGTCGCTGTGGACGCGCGAGGAGCTGGTCGACCTGCGACTCGAGCCGCAGCAGGATGCCGGCCCCGCGCCGCGACGCTACCGCGAGGGCCTGGGCGCCCCGTCCGACGCCGACCAGCGCCGGCCGCTCACGATCGTGCAGATCACCGACCCCCACCTCGGCGCGTTCATGTCGGTGGCGCGACTGCAGAAGATCTGCCAGCGCGCGGTGGAGCAGCAGCCAGACCTCATCCTGGTGACCGGCGATCTGATGACGATGGAGTCGCACGACGTCGACACCGTCGCGCGAGCGCTCGAGCCGCTGCGCGCCTACGAGGGGCGCGTGTTCGCCTGCCACGGCAACCACGATCACGAGGCGCGCGAGGTGGTGCGGCGAGCCTATGCGCGGACCGGCGTGCAGCTGTTGGTCGACGAGTCGGTGACGGTGCCGACCGCCGCGGGGCCCGTGCAGGTGGTGGGCTTCGACTTCGCGTGGCGCAACCGCGAGGCGCACATGCGGGTGGTCTGCGACGAGCACCCGCGCGAGGCGGGGGCGCTGCGCTTGCTGTTGCTGCACGATCCCGGCGCGTTCAAGCACCTGCCCGAGGGCGAGGGAGACCTCGTGCTCTCGGGGCACACGCACGGCGGACAGGTGGGGCTGCTCTCGTTTGGGCTGCCGCACACGTTCCTCTCGGCGTTCACCCAGATCCCCGATCACGGCCCGTGGGCACGAGGTCGCGATCGCTTGTACGTGCACCGCGCCCAGGGCCACTACGGCTTTCCGATCCGCCTCGGCGTGCCCGCCGAGCAAAGCCTGCTGCGCGTGTGGAGCTGAAGGGCTGCTAGGATGGCAGGCGCCATGCGTCTGCCATCGATCGTGCTGGGCCTCATCGGTTCCTCCCTCGCGCTCGCATGCCAGGGGCCGCCGCAGTCCACCAGCACGACGGCGGAGACTCCGGTGCCCGCGAGCCCCGCTCCCGCGCCTCACGCCCAGCCCGCCCCCGAGGCCGAGGCCGCGCCGCAACCTGCCGCGCAGCCGAGGGCGATGAGCCACACGGGGATCCTGTCCGAGCAGGAGTTCGCGGCGCTGCACGAGCTGACCGCCGCCACGCCGCCCGCACCTCGCGGCCAGGAGATCGAGCTCCCCGGCGGCTCCAAGGCCTATCTCTCGCTGCCACCGGGCGCTTCCGCGCCGATGCCTGCCGTGGTGGTCATTCACGAGTGGTGGGGCCTGAATGACCACATTCGATACTGGGCCGATCGTCTCGCCGCGGACGGATACGCCGCCCTCGCGGTCGATCTCTATGGTGGCAAGGTTGCGACCGAGCCCGACCAGGCGATGTCGATGATGAAGGCGGTGGAGGATGCAAAGGCGCGCGCCGTGCTCACCGCGGCCCACCGCTTCCTTGCCGAAGATCCACGGGTGAAGGCCAGCAAGCGCGGGGTGATCGGCTGGTGCTTTGGCGGCGGGTGGTCGCTGCAGCAGGCGCTGATGCAGCCCGACCTCGACGCCGCAGTGGTCTATTACGGCCACCTCGAGACCGATCCCGCGATCCTCGCCAAGCTCGGGGCGCCCGTGCTCGGGGTCTTCGGGGACCAGGATCGCGGGATCCCCCCCGAGGCCGTGGCAAAGTTCGCCGCCGCCATGAAGAAGGCGGGCCAGTCATTGGAGTTGCACCACTACGACGCACCTCATGCGTTCGCAAACCCCTCCAGTGCACACTACGACGCAAAAGCTGCGGAGGACGCTTGGGCCCACGTGCGCGTATTCTTCAATTCGCACTTGGGGAGGTGACCGAGGCTCCACTCGGCCTGTTCGTACCAGTTCATCGAGCGCCCGCGTTCGATGAACAACATCGTTCTGGGGAGTGAGCGGCGCGTCGAGCTCGCTGGAGGCGTGGATGGGCGCGCGGGGCCATCGTCTATGGAGCACCTACGCAAGTCGACGCAGCGGTTGCCGTTGCGGAGCAACCCAACCGAGGCGGACACCCCGTTGCCCAGGGCGTGGTCGGTCACCGAGCTGCGCGGACGGCACATGGGTCGCTTCCTCGTGCTGGGCCTGCTGGGGCGCGGCGGGATGGGTGTGGTGGTCGAGGCCCACGACGAGACGCTCGACCGCAATGTGGCGCTCAAGCTGCTGAACGCGTCGGGTGCGCGACGGAGCGAAGCACGGCTGCTGCGCGAGGCCCAGGCCCTGGCCCGACTCTCCCATCCGAACGTCGTGCAGGTCTACGACATCGGCGCGATCAATGGTCAGACCTTCATCGCAATGGAGCTGGTCCGTGGGCGCACGCTGCGAGCATGGGCGCGCGAGCGTCCACCGTGGCACGCCGCGGTCGCGCTGTATCTACAAGCGGCGCGAGGCCTCGCGGCCGCGCATCACAAGGGCCTGGTCCATCGCGACTTCAAGCCCGAGAACTGCATCGTGGACGAAGAGGGCCGCGTGCGCGTGCTCGACTTCGGGCTCGCGCGCGAGCTGGTCGGGTCCGATGGCGTCATGACGCCCGCCGACGACGAGCCGTGCGGGCTAGAGGAGACCGACCGCAACCCCGGCCCATTCGCCGAGGACCTGACGCGCTCGGGCGTGCTCATGGGAACGCTCGGATACATGTCGTTCGAACAGCTCCAAGGGCGGCAGGCCGACGCGCTGAGCGACCAATTCTCGTTCTGTGCCTCGCTCTTCGAGGCGGTCTACCAGGTGCGTCCCTACCCCGGGAACGACCTCGCGACCCTGTTCCTCGCGATGCTCTCCGACAGCCGCCAGATCGCTCCCGCGGGGGTCGAGGCCCCGCAGAAGCTGTCTCGCGTGCTCTGGCGCGGGCTCTCGACCGACTCGGCCAAGCGATGGCCGTCGATGGATGCGCTCATCACCGAGCTCGAGGCTCTGGTGGGCGGTCGTCGATCGCGAACCACGATCATCACCCTTGGCGTGGGTCTAGCGCTCGGCACCGCGCTGAGCTTCGCCCGCGCTTCGCCCGACCCGTGCCCCAAGGTTGCCGCGGTGCTCGCGGGGACCTGGGACGCGGACGCGCGGCAGCGGGTCGAGCAGGCCTTCGCGGCGCATGGTCCGACCGACCACGGCCTGCTACCCCGCGTGCTCGAGCGTCTCGATGCCCATGCCAGCGACTGGGCCACGATGACGCGAGAAGCCTGCGAGGCCACGTTCGTCACCCGTCGGCAGTCCGAGGCCCAGCTCGAGCAGCGCACCCGCTGCCTCGAGCGCCGTCGCAACCGCTTCGTGGGCACCGTCTCCGCGCTCGCCGAGGCCGAGGACTCCGAGATGCTCACCCAGGCGGTCGTCCTGCCGTTCCGACTGCCCTCGCTGGATCCGTGCAGCGAGGCGGCCGCGGACGAGCTCGTGGCGACCCCGCTCGACGACCCCGACGAGCGCAACGCGACCCTGCGCCGTGACATCGATGAAGCGAGCACGCTTCGCGAGGCGGGCCGAATCGAGAAGGCCACCCACCTCGCCGAGGCTACGCTCGCGGCCGCCCGCGGGCATGCCGATCCGGCGTTGCTCGCCGAGGCGCTCGAGTGCCTCGGACGCGTGCAGACCGAGGGTGGCTCGATGGAGGCCGCTCGAGCCACCCTCGAGGAAGCGATCGTGGCGGCGGGCAGCGCCAGGGACGACGCGACCGCGGCGCGAGCCTGGACCTCGTTGCTGTTCGTGACCACGATGCTCGGCAACTACGACGAGACCACGCACCACGTGCTCGCGGCGAGGGCCGCGATCGAGCGCAACGGCGACGACGTGGTGCGGTCCTGGCTGCTCAACAACCTCGGGATCCTGGCCGCCGAGCAGGGCTTCTTCGACCAGGCCCGAGCCCAGTTCGAGCAGGCGCTGGCGCTCAAGCAGGCCAAGCTCGGCCCCGACCATGTCGACGTGGGGATCGCGTGGCTCAACCTCGGCACGATGCTCTCGCACGCGGGGGACCATCGCAGCGCGACCGCGGCGATCGGCCACGCTCGCTCGATCTTCGCCTCCACGGTGGGTGAGACCCACCCGCTGGCCACGTATGCGCTCAGCAGCCAGTGCTTCGCCGAGGAAGGCCTCGGTCACGCCGACGAGGCGATCGCGCTGTGCCAGCGGGCGATCGAGCGCTTCGAATCCGTGCTCCTCGACCCAGAGAAGGAGAGCCGCACGCGGTTCGCCCTGGCCAAGGCGCTGTGGAGCCGCGGACGAGCGGCAGAAGCACGGATGATGGCTCGTCATGCGGCGCGGCTCGTCACCACCCGAGATCCCGGGAACTGGGCCGCCATCGACGAGTGGATCGAGTCCCACACGCCTCGCAAGGAGTCCCCATGAACGACATCACACATGTCCTCTGCCTCGGCCTCGTCCTTCTCATGAGTGCTTGCACCGACGAGGACGATCCGTCGCTCGAGCTCGAGCTTCGCAAGACCACGATCGCCCAGGCGCGAGAGGGCGGCGGCTACGTCAACAATGGCCTCCACGATCCGCAGATCGGGGGCATCGATCCCGCACACGCGCTCGACAGCCTCGAGGGCCTGAACGGAGCCTTGCTCGATGGTCCGGATCGCGTGGCCACGGCACGCTACCTGGTCGAGTGCGCGCTCCCCCTGGGGGTGAGCCTCACCAAGGATGTGGACGGGGTGCCCACGGACTTCGATGGCGCGCTGGGGCTGGCGCCCGAGTGGGAGTACGGCGCCTGCAACAAGGACTGCCAGGAGTGGGTGACCGCGTGCCTGCTGGCGCGGACCAATGTCAGCGGAGTCGCGGTGCCGCTGTGGCTCACCGGCGATCATCCCGCGCTGGGCAGCGGCACGAACCTGGCCTACCCGGTGTACGAGGCCAGCTTCTTCGGCAACTTGTTCGTGGACGAAGACGCCCAGTACATGTGCAGGGGGACCGTCGTGGGACCGCTGCTGGCACAGCTCGAGGGCCGCACGTGCTCTGCCGCGCTCGGCGACTACTGCGACATGACCACGTACACGCTGTGCACGACGCTGCCGCTGTTGAAGCCACGCTGCGGGGTCAGGGGCACGCTGTCTCCCATGGTGCGAAACTGTCGTCCCGGCCCCTCGGCGGGCGGATCGGCGATGCGCACGATCAACAGCTACGTGCACGCCGTGCTCTGAGCGCGTGGTCTCAGACGTAGGTCGCCAGCACGACCAGCTCATCGCCCTCGCGCAGGCGCCAGCTTCGCTCCCGCGGCGGGTTCACGAGGATCTCGTCGTCGCCGCGGTCATCGTGGCAGCACAGTCGCACGCCCAGCGCGGTCTCGTTGCGCGCGGCCACGGCGTGGCACACCTCGGCGAAGCTCACGTCCTTGCCCTCGAGCCCGTACTCGGCGGCCGAGCGGAAGAAGATCTCGGGCCCCTCGGCGCCGAACAAGTCTTCGAACACCACCCGCAGATCGGGTCGCAGCGCGATCTGGGCCATGATGTGGCTGAGCAGCAGCGAGGGCACCAAGATCTCGCTGCCCTCGGCCGAGAACGACGCGAGGTTCTCGCTCTCGGCGAGCTCCACGAGCACGTGGGGCCCGCCCTCGCGCAGCGGCGGCACCAGCTCGCGCAGCAGCAGGTGCCCCACGATCGTGCGCGCGTCGGTCTCGTGGCTCTCGATGCGATCGGTGGCCACGAGGATGATGTTGTCGAAGCTCGCCGGATCGAGACGCTCGAGCCGGCCGGGAATCGTGTAGTCGAGCTCCACGTGCTGCACGGTGACGCGGACGGGCACGACGTCGTGCTCCTCGAGCTGCTTGTTGCGTCGCGTCACCGTGGTCATCGAGGCCACGGTGACGTCGAATTGCTCCGAGCCGTAGCGCTCGAGCTCGGCCAGCAGATCGGGCACCGTCTCGTTCCAGCCGAGCACGAGCACCCGACGCTCGCGCTTGCTCTCGGGGGCCGACGGCACCCCCTCCCCGTGGTCGGCGCGCCGCGGCGTGTAGTGGGCCGGGGGCGTGGTCGCGTCGTGGTTCTCGGCCACCAGCACCACGCGATCGCCCGCGCGCAGCCGCAGATCGTCGCTCGGATTGAGCATGGAGCGCGGACCGTCGGCCTCGGTGCGCACCACCCCCACGAGGAGCGCGGCGGGGAATGCCTCGGCCAGGTCTCCGAAGCGCTGGCCGGCGAGGGTCGGGGCGTCGCGCACGTAGATCTCGCTGTCCTCGCCGTAGGCGAGCAGCCCGGCCACCACGTGGGAGAGGCCGGGGTGGCGGATGATCTGCCCCATGAGGCTGGCGATGATCACTTGGCTGTTGACCACCTCGAGCGGGCCCGGGTAGGCGCGGCGGGCCGCGAGCACCTGGCGGGAGTCGAGCATCTCGGCCACCACCAGCGGGAGCTCGGCGGTGCGATCGCTCTCGCGCAGGCTGGCCAGCGAGAGCAGCGTCTTGATGGTCTCGGTGTCGGGGGCGACCCCCGGGGTGTCGCGCGGGGGGGCGGGTAGGATGAGCGCCGCCGCGTGCCGGGCCGCCACGCGGCGCAGGTGCTCGGGCCGCAGCGCCGTGCCCGAGCGCAGCACCAGCCGACCCGCGCGGTAGGCATCACCCACGCGCTCGCGCAGCTCTTGGTGGAGCGCGGCGTCGACCTCCTCGGCCTGCACGACCACCGACAGCGATCTGCGGCCCCGCAAGCGCAGCAGGTGCTGGGCGCGATCGGTCGACAGCAACAGCTCGCGCACGATGGTGCCCGTGCGCGTGGTCCAGCCCAGCACCACGATGTGATCGCGATCGGCGATCGGCGTGAGCCCGTTCTCGAGCCGCCGCAGCGCGGCGTTGAGCCACTGCGTCATGATCGCGATGAGCGCGCCCATGAACAGCACGTACCCGGCCACGGTGAGGCCGGTGGACACGATGCGCACGTAGGTGCCCTCGTCGTCGCCGAGGTACCCCGGGTCGGACAGCCGCAGGAACGCCCACCAGATCGCGGTCGGCAGGTCGCCGAAGCCCTCGGTGCCGACCACCAGGATCCCACCGGCCACCGACGTTGCGACCAAGACTCCGATCACGAACGCGAGCCGATAGATCAGCCCGCGTACGAGGAAGCGCTCGACGAAGAACTGGAGTCGGTTGCGCAGCGCGGCGAGCATGCGGGCCTACTTGGCCTTGAGCGTCTTGCAGGCCTCCAGCTGACGCTTGATGGTCTCCTCGGTCCAGCCGCCGCGGTTGCCGTCCTTGCACACCCACTTCTCGCCGCCCAGCTCGAGGATCATCTGGAACTTGTGGCTCGGCTCGCCGCCCTCGCGCTGCATCGTATAGCGCAGCAGCGTGTCGGTCTTCTCGACGATCACGTTGGTGTTGCCGTACTCGTTCTTGAGCATCATCGCCTCGAGATCGCCGAGGTTGGTGTTGAACTCGTTGCCCTTGGCGATCTGCACCCCGAACAGCTTGCCGCGCTCGCGCCCCTCGCCCCACTCGATGCGGATCGTGGTGGGGTCGTCGTTGAAGGTGGTCGAGCCCTTGGGCACGTCGATCGTGGCGGGGATCTTGCTCTCCCCCTGGTCGAGCGCGAGCGTCTCGATCTCGGTGGGCAGCGTGTCGCCGTCGTCGGCCTTCGCCGCCTTGACATCACCGGCCTTGGCATCGCCGGCCTTGGCATCACCAGCCTTGGCGTCGCCAGCCTTGGCGTCGGCCTTGCTGTCGGCGGGCTTGCTGTCACAGCCGAATGGAACGAGCAGAACGAGGGCCAAGGAGAGCGTGTGGAGCTTCATCGTGGTGGTACGACGTACCACGGAGTTGGCGGTTGCAACAGGGCAACCCCTACCCGCCCCCGCGCCGCCGCAGCGCCCGCTCGGCCGCGGCGTGGACCCGCGGATCCTCGTCGCCGAGCGCCTGCTCGATCGCTCGGCGCTCGTCCTCGCCGAGCTCTCCTTCGCGATTTCCCAGCGCAAGCAATGCGTTGCGCCGCATCGATCGCCGCGGAATCCTGCGCAGCGCGGTGTGCTTGACGAACGAGCGGTAGCGGGCATTGCGAGCATTGGCGAGCTCGAGCAGATCGGGGGTACGCGGCCGCCCCGGGGGCGGCTCGATCCAGGCCGCGGCCGGCACCCGAGCATCGCGCTCGCGCCCGCCGTTGTACGGGCAGACCTCCTGGCACACGTCGCAGCCGGCGATGCGCTCGCCCATCGCATCGGCCAGGGCGGGCTCGATCGCCGCGCGGTGCTCGATGGTCAGGTACGAGATGCAGCGCCGCGGGTCGAGGCGCCCCGGCGCCGTGAAGGCCTGGGTGGGGCAGGCGTCGAGGCAGCGCGTGCACTGACCGCAGGCCTCGAAGCCCGCGCGCCGTAGCTCTTGCACCGCGTCGGGGGCCGCGAGCGGGGCGGTGCACAGCAGCGCGCCCAGCAGCACATAGGAGCCGAGCCCCGGCACGATGAGGCACCCGTGCTTGCCGAGGAAGCCCAGCCCGGCGAGCGCGGCCGCGCTGCGCTCGAGCAGCGGCTTGGTGTCCACGCAGATCAGCGTGCCCACGTCGGGCAGCCGCGCGTGCAGGTGCGCCTCGACGAGCTCGAGGCGATCGTGCACGACCGTGTGATAGTCGGCGCACTGCGCATAGCGAGCGATGGGGGTGGCCTCGCCGCGATACGGCACCGCCCCGATCAACACCGTGCGCGCACCCGGCAGCATGCCCGCGGGGTCCTTGCGCAGCGCCCGAGTGCGCGCCATGAACTCCATCTCGCCGTGCAGGCCCTCGTCGAGGTAGCGGTCGAGCGCGACGGCGGCCGGGGCGAAGCCGGGGTGATCGAGGCGCACCGCCCCCAGCCGCAGCAGCCCCGCCTCGCTCGCGACCGCGGCCAGCTCTTGTAGCAGCGCGGGGGTCAGCGTCATGGGTCCCCCGCCAGCTCCAGTCGCCGCAGCAGCTCCCACACCATCAGCGCGGTGGCGCCCCACAGCGGTGGATCGTGCACCGCATACTCGTGCAGCGGATAGTCGCGCCCCTGCCACGAGCGACTGCCGAGCACGCGATGCCGGGCCGGATCGGCGAGCTCGCTCAGCCGGGGCGTGACGATGTCGTAGACCTCCGGACTGATCGCGCGCGGCGTCCACCCGAGCGGCGCCCAGCCCACGAACGGCATGATCAGGAACCGGGTCGGCGTGGGCACGGCTTGCAGGCGGCCGAGCACCGTCGTGTCGGAGATCGGCAGGCCCACCTCCTCGGCGGCCTCGCGCAGCGCAGTGTCGAGCAGGCTGTCGTCGTCGGGCTCGGGCTTGCCCCCCGGGAACGCGAGCTGCCCCCCGTGGTCCCGCAGCGCGCGACTGCGCTCGATGAGCAGCAGCCGTGGGTCGGGGTCGTCGACCGCCTCGCGCAGCAGCAGGCCGATCACCGCGGCCCAGCGCAGATCGGCAAGATCTGGCAGCGCGCCCGCGGGGTCGTCGAGGCGGCGGGCGAGATCGGTGGGGAGGGTGACCGGGCGACGCAACGTGGGCGAAGCATGGCACCGCGCTTGCGGCCCGTCGCTTACTCTTCGACAATTGCGGCGCTAATGCACCGCTTGGCTCATCTCACGCGCTCGACCTTGCTGCTCTGTCTCACCTGCAGCGCCTGCAAGGGCGCCGCCTCCGACGAAGGGGATGGAGGGACGACCATGCTGCCGGGCACCGCGGACAGCGGCAGCGGCAGCAGCCTCGGCACCAGCGGCGACAGCACCGCGCAGCCGCCCGACGACACCGGCCCGCCGCTCACCACCAGCTCGAGCACCGGTCCCGATCCGACGGACAGCACGAGCGAGAGCGGCGAGAGCGAGACCTCGGCCGGGGGCGAGCCCGGGAACTGGTTGCTCACCGTCGATCGCGGGGCGAGCCCACCGCGCCTGGTGAAGGTGGGGCTCGCGGGGGGCTCGGTAGAAGTGTGCGCGCTCGCGGCCAGCGTGGACTACACGAGCCTCGCGTTCGCGCGCGACGGCACGCTCTACGGGCACAACGCCGCGCAGGGTCGCATCGACACGATCAATCCGTGCAACTGCAGCTTTCAGATCGTGGGACCCACGTCGCTCGGCCCCATCGCGCTCGGGCTCGCGGGACCGGGCGAGGACGATCTGCTCGGCATCGACCCGTCCCTCGATGCGCTGGTCCGCGTGAACGTCGAGACGGGGCTCGCCACGGTGATCGGACCGCTCGGCTACTTCTTCTCGGCCTCGGCGCTGGCGTGGTCCGACCCGCTGCAGCTGCCGTACGCCGTCGAGGCCGAGAACGACTACTTGTACACGGTCGAGCCGAGCACCGGCGCGGCCACTCCGCTGTGGCCGCTGACGCCAACGGTGACCGATCCAGGACTGGCGGTGCACCCCAATGACGACGCGCTCTACTTGTGCGACGGCAATACCTTGTATGGGCTCGACCCCTCGAACGGGGCGCTCACCGTGATCGGCCCGCTCACGCTGCAAGGGGGCTGCCGCACGCTGGCTGCCCCGCAGACCGCACTCGCCTGTATCGACGGGCTGTAGGCCGTCGCGGGGCGAGGCGCCCGGGCGGGGCTGGGGCGGGCCTGGGGCGATCTCGCGGCGGTCTCGCGGCGGCGTGCGATCGCCGCGGCGCCGCATTCGAAAAAAAGATTCCGATCGTTGCGTCAGAACCGGCCCGCTCACCGAGGAGGGCTTGGTGAGCGCGGCAGGACGCCGCACTCGCTCAACCACAAACGACAACGATTGGAACATCCGATGTCCACCACGAAGACCAACCGCGACGACCGAGCCCTGAACGACGAGATCACCGAGGAGGCCCTTGGCCATGTGATCGGTGGAGCCGACGGTGGGGCCGCTCCCGCGCCCGCGCCCAAGTGCAAGCCGGGCGAGGCGTCCTGCACGGACGCCACCAAGCCCTGGGGCGAGTGGGGCTAGTCGCCCGTTGATCGGTGGCACGGGGCCGAGGCCCCGTGCCGCCACCTCATTCGAAGAAGGGGACGACCGATGCATCACGCACGAATCCAAGCGCGCGCGGTCGTCTTCGATCGCTATCGGCACTGCGACGCGGCGCAGGTCGGAGGCCCCAGCATCTTCCATGGCTGGCCCGGACTGGTGCTGCTGGAGCGCTGCATTCGCGATGCGACGGGGTCGGCGGTGGCGGAGCTCGAGGCGCTGGCGCGACGCTGGCGAGCGGCCGACGCCCCGCTGCCCACGATGCCCGCGGAGCTCGCGATGACCTTCGTCTACGGCGAGCGCGGTCGCGCGTGGGCCGAGCACACCCTCGAAGGGCGAGCGACCGCGGACTCGCTGCCCCCGGCGCTGGCGCTGGGCATCGACACGTTCGCCAACGACGGGCCGGTATTCTTCGCGTGGCACGACCGCCGCGAGCCGCTAGGAGGCGCGCAG